>JADKHO010000001.1:333750-667500 GCA_016721765.1 Bacteroidota bacterium
TAGCTTCCTTGTATTTCTCGGGATCCATCAGCACCTCATCCATTTGCTTGATTTCAGCTTCTAAGCGTTCAATCTCCTTTTCGCTTTTACTGATTTGATTGGCAATTTTACGCAGTTCCTTATCGCTTTCACGCTTTTGTTCGAAGCTGATTTTATTTTCTTCGTTGGAAGCCTTTTGCGCCTTCTTTTCATCAGAAGCCGCTTTTGCCATTGTCGCTTTTACTTCCAGCTCACCTAAGGAAGCCATTTTTTTGGAGGCCAAAAAATCATACACATCACCAATGTGTTGCTTGATTGTTTTATTTCGAAACTCAAAAACTTTATTTGTTAATCCTTGTAAGAAATCGCGGTCATGGCTAACAATAATTAAAGTGCCATCGTATTTAATTAAGGCGCTTTTCAACACATCTTTACTACGCATATCAAGGTGGTTGGTTGGCTCATCCAGCACTAACAAATTATAGGGGTGCAACAATAATTTGCACATTGCCAAACGCGATTTTTCACCCCCTGAAAGCACTTTCACCTTCTTTTCAATGGTATCTCCACCAAATAAGAAGGAGCCCAATAAACCTCTTACATTTTTACGAATGTCGCCCACAGCCGCTTCATCAATGGTTTGAAAAACTGTTTTCTCTCCATCCAGCATCTCCGCTTGATTCTGCGCATAATAACCAATATCCACATTGTGGCCAATCGTTAATTTTCCATCATATGGTTCTTTGCCTACAATCAGTTTCGACAAGGTTGATTTTCCTTCTCCATTTCTACCCACAAAAGCAATTTTTTCCTGACGTTCGATCATAAAATCAATGCCCGAAAAAATGACTTTATCACCATATTTTTTCTGCACCTGCTCTGCTTCAACAGTCACTTTTCCTGATCGCGGTGCTTCCGGAAAGCGGAATCGAATACTAGAAGTTTCTTCATCATCCACTTCTACGCGTTCTAATTTATCCAGCTTTTTAATTAAACTCTGTGCAAAAGCTGCTTTGTTTTTCTTTGCTCGAAATTTATTTATCAGCTCTTCTGTATGTTCAATGTATTTTTCTTGGTTCTTTGCTTCAGCTTGTTGCAGCGCTCTTCGCTCGGTCCGTAATTCTACATAGCGGGAATAATTTGTTTTGTAATCGTAAATTTTCCCTAAACTAATTTCTATGGTGCGATTGGTAATGTTATCCAAAAAAGCCCTATCGTGGCTCACCAACACTAAAGCACCAGCATAATTTTTCAAGAAATCCTCCAGCCATTGAATACTTTCAATATCCAAGTGATTTGTGGGTTCATCCAGTAATAACACACTGGGCTTTTGCAATAAAATTTTTGCCAATTCAATGCGCATTCTCCAGCCACCGCTAAACTCATCCGTAAGACGGGTTAAATCGGAGCGTTCAAATCCTAATCCAAATAAAACCAATTCGATATTCGAATGAATGCTGTACCCATCCAACATTTGGTAGCGTTCATTGCAATCATGTTGTTCATGAATCAAATCTAAATATTCCTTGCTGGCGTGGTCTTGACGCTTTTCCAGCTCTTTATTAATTTCCTCAATTTTATGTTCCAGATTTTTAATCTCCACAAAAGCAGTGGCTGCTTCATCAAAAACAGTTTGCCCCGATTGATATACCATTTCTTGCGGCAAATATCCGAGTGTGCAATCATTTTGTTTGGCAATGGAGCCAGATTCTGAAGCTTGCGTGCCGCTCAATATTTTTAGTAAGGTAGATTTTCCTGCACCGTTTTTTCCAACCAAGCCAATACGATCGCGTGAATTCACCAAAAAGGAAACTTCATCAAACAAAAAATTGCCGCCAAATTGAACGGATAACTGATTAACCGAAATCATTTTATTTTAAAAATTTAGGCTGCAAAAGTAATCAAATTGGGCGGTGTTTGAGATAATTCGCCAAATGATGAAACGCAAATTTATATGTAAAAAGCAAAATGCCTTCCCAAAAGAAGTAACCTTCCAGTCTGAAATCATAAAACCAATTCAACCTATCAACCCGATGATTAATCCCAAATATAAGCCTCGTCATACTCCATTTTGTAACGCTTAAAAATTACTCGAAGCTCATTCTGAAAATTCCTTTTCTCGTGGTGTTGACGCTGGTTTGCGATATACTGAATTACTCGGTCAACTTGACCTGGATTTACAGAAAAAGCAGCATATCCATCTTGCCAGTAAAAATTAGCAAGGTCCTCTCCTTTTGTCTTAATCCATTTTGATGAATGGGATTTTACTACCTCCACTAATTTCATTAATGCAATTTTTTTAGATAAAGCACATAAAATATGGACATGGTCAAGATAACCACCTACTATTATTGGTATACTTTCACGATTCATACACATACCGGCTAAATAAGCAAACAACTCCTTTTCTATTTCTTTTGAAATAAATGGTTGACGGTGCTTTGTGCTAAATACAATATGAACATAATTTTTTACTAAGGATTGTCCCATTTTAGATGTTGGTATTTTTCATTTATTTATGATGTTGTGAAGGGCTATGCCCTTCACAAATATAGAGCGCCCCGATGGGGCTTGATAGAGTATTTTTGGATGATTTTTTTTGTTGTTTTGGTTAGGAAGGGCATGAAGTTGTGAAGGGCTATGCCCTTCACAAATATAGAGCGCCCCGATGGGGCTTGATAGAGAATTTTTTTATGATTTTTTTGTGTTTTGGTCAGAAAGGACAGTGCCCTTCAAGAATACCACATAAAGCCCCAACGGGGCGCACTATTATGGTGAAGGGCAAAGCCCTTCATCACTACGAGTAAAAATCATCCAAAAAACCAAAGGGCACCCATTATGATGAGTTGGACTTAGCTAATTGCCGTTTGTTACCCTTGGGAATTTTAGTTATTAATTAACTTTTATGTTACGTGATTTTTCAATTGTTTGAATGTTCTGATTTGGAGAGAACTTCACAAATAGCGTTACAAATTAATAGCTACTTGATTTTTGTTCAGAAGCTTTTTAGTAGGATACCAGGCTGCAACAAAACCAATAAAGAGGACGGTTAGAAGCACCAGCACTAAATCCAAAATTTCCATTTTTACAGGATATGCGTCTACTACAAAGGAGCCACCGCCCGGCATTTTTATCCAGGCAAAATGGATTTGCAAAAAACAAATTATGGTTCCAAATATAATTCCGCTGAGTCCGCCTACTAAGGAAATCATCATTCCTTCGGTCATAAACAATTTTCGAATAAATGCGTGTGTGGCGCCCATGCTTTTTAAGACATGCACATCCTTTTTCTTTTCTATAATTAACATGGTGAGCGAACCAATTACATTGAATGTTGCTATGATTAGAATAAATCCGAGAATTAAGAAAACAGCCCATTTTTCAGAGCGCATTATTTTATACAAAAGCTCATGTTGCTGAAAACGATTTTTTACCTGCATGGAATTTCCTGCAAGCTGTTCTATCTGCTTTTGTACTTTTTGCTTGTCGCTGCCCGGCTTCATCATAATTTCGATGGCAGAAACTTGCTGTGTATAATTCAATATTTTTTTTGCAAAATCAATTGGAACTAGCACATATTTAGAATCAAAATCCTGTTGAATGGCGAAAACTCCGCTGCAGGTAATCGCTTCCGATGAAAATGCATTTTCGGGATTTAAGGTAGTAACAGCTATTCCACGTTTTGGAACGTAAATCGAGAGCGGACTTAACACATCATGAATGTTAAGCGAAAGCTTATTGGCAACACCTTGTCCCACTAATGCAAAATAAGTGCAGTCTTGCTGCAAAATCAATTTACCATCAGCTAGCATGGTATCCAATCCAGTATGTTTTAAATAGCTTGCATCCATGCCCTTTATGGTTGCGATGTATTGCTTATTATGGTATTTTAGTAAGGCATTCTCTTCTATAACTCCAGTGGTGTAAGCAACGCCATCAATTGCATTTAACTTTGAATAGAAGGAAGTATCAGGCATAAAGGTTTTCCCAATTTTTGCCGATATTTCAATATCTGAATCAAATGAATTATAAAGTGAAACAACCAGGTTTTCGAAACCATTAAACACCGAAAGCACTACTATCAATGCCATTGTGCCTACAGTTACTCCGCCAATAGATATAGCGGTAATAATATTGATGGCGTTGTGCGACTTTTTAGAAATCAGGTACCGCTTGGCAATAAAGAGCGAAAGATTCATATCAAAATTTTTCTGCCATCGGTTAAATTTAAAAAACTATTTCCAGGCTTTCACAATCAAACCGGTGCCTGTTGGATGATCCATGTTGGTGTCGAAAAAATTAAGCACGAACGAAATGGGGTATGTTACAAGGTAATAAAAAGGAAGCAGGATATAAAAAAGTTTGGTTTTTCCGAGCATCGTAATTGGGTACTTCATACTTAGTCTCCATGATATTTTTCCGGGTGTACCGTAAGAATAGCGCACATCTGCTTTGCTGAAACCGGCTGATTTTAATTTATCGGCAATTTCCTTTGCATTGTAACCATCACGCACGTGCTCTTCGATAAAGGAAGTTTCTCCATCGCCATGCACATCTGAACCGCCTTGATCTGATGGAGTTGAAATTAAAAGCATTCCACCCTTTTTTAGCGACGCATGAAAATTTTTAAAGACCTGAACATCCTCTAAAATATGTTCCATAACATCCACCGAAAGGATTAGATCAAAGGTATTTTCCTGTTTAAACACAGTTAAATCTTCTACACTAAACTGAACATTGTTTCGTTTCACTTTCTTAAAAAAACTGGCGCAGTCTGCCACCTGATCTTCCTTTACATCCACTGCTTTAATAACCCACTTAGGATTAATTCCGGATAGATAGTAGGAATACTGCCCAAAGCCCATTCCTGCATCTAAAATCGAAATGTAACTGCGTTTTACTTTGTTCCATTCACGAATTTCTTTGTGAATGTGCCAACTGCGTAAAAGGAGTAAATCAAGTAATTTGTAAAAAAGAATTCGAAGTGTGGGAGTAGTGTTAAAAACCTTACCTAATGAGCTTTTAATAGGATCGTAAAACATAGCTTGCTGTAAATGGCTAAATTATTTTTTTAAAAGGGATTCAATTTTCATCGCATAATCGAGTGAGTCATCAATAAAAAACTCAAAATTTGGAATAATGCGCACCTGTTGTTTGATGCGGTCGCCAATGCGTTTCCTAATTTCCTTACTCTGTGTTTTAATCAATTTTAAAGTGGGTTCACGATCTTTCTCCACAAGCATGCTCAAGTAAACCTTTGCAATAGATAAATCGGCACTTACACGCACTGTGGTAACTGTTATAAATGCACGGTTAAATAGGTTCCCGCTTTCGCGTTGAAATAATTCTCCCATCTCCTTTTGCAGGAGGCGTGAAACCTTATTTTGACGTGTTGAATCCATTGCTTTGCAAATGTATTAAAAAGTTTTGTAGCGCTCCGAATACCGATAGTTGTGCGGTTTAATTAAAGGCACTCGTGAACCGCGCCTTTATTTCATTCGGAAGAAAATCTGTATTGGCACTCCTTCAAAATCAAAATTTAGCCGCAACTGATTCTCAATATACCTGCGATACGACTCCTTGATTAATTGCGGTTGATTGCAAAAAAACGCAAAGGAAGGAGCCAAGGTTGGCAATTGAGTACAGAACTTAACTTTAATGTACTGTCCGTTTAACGCAGGTGGCGGATTACTCTGAAAAATGGGCAACATCACCTCATTCAACACATTGGTTTTAATGCGCTGGATGCGGTTTTGATATACCTTAGTTGCCACCTCAAGCGCTTTAAAAATACGTTGTTTGCTCAAGGCAGATATAAATACAATGGGAACATCTTTAAACGGCATAAGCTTCTTGCGGATGCGCTCTTCAAAAGTTTTTGTAGTGTTGTTCTCTTTTTCAACTAAATCCCACTTATTCACCAAAATCACAACACCTTTTCGGTTGCGCTCTGCCAAATGAAATATATTCAAATCTTGTGATTCAATTCCTTCTTTTGCATCCAATACCAGCATGCACACATCACAATTCTCAATGGCTTTGATGGAGCGCATCACCGAATAAAATTCCAAATCCTCGTGTACTTTCCCCTTTTTTCGAACACCTGCTGTATCTACCAATAAAAAATCATGTCCAAAACTTTGGTAACGCGTGTGAATGGTATCGCGCGTGGTTCCTGCAATGTTTGTAACAATGTTACGCTCCTCTCCTACCAAGGCATTTAGCAAAGATGATTTCCCTACATTGGGTCTTCCCACAATGGCAAATTTGGGTAAATCCAATTCTTCTTCGTCCTCATCACTTTTAAAGGATTTCACTACGTCATCGAGCAAATCGCCCGTACCACTTCCATTGATGGAGGAAATGCAATACACATCGCCCAATCCAAGCCCATAAAATTCAGCAGCCCAGGTTTGACGATCGCCATTATCAACCTTATTGGCTATCAAAAAAACTTTCTTTTTGGTTTTGCGCAAGAGGTTGGCTACTTCGCGGTCGTCGTCGGTAATACCAGTTGTAACATCCACAATAAAAAGCAAAATGCTGGCTTCATCAATGGCAATTTTTACTTGCTTTCGGATTTCACCTTCAAAAACATCTTCCGAACCGGTCACATATCCGCCGGTATCAATAATACTGAATTCACGTCCGTTCCACTCACACTTTCCATAATGACGGTCGCGTGTTACACCGCTGAGTTCATCAACGATGGCTGCCCGGGTTTCGGTAAGGCGGTTAAAAAACGTTGATTTTCCTACATTAGGGCGACCAACAATGGCAACGATATTTGGCACGATTACTTATTTTAAATTTACTGTAAATAAAAAAAGCCGCTATAAAAGCGGCTTTTAATAGTAGCGGGGGCCCGACTCGAACGGACGACCTTTGGGTTATGAGCCCAACGAGCTACCAACTGCTCCACCCCGCAATATATCTTTAAGAACTGGTTTTAAATTTTATCCCTCGACTTTAGCGCGCTTTGTGCTTAAATTTTGGGAGTGCAAATATATATTTTGTTTCTTTGTAATCAAAATAAAAAAACAATTGGCACATAAATCCGGTTTTGTAAACATAATTGGCTGTCCCAATGTGGGTAAGTCCACCTTGATGAATGCGCTTGTAGGTGAAAAAATATCGATTATTACCTCTAAGGCACAAACTACTCGGCACCGAATTATGGGAATTGTGAGTGGCGACGACTTTCAAATTGTGTATTCCGATACCCCGGGTGTGCTCGCTCCAAATTACAAATTGCACGAAAGCATGATGAAATTTGTGAGCAGTGCTTTATCTGATGCAGATATTATTTTGTTTGTGACCGATATATTCGAAGATACCAAAATAGATGCGGCAACCTTAGAGAAAATCAAACAAGCTACAGTTCCTGTTATGTTGGTTATAAACAAAGTGGATTTGAGCACACAAGAAAAATTGGAGGAAAAAACTGCTTATTGGAAAAATGAAATCCCCAAGGCCGAAATTATTCCCATGTCGGCGCTTCGTAAGTTTAATGTGAATTATCTTTTCGATCGAATACTTGCCTTATTGCCTGAATCGCCGGCTTATTACGAAAAAGATCAATTTACCGATAAGCCCGAAAAATTCTTTGTTTCGGAAATTATTCGCGAAAAGATTTTGAAATTTTATTCGAAAGAAATTCCCTATTCGGTGGAGGTTGTGGTGGATGAATTTAAAGATGAGCCTACCATTTTAAAAATTCGTTCAGAAATTATGGTTGCCCGCGAATCGCAAAAAGGGATTATTATAGGTCATCAGGGAAAAGCACTTAAAAAAGTTGGAACAGAAGCCCGCCACGACTTGGAAGATTTTTTTCAGAAAAAAGTCTTTTTAGAATTGCACGTAAAAGTGAACAAAGACTGGCGCGACAGCGATTCACAGCTTAAGCGATTCGGTTATAATTTATAATACACACCATGTTTGATTACAAAGAGATTCTTACCGTAAGTATGATATTGTTTGCCGTGATAGATGTCATTGGCTCTATTCCTGTATTGATTGATTTACGGAGCAAAATTGGATTTATTCAAGCAGAAAAAGCCTCGTTGGCATCTTTAGCAATAATGCTTGTTTTTCTTTTTGTGGGCGAGCAAATTCTAGGGTTAATTGGCTTAGATGTAAGCTCTTTTGCCATTGCAGGTTCATTTGTACTCTTTTTTATTGCCATCGAAATGATTTTAGGCATTACACTCTATAAGGATAGCGTGCCGGCCACTGCATCTATTGTGCCTATTGCCTTTCCGTTAATTGCGGGCGCTGGAACTATGACTACCTTGTTATCGCTAAAAGCGCAATATCACGATAGCAACATAATTGTTGCCATTTGCCTTAATATGATTTTTGTGTACTTGGTATTAAAAAACACCAAATACCTGGAGCGTATGCTGGGCCCGGGTGGTATTAATATTGTGCGAAAAGTGTTTGGCGTAATTTTGTTGGCTATTGCAGTAAAGTTATTTCGCACCAATGCTGGGATGTAAGGTATCTAACCTACACCAATTAAGGCAACTGAATCAGCGTAAAGGCTTAAACTTACCAAGTAAAATTTTACCAATTACTTTCACGTAATTTCTCCAGCTAATGCTTTTTTTCTCCTTTTGTACCTTTTTTAAGGTGTAAATTTTTTGTTGATGCTCCGAAAAATAATGGAGCGATGCTTGATTTTTCATTTCACACTAATTTATTTGCCGCAAACATACATGTGCAGTATTACCAAACTGGTAAGAAACAATTAAGGATTGTTCCAGTAGAAAAGATTTTTTCATGAAAAGCAAACAATTTTAATACAGCGACACAACTTGGCGTAGTGGGTTTTCATTTTTGTAAAAAATATTAAACCTATGAACGACTACTTATTTCTTACCGGACTCACCGTAACCTTGCTGGCGGGATCGTATTTTGTAAAATCAATGGTAATGGCCAGTGTGCAAGTTATTAAAGGAATTTTGAATCTATTTGATTGAGGGGTCAAGGCCTTATTTATGAATAAGCCGTTTTGCTTCTTTCAAATAAGCATGAGTTACGCGCCACCATAAGCGTTATTTCCTGTTCTTATCCTTGTTAGCTAAGCGATGCGCTAATAGCGTGATGATATACCTTTAACGAAGGTTCTTACTTGCTTTTAAATAGGACACTTCCAAAATCATATTTTATCATAATCGTCTTAACAAATCTGCGTTCCATTTAAGCCGCCCTAAAAGCTTCCAAAATCCCAAATCCTTAATCCTTATTCAATCGCCACTTTCCAATTCCTTAAGAATCTTATTTACATCCTCTTCGGTGCTGCTGAGTTTGCTTTTACATATTTTTATAAGCAATGCAGCACGTTTCACTTTTTCGGAAAGTTCATCAACCGAAATTTCTCCTTCTTCCATTTCGCTAACAATTCTCTGAAGCTCCTGAAAGGCTTCGCTGTAATTTATTTTTTCGCTCATGATTTTTTCTTGTTGTCTGGGTTCACGGTACTTTTTATAATTCCTTTTAAAAGTTGTGTGCTGATTTCATCACCCGCCTTTACTTGTGTGCTCTTTGTGATGGCTTTTCCGTTTAACAAAGTTATGCTATACCCTCTTTTTAACACATTACTTGGATGTAAAATCGACACATTTTTTTCGAGGTGACTGAGCTCCTTATTTTTATTGATATAGAAGGTATTTTTATTTCGGGTTAACTCAACTTGCTGCACGAGGATACTCTCCTTTTCATTTTGAAAAATAGTTTGCACTGATTTTAATACGGTTCGGGAAACGCTCTTTATTTCGCTGCGGTTGGTGCTCAGCACATTCTCGCAGCGTGAGCGAAAGAGCTTTATTTCGGATTGAAATTTTGTTTTCGATTCGCGCAGCAAACGCATTGATTTATCGCTAATCTTGCGTTCCGCATCCTTCACCGGCACCGAAAAATTATGAAATTTTTGGAGCAGGTAGTCGGCCAACTTGGTTGGAGTGATTGCATTTGCATGCGATATGAGTTCACTTACCGTTTCATTTGTAGCATGACCAATCCCGGTAAGGACAGGCAATGGAAATAAGGCAATTTCTTTGGCGAGTGCATAGCTGTTGTAACAGGAAAGCCCAACATCTCCGCCTCCACCACGTATTATAGCTACCACATCAAAATGTGCTTTCACCTTTTTAATTCTTTTTAATTGAGCAATAATGCCGGCTACTGCTTTATCTCCCTGCAAAAGGGAAGGAAAGAGTAAATGAAAGAATTTGTAATTCCATTCATTGTTTTCGATTACCCGCATAAAATCTGCATAACCCTTACTACTCTCCACCGAAATAATTGCAATACGCTGTGGGAGCAATGGAAGCGGAAGCGATTTATTTAAATTGTAAATTCCTTCTTCTTTTAATTTAAGAATGGTTTCTTGTTTTTCCCGCTCCAGGTCGCCCAATGTGAAACTGGGATCAATGTCACTAATCAATAGAGACAATCCATGTGCCGGATCGAAGGTGATTTTTGCGAGGAACAAAATTTTTATTCCATCTTTTAAAGGTTCCTTCAAAACAGCTAAAAAATTGTTGTTGGCATGCTGAAAATCGTCTCGCCACAAAATGGCTTTAACTTGTGCAATCACTTTTCCATCCTGCTTCTCCACCAACTCCGGGTAACAGTGACCCGATTGTTTGTAAAAATTCAGTTTATTCATTTCGGCCTTTACCCAAAAGGCAGAGGTATAGCGCTCCTTAAGCGTTTTTTGTATGCTTTGGCTCACCTCCAAAAGGGAGTAAATCTTTTTATCGTTTATTTTTTCAGGCAAGCTACTTTTAGAAAAACAAGTGTACTTAAGACTCAAAGATAAGCCGATAACAATAGTACAAATTTGCAGTGATTCTTACAATCCAATGATTGTATTGCAATCAATAGCGCGACTATATTGCAGTCGATGAAGGAATTAATTTTAATTAAACACAAAAAAAAGTTAGCCTATTTGCTTAATGGAATACCATCTTAGCTGCAATCCTGACATTATACAGCTTTGTTCTAATTTCGTATACCGATTGAATTCCTTTCCTGAAATTTGGCTTTCATTTGAACTTTACTTACTTTTGACGTAAGTATATAAAAGAGCGCATGATTATTACTTTTGGAGACAAAGACTCAAAGAAAATTTGGGAAGGTGAACGAGTGAAAAGATTGTCGACAGAGATTCAAGAAATTGCTAGACGTAAACTAAGAATGCTTAACAATTCTCAAGACCTTAACGATTTGCTAATACCTCCTTCCAACAGACTTGAAAAGCTAAAAGGAAATTATAAAGACTTCTACTCTATCCGTATTAATAATCAATGGCGAATAATTTTTAAATGGAATAATGGTAACGCTGACGAAGTAGAAATTATTGATTATCACTAAATGACAAATGAAATGAAAAAGCTAAAAAACATTCACCCTGGAGAAATTCTTAAAGAAGAGTTTTTAATGCCTCTTGAAATTAGCGCTTATAGACTCTCCTTAGACATCGGAATTCCACAGACTCGCGTTTCTGCAATCATAAAAGGAAACAGAAGAATTACTGCGGACACAGCGCTTAGACTTTCTAAATATTTTGGAAATTCTGCAAAATTCTGGCTTGGACTTCAAGACGATTTTGACATTGAAGAAGAAAAAGATCAGAAGAAGGCAGAACTAAACGCGATAAAGCTGTGCACTCGCAACGCCGCATAACAGCGGCTTTGCGCATTCTTATTTGAGGAGGAATGAAGGTAAATAAGCTTTGAAGTTCGAAGAAAGTTTCTGGAATAAAATATTGCAATATAAATTTCGGTAAGGATTTTTTTCTTTATTGTACTATTTTCGGCTGACCGACCACATTGCGAAAGCTCAAAATAAAATACAGCGTTAAGCCGAAAACAATTTACACGCTCTTTTAAATTAAATTTTTGCCTTCGTGATCTTAGCGTATTTCATTGTGATCTTAGTGGCTAAAAAATTCAAACGCATTTCTCAAAAACAAATCACTTGAAAGAATCGTTCTTTTGCTCAAGCTATTCTTCTTAACCCAAAAGCGGATTTTAAGAATTATAATGAACGCATCAATCGTAACAATAGCATTGTTAAAACTTCAAGTTTTAGCTTCAGTTTTTATACAGCTTTCTTCCTGCTTGCCCTTCCACAGCAATAAAATAAATGCCTTTAGGCAGCGCTTGCAAATTCACAACATTTTGTTCCCGATTTAAAACTTCGGAATAAACACTTTCTCCTAATGTATTTAGGATGTTCATTTTTAAAGCCTTTGTTCCGGGTTTTAACTGAATAATTAACGCTTCATTGAATGGATTGGGAAAGCAGGAATAAATCAGTTGCTCATTTAATTCTGTTATCGCATTTGGAGCATTGGTGGTAAACACTACTTCATTGCCATAAGCGGTTCCGGTGTTGTTTGTTGCATAGGCTCTAACGTAATAAGTAGTGCTCGGCAATAAACCAATTAAATTACTGGTAAAAGTTCCAGCACCACTTCCGCCTGAAACAATGCTATTGGCTAGGGTTGGATTGGGCGTTAATGCAAAACAAATGCCCCGAGAACTCACCGCTGAACCTCCTATACTGGTTACTTCTCCTCCACTAGTCGCCGTTACATCGGTAATAGAAGTTACAGTTGCTGTTGTTATGGATGCCAAAATAGGTGCAGTAGTTGTAAAAACACGATCAATGCCATAAGCTGTGCCGACTGCAGAAGTTGCGAAAGCGCGCACATGATAGGTAGTTCCGGGTAATAAGCCTGTTAATGTGCTCGTAAACGCTCCTAATCCTGTACCAGAGGTAATAACCGAATTGGCGATTGTTGGATTACTAGTGGTGGCATAACATACCCCCTTTGCTGTAACGGGTGAAGAACCGGCAGCCATAGCACTGCCACCGGAATGAGCGGTAGTATCCGTTATCGCTGTAACCGCTGCCGTTGATACAGTAGCCAAAACTGCTGTTGCTGTGGTAAAAGACACTTCTTGCCCATAATTGGTGCCAACCGAATTAGTTGCATAAGCTCGGATGTAATACTTTGTTGCACCATTGAGTCCTGCTAAACTAACTGAAAAGGCACCAACACCTGAACCAGAAGCAATGGTAGAACCGGCAGTAGTTGGATTAGGACTGGTGGAATAACACAGCCCTCTTGCACTAACAGCTGATGCACCGGCATTGCTAATGTAGCCGCCTGCTGTTGCTGATGAAAAAGTAATGGCTGAAACCGAAGTTGTTATTAATCCCGGTGATGATGTAGCTGTATTTCGGGTAAAGGAAACATACCTGCATGTATTCTGGGTTCCACAAACTGAATCTTTTAACAGGTGCACGCGCAGCACAGCGCCATTTGTGATAGAGAAATTCAAGGGTTGCACTCCTTTTGTAATGACCACATTGTTCAAATCGGTTAGTGTAAAAAAGTCGGCAGCAATACTGGAAGTAAGGGTATAATTCCCGGGATAAAAATCAACTTTTGCGTAGGTTCCAGCATATTGACAAGCTCCAATAATAGTGGTTTGCCCCGCAGTACTTGAACTATACACCGTAGATGCAGGGCTTTGAGTACTACCATAACAACCCACAGGTGGCGTTGTAAATACAACCTGAGAACCATAACCTGTGCCTGCAGTACTAGTTGCAAATGCTTTTAGGTAATAGGTTGTATTGGGACTAAGTCCAGTCATATTAGAAGTAAAATACCCTGAACCGGTGCTGGTACCCAAAGTAGCAAAATTGCTAAGTGTAGGATTAGGGGTAATGGAATAGCATACCCCAAATTGCGATGGTGTGGCAGAACCATTGTTGGTGATTAATCCGCCACTGGTGGCAGTAGTAGCAGTAATTTGAGTTACACTTGGGTAGGTATTTAAACTCGGCACAACGGCCGGTCTTGAAACAGATATGCCTCTACAAATATTGTCGTAAAGACACTGATTGCTTGAGTGGATATAAATTCTAACCGTTGTAAGTGTATTAGTTTGAAAAATTAGTGGCTGTGTTCCATCTGCGATTGAAAAACCATTGTCATCGGTTACTGTAATATAATCAGTTGCTATGGTAGAATTCACCTGATAAAAAACGCCCCCACTTGAGTACATCTTAAAAAGCTGATCGGAATGGATACACGTTGAAGTTCCATTTGTAACAATTAAGGGACCTCCGATTCCTGGCCCGGAATATATAGTTGCAGAATATAATGTTCCGGTGCTACAGGCAAATAAGTTGCTACGTACTAAGACAATAAAAAATGCTAAGAGTAATTTTTGTTTCATAATTAATTGGTGTTTAAGGGTTAATGTTGTAAAGATATATTTCTTATCAAAAAAAAGCATAATCGCTAAATAGGTTTTTTGCACGCTGATTTAGAATTTAACTAATTATGTTCATGAAAACAATACAGAGGCAATGATTGTGCAGTATGCTGAGGTTTATATTATTAGTTTTACACGAGATTACTTGATTGTTAATGGGTAGACGGAAATTGTAAGATATTAAGTAGTTATGCGTTACAAACGCATACTTCAATGCATCCGCGTTGCAAACGCGGACGAGTTACGGGATAATAATTTCTTACAATGTGGGGAAATTGGCAAAATAAAAAATCCCCAATCCAGTAAAATCAACTGTTTGGGGATTTTTTTTGTGCGGATGAAGGGACTCGAACCCCCACGCCTCACGGCACCAGATCCTAAGTCTGGCGCGGCTGCCAATTACGCCACATCCGCAGCTTTTGTAAATTGGAGGTGCAAATGTAATTTAATTTTCATAATAGTCCTATTTTTCGGCTTGTCCTTAGAAATTTATTCGGCCTTTAATCAAAATAAAACACCGCAAAATTGCTCACAATTCATCCATAATTCACCCTCCTCCTCCAAAAATTATTGCTACTTTTACACAAAATATCTTATGCTTACAATCAACCCGCTGGAAGTCTCGGTTCCTCGCATTCACAACTTTCTTTTATCAGCCGTTGCGCCGCGTCCCATCTGCTTTGCAAGTACAATTGATGCAGCCGGAAATCCGAATTTAAGTCCCTTTAGTTTTTTTAATGTGTTCAGTGCGAATCCACCCATCGCCATTTTTTCGCCGGCACGAAGAGGACGTGATAATACTACCAAACATACTTACGAAAATGTGAAGGAAGTAAAGGAAGTAGTTATTAATGTTGTAAACTACGATATGGTGCAACAAGCTTCCCTTGCCAGCACGGAATATCCAAAAGGAATTAATGAATTTACAAAGGCCGGATTTACTCCTATAGCTTCTCAAATTGTTAAACCGTTTCGGGTAAAAGAATCACCGGTGCAAATGGAATGTGTGGTGGAGGAAGTAGTGGAATTGGGTGATCAAGGAGGTGCCGGAAACTTGGTGATATGCCGTATTGTGTTGATGCATATCGATGAATCGGTGCTCAACGAAAAGGGTACCATCGACCAAAATAAAATTGATTTGGTAGCACGCCTTGGCGGGGATTTGTATTGCCGCGCTTCGGGCGATGCCTTGTTTGAAGTGGCAAAACCGCTCACTACCATTGGCATTGGCGTAGATCAAATACCGGCAACAATTCGCCACAGCAAAGTGCTTACGGGTAACAACCTAGGCCAATTGGGCAATTGCGAAAAAATGCCTTCTGCGGAGGAAGTGGATGCATATAAAAATTCCGAACAATTTGCGCATTTGTTGAGTCACTTAAACATTCAAATGGATTATTTTGCAGCCAACCAGCACATCATCGCTAAGCATTTACTGGATGAAGGAAATGTGGCGGAGGCTTGGAAAATATTGCTTATTTGATTTATTGATTCGTTGATTAGCAGATTAGCCGATAAGTTGATGTTTTGGATGGGATGATTTTTTGATTTTTTTGATTTGGATTGACTTAGAAAACAGGTAAAGAACTTAACTTTTATTCACTATTAATTTAAAAACAAGTAGCATGTTTAACATCACAGGAACACTCAAAATGAAAGGAAACGACCAGCAGGTTTCCGACAAATTTAAAAAACGCGATTTCGTTCTTACGGAGAACAGTACTCAATATCCACAGTACATTAGTTTTCAACTTACGCAAGATCGTTGTGCTTTGCTGGAGCCATTTAAAGAAGGGTCTGAGATAAAAGTATTTTTTAATTTGCGTGGCCGCGAATGGGTGAGTCCGCAAAACGAAACCAAGTATTTTAATTCCCTAGAAGCTTGGAAAATTGAAGCAGTTGGTGCTGCTCCTGCAGCTGCTCCACAACAAGCTGCTCCTTCGCATTCCTCCACACAAATGCCTGAACCTGTTCCGGCACCTACTGAAGAAGACGATTTACCTTTTTAAAGATTAAGCTCTACGCAAATAGCGTGTCTAATTTTAAACACATAGGAACATAGTTAACATAGATTCAGATAGGATTGCACTATGTGACTATGTGACTATGTGTTTTTTATGAGATTTTTTTTTGAAACACATAGGAACATAGTTAACATAGACTTGACTTTGTATAAAAGAAATGAATTTCCCCTTTTTTATTCAAAGCGCAAAGCTTCTATCGGGTCGAGGTTGGAGGCTTTTATGGCCGGATAAAGTCCTGCTATTAAACCTACAATAAAGCAAATCACAATACCGGTCAATATCCACAGCCAAGGCACAATAAATCCGGAGCCTATCACCAAGGACATCAAATTGCCGATGCCAATTCCTAAGATTATTCCTAAGAGTCCGCCCATCTGACAAATCACAATTGCTTCAATTAAAAATTGGTTTTTAATAATCGATTTTGTGGCACCCATGGATTTCCGAATCCCAATTTCGCGTGTTCTTTCTGTTACTGAAACCAACATAATGTTCATTAAACCAATGGCAGCACCTAACAAAGTAATAAAGCCAATTACTGTTGCGGCTACTGTAACATAGCTGATGTTCTCAATTAATTTGGTGGCTAAACCATCGCTTTTTTGAATTTCAAAATTCGATTCATCGCCCAAATGCACCTTACGTATGTTGCGAAATAAACCAGTTGCCTCCCCTACTGCCACTTCCATGGCTTGCGGATTGGTGGAGAGCACATTTATCACAAACGACATATCCGGCCTGATGTAGTATTGACGCGCACTTCCAATAGGAATTATCGCAATCTTATCGTTCGAAAAACGCATGCTCGAACCTTTCTCTTTCATCACCCCCACCACCTTATACTTGTTGCTGCCCACCGAAATAATTTTATTGATGGGGTCGGTTTTTGATTTAAATAATTTAGAGGCATTGTTACTTCCCAAGATAACCACATGCGCGCTCGATTTTACCTCGTCTTCCGAAAAATTACGCCCCTTTTCAATTTCAAAACCTGAAGTAGTGAGGTAATTCTCATCCGAACCAAACACAGCAATATTGGGATTGGTTTTTTGAGATTCATATTTTAAAGTTGCTGTAGGTGATGCAAAACAAGATACAGATGTGATGGAAGGAAAGCGAAACAAGGATTTGAAACGCATAGCCTCAGCATAAGTAATAATGCGATAGCGCTTTGGTTTTTTACCACCCATGCCTATATGCAGCGAGGACTCACGGTTACGAATTGAAAATGTGTTCGCACCCATCACCGTAAAATCTTCATTTATGCTTTGCTTGATAGCATCGATAGCGGTAAGAATTCCTACCAAAGCAGTAATACCAATGGCAATAATTAACACAGTGAGCACTGTTCGCAGCAGTTGACTGCGGATAGAATTCAAGGAAATTAGTATATTTTCTCTCAAGAATGGCTGCATGCGTACAAAGCTACTAAATTCGCTTGCATGTAAAATGCCTAAATGAGGATTCAGGTAACAATTATAAAATTGTAGTTTTGCAAAGAATCGAATATGGAAACTTCAGCACAAAACTATAAACCAATAAGCGCTTTAAAAGACGAATCTTTTGATGCACAAGCGGTTTCGCAGTATCACTTGGCCTTGGAGATTTCGCCAACAGGGCTGTGCTTTGCAGTGCTCGATTGGGAGCGGAACAAATACCTGCTTTTTGAAAATTACAGTTTCCAAAAAAGCCTGGCAGGAGAACACTTACTTGCAGAAATTAAAAGCATAATCTATCAAAGCAGTTATCAAACCAAGCACTTTAAATCCATATCGATTAGCTTCTTTACGCCAAAATTTACCCTTATTCCAATTGCCTTGTATGAAGCGGATTTAACCGATAAATACTTAGCGTTTAATACTCCTTTGCTGGAGACAGAAAGCATTTTAACTGATAATATAAAGAGTTTCGATACCCAATGTGTGTATGCGCTCGACAAAAACTTGGTGATTGCTTTACTTGAATTATTTCCTGGAGCTAAACTTTTTCATGTGCTTAGTCCATTGCTGGAGATACTCAGTTCATCATTTAAAAATGTGAGCGGTAAGAATGTAATAATTCATTTGCAACAAGGGCACTTTGAGTTGATTGTTATTGAAGAAAAAAAATTAATTTTTGCCAACATATTCAGCTATCAAACCTCTGAAGATTTTTTATATTACTTGCTGTTTGTGTGCGAACAATTAAAAATTAATCCCGAAGTGATTGAATTACAATTACTAGGTGAAGTTGAAAAACATTCGGCCATATTCAGCATTCTCACAAAATATGTGCGTCATATTAAATTTGGTAAACGCCCCGATGCTTTTAGTTACAGTTACGTTTTTGATAACACACCCTCCCATTTTTATTTTAATCTTTTTAGCCAAGCACTTTGCGTATAATTAGCGGAACCCATAAAGGCCGGAGCATTATTGCTCCCAACAATTTACCCACTCGACCTACCACCGATTTTGCCAAAGAAGGTTTGTTTAATATTTTGCAGTCGCGGCTGGATAAAGATTACGATGAATTGGATATTCTTGATTTATTTTGTGGAACCGGCAACATCAGCTATGAATTTGCATCGCGCGGAGCAAAGTCGCTAACTTGCGTAGAAGTGGATTTTAAGTGCTATGAATTTATAAAAAAAACCATAGCTGCTTTTAATTTTAGCAATTGCAAGGTGGTGCGCAACGATGTGTTTTTATTTTTAAAAATTTGTAAAATTAAATTCGATTTGATATTTGCTGATCCCCCTTATGAGTTGCCACAAATCGACAAGATTCATAAAATGGTTTTTGAAAAACAATTGCTTCAAACCGGCGGTATATTAATCATTGAGCACGGTGTGAAAACAAACTTGAGCAAGCTTCCGTATTTTGTAGAAAAGCGCAGCTATGGGAATGTGAATTTTAGTATTTTTGAATTAAAAGAATCTCCAGCGGCATGAAAAAAATAGCCTTATTTCCTGGTTCCTTCGACCCCATTACCAAAGGGCATGAAGCAATTGTAAAAAGAGGTTTAAAGCTCTTTGATGAGATTATTGTGGCCATTGGAACAAATACCAATAAGCAAAGCTTTTTTGACTTGGAGCAACGCAAAAAAATGGTATCAGATACCTTTAAAGCGCATAAAAACATACGCATCGAAAGTTACGAAGGACTTACCATCGAATTTTGCAAAAAGATGAACGCAAATTTTATACTCAGGGGCTTGCGCAGCAATGCAGACTTTGAATATGAAACGAACATTGCGCAAATGAATTCATCGTTAGATCCTGACATCGAAACTGTTTTCATTTTAACAGCACCTGAATTATCAGCCATTAGCTCCACTGTAGTGCGAGATGTATTGCGTTACAAAGGAAATGCTGCACAGTTTTTGCCTAAAAATGTGAAACTCAAAAAATGATTTCGAATTACAGAAGGCTTTTATTTTTTATTGCATTCTTAGTTCCATACTTCGTATTTGCCCAAAAATCGCTCCTTACCGGAAAGGCTAAAAGCTATGCAAATCAAACATTGCGGGTGTTTGTATATGATGATTTTCTTAGCTTAAAAGAAACCCTCGTTGCTAAAACAGAAATTGATTCTGCCGGAAATTTCAAGTTATTCTTACCCCTTAGTTTTACCCAGTTTGTGTTTTTAAAAACCGAAACTTCGCGCAGTAGCTTTTATGTGGAACCGGGTAAAAATTATTTTGTTTCCATTCCTAAGGCAGCTGCTCAAGAAGTGGCTACCGTTGGCGTAGAAGCCTATGTCCCCATAAAAATAAACAGTGCCGACTCGCTTGAATTAAATACACTGATTTACAAATTTGAAAATTACTTAGACAATTTTTATCAAAAAAACTTGGCACTACTGGCACGAAAAGCCATTAAAAAAGAAGCAGAGAAATTTAAGTTGACCATGCAAAAACGATTTGCATTTTCCACCAACACCTATTTTAAAAATTACATCAAATACAAATTAGCCACACTGGAAGCAGCCGGTGGATACAATGAACGGTATATTTTTAACTCCTATTTTTCTAGTACGATTGAATATCGCAGTTTAGAATTTATGCAGTTTTTTAATCAAACCTTTACGAAACACCTGGAACAATTGGCTGGCACGAGTAAAGGAACTGGTATAGAAAATAATATTTCCACCAAGCGAAATTACAGCGCTGTAATGGCGGATATTTTGAGGGCTGATACCCTCTTTAAAAACGACACGCTGCGCGAATTGCTTTTACTGAAAGGCTTGAATGAGTTTTATTACCAACCCAAAATCAATAAACAAAATGTGTTATCGCTCTTATCTTTTATTGAGCGAAATGGAAAAGGGATCGACAACAAAAAAATTGCGCACAACACAATTTCCATCCTCACAAAAATGGTGGTAGGAAGCAAGGCTCCCGCATTTGAATTGCCTGATGTTTCAAAAAAACTTGTGAAACTTGCTGATTTTAAAGGAAAATACGTTTATCTTGATTTTTGGGCTACTTGGTGCTTACCTTGCTTGCAGGAAATGAAATTAAAGCAAATCATTAAAAGAAAAATACGGCAATGACATTGTTTTTGTAAGCATCTCTATCGATAAAAATATTAACAGCATGAAGTCCTATCTCGATAAAAACAAAAACTTAACTACTGTATTTTTGTTTGCAGGTGCCGACGAAACTATTCGTGAACTTTACAATCTAAAGGCAATTCCAAGCTATTATTTGATTGATAGGGATGGTGATTTGCTGTTTTCACCGGCCAAAAAACCAAGTGATAATATCGAACAGGTTTTTCAGGACCTGATGAAAAAAGGGCGCTAAAAAACCTGCTCGGATTTAAATTTTATCGTACACTAAATAGCTGAGTGCATATTCATTCTTCACATCCGGCGGGGTATCGCGGCTGCTTATCAATTTATATTGCGCTAAATCTAATGCAGGGAAATAAGCATCCCCTTCAAATTTGTGGTGCACACGGGTAAGGTAAATACGATCAGCTAAATGTAAACTTTGGGCATAAATTTGCGCACCACCAATAATAAATAGCTCCGTATCGTTTAACGCTCTTCCCTTCTGAATGGCTGCTTCAATTGAATTTACGACCACACATCCTTCGGCTTTAAAATCGCTTTGACGGGTGATAATAATATTTGTTCGGTTTTTAAGCGGGCGAAATTTTAAGGGAATAGAATCGTAATTTTTTCGACCCATAATAACGCAATGCCCGATTGTTGTATCTTTAAAATACTTCATATCGGCCGGTAAATGCCAAATTAAATCGTTGTTCTTTCCAATTACATTGTTTTCGGATGCTGCAACAATTATGGAAATACGTGTTTGATTCATACACTCAAAATCAGATTATTATACGGCAACAGCTGCCTTAATATGAGGATGCGGATCGTAATTTTCGAGTGAAAAATCTTCGAACTTAAAATCAAAAATATCTTTTACCTCCGGATTTATTTTGAGTGTGGGCAATGCACGAAATTCACGGCTCAACTGTAGTTTAGCTTGCTCAATATGATTGGAATAAAGGTGCGCATCACCCAAAGTATGAATAAAATCGCCCAGTTGTAAGTTGCACACTTGCGCAATCATTTGTGATAAAATAGCATAAGAAGCAATGTTAAAAGGTACGCCTAAAAAAATATCAGCACTGCGCTGATACAGTTGGCAACTGAGTTTTCCATCGGCTACATAAAACTGAAAAAAGGCATGGCAGGGGGGCAATTTCATGTGTTCGATTTCGCCTACATTCCATGCACTCACAATCATGCGGCGGCTATCGGGTGTATTTTTTAATTGCTGAATGACTTGACTAATTTGATCGATGTGCTTGCCATCAGCAGTAGGCCAGCTGCGCCATTGAGAGCCATAAACAGGACCTAAATTCCCATTGGCATCAGCCCATTCGTCCCAAATTTTAACGCCATTCTCTTTCAGGTAGTTGATATTGGTATCCCCTTTCAAAAACCAAAGTAACTCATGAAGAATTGATTTTAAATGGAGCTTTTTGGTAGTAAGTAAAGGAAAGCCTTGTTGTAAATCATAACGCATCTGATAGCCAAATACACTGATGGTTCCGGTTCCGGTTCGATCGGTTTTGCTTGCTCCATTATCGAGCACATAGCGCATTAAATCGTGGTATTGTTTCATTGAGAAATATTGTTGTACAAAAATAGTTATGCGAGGTGTTTAAACCCTAAATAATGGGATTTATTTGTGGGGATTTTATTCACAAAAAAACTTTGGATTAAAAACTTGATTTGCAGAAAAACCTTATTCAAGCTATTTCCTGTAAATTATCCTTTACTTATGCTATATTTCAGCCATTCTTTCGCATTGAAAATAGCGTTTTATCGAGCGGAGGAGGATTTTTGTAATCTATATTAAAAGCAGATGCCGATAAATACCAGCCAGCTGCCCAACGCTGCGCCGGTGTTTTTTTTAGCCAATATTCCTTAGTGTTGTCAGCTTCCCTAAAGGATTGTATTTTAAAACTGTTTCTGTCTAAACGATACATTGTGAAAGGTAATGAAAAATTATCCCATCAAAATACCGGCAATAGTAGCCGATAAATAAGATGCAAGGGTACCACAAAGCAGCGCTCTCATACCAAGCTTTGCCAAATCAGCTCTACGTTCCGGTGCCAAAGCTCCAATTCCGCCAATTTGCATTCCCACACTACTGAAGTTTGCAAAACCACAAATTGCAATACTGATAATGAGTGTTCCCTTCTCGGTTAATATTGGTACAGCCTGACTGGTTAAATTTTTAAAAGCAACAAATTCGTTAACCGTGATTTTTTGTCCTAATAAGGTAGCGGCATTGCTCACATCGCTTGCAGGAATTCCCATGCACCAGGCTAAGGGATAAAACAGTTTTCCGAAAATAAAATCCAATGTTAATCCAGTATAAATGTGTCCGAGCATCCAGTTTACCATCGCAATTAAAGCAATAAATCCAATCAGCATGGCAATAACATTCATTGAAATTTTAAATCCTTCGGCAGCACCGTGACTGATGGCATCAATTAAATTGCTGTATTCGCTTTTCACTTCCAGTTTCACATTGCCCATGGTTTGGGACTCTTCGGTTTCGGGATACACAATTTTGGAGATAACCAATGCGCCGGGAGCAGCCATTAAACTTGCAGCAATTAAATACTCCGCTTTAGCTCCCATGGCCGCATACACAATTAAAATTCCGCCTGCAATACAAGCTAAGCTTCCACTCATGCTGGCCAATAATTCGCTCTTAGTCATGCTAGATAAATATGGTCGAATCATAACTTGTGCTTCTACCTGCCCCACAAATGCACTTGCTACATTGCTTAGCGCTTCGGCGCCACTCACACGCATAATAAAATTCATGGCTTTTGCGATTACCGAAACAATGCGCTGCATAATACCGGCATAATAAAAAATGGCAACCAATACACACACTAAAATAATGGTAGCGGTAATGTTAAAGGCAAAAACAAAGGTGTGTGGAGTGGCATAATTATTTACACTTCCATCAAAGCCAATGGTGCCAATTCCGCCATACACAAAATTGGCGCCTTCCTTAGCAAACTGTTCAATTTTTTGCATTCCCTTTCCTAAGGTTTGGAAAAAGCGCGTTACCGGGGGTATTTTCAAAATTAAGATAGCAATCACGATTTGAAGTGAGATACCACTAATTACCAAACGATAATTTATTGCTTTTCGATTATTTGAAAACAAAAAAGCGATTCCGAAAATCAATACTACTCCTAGTAAGCCTGTAAATCTTTCCATATATGTTTGATTGGTTAGGTGTTTTTACGTTTTGCTATTTCATCGCGCAAATGGGTAGCGCGTTCGTAATCTTCTTCTTCAATGGCTTTACTTAATTGATGCTTTAGCTCATCTGAAGTATAGGATGCATATTCTGTTTGAGGATCTTTTGACTCGATGCTTTCTTCTGCAGATTCATCCTTTTGTAAATCTTCCAACACATCGTCTTCCAACAGAATGCCGGCAGTGCTTAAAATAAAATCGTAGGTATATATGGGGCAATTAAAGCGCAATGCAATTGCAACTGCATCTGAGGTGCGAGAGTCAATTTCCTCTTCTTGTCCACCATTATTGCAAATAATTTTTGAAAAGAAAACCCCTTCAATTAAATTATAAATAATTATCTCGGTAACGCTAATTGCAAATTTATCAGCAAACGACTTAATGATATCGTGGCTTAATGGGCGAGGTGAAACCATTTTTTCCAACTGCATGGCAATGGATTGTGCTTCGGCGCTGCCAATAATTATAGGTAGTTTTTTATTTTTTTTGGGTTCAATCAACACTAAAGTAAAGGAACTCGAGTGAGTTTGGCTATAGGATAAACTTAAAATTTCGAGTTTAATTTTTCGCATATTTTTCTTTTGCAAAAACAGAAAAAGCGGTTACCCGCTTCACTGAAATTTTAGTATTAATGTTGATTTGCTTTGAATTGCTTAATTGCTGCTGTTAACTTTGGCACAACCTCAAATGCATCGCCAATAATGCCATAATCTGCAGCTTTAAAGAAGGGCGCTTCAGGATCCTTGTTAATTACTACAATTGTTTTGCTTCCATTCACCCCTGCCAAATGCTGTATGGCTCCTGAAATACCTATAGCAATGTACAAATTAGGTCGAATGGCAATTCCGGTTTGTCCTACGTGTTCGTGGTGTGGGCGCCAACCGATATCACTTACCGGACGCGAACAGGCAGTTGCAGCACCTAATGCTTTTGCAAGGTCTTCTACAATTCCCCAATTCTCCGGTCCTTTCATTCCACGGCCTGCCGAAACTACTAACTCTGCTTCAGGAAGAGAGAGTTCATTGCTTTCTTTCTTAACTTCTTTCACCTTTATTCTCGACTCAACACCATCCAGGTTAACTGCAAAATCAACAACCTCAGCTGTTCCCTCACCCAAAACAACCGGGAAAGAATTGGGTAGTAAGGCAATTACTTTTTTAGTAGCATGTATCACATATTCGGCAACAGCCTTTCCTGAAAATACATTTTTTTTAACCGAAAAATTTGCCCCATCAATTTGCGGATAATCCACTGCAGCGGGAACAAATCCGCCTTTCAAGCGAGCAGCCAATCGGGGTGCAATTGCTTTCGAAGTAAAGTCGTGAGAAAACACAATAACATCCGCTTGTTCGGCGGCGGCGGCTTGCTCCAATGCCATCGTCATCAATTGCGAATCGTAATTGGCCAACTTGTCGTTTTTAATTTGGAGCACTTTGGTGGCTCCTGCCTTACCTAATTCAGCCAATAGTGAATCTTCTGCATTACCAACAAAAACAGCAGTCACACCGGTATTCAACTGAGCTGCAATCTTGGCTGCATAATTACTTGCTTCCAATGAAGCCTTTTTTACCTTTCCTTTTGAAATCTCAGCGATTACGAGTACTGACATATTTTTTGAAATTAACTGCGCTGTTTTCGGAGCGCTATTTTTATACTTTTTTCTTAGCGTCTTTTGACTTAAATAACTTTTGCATCACTGTGGAGCAATTCAACCAATTGTTCAGGAGTATCTGCGCTCACGTATTTGCAATCCACTTTACCGGCTGCAAGCGTATAACCCTTAATGGAAGTAAGTGCTTGAGTACCCGAAGCCGGAACAACGGTTAAAGGTTTAGTGCGTGCTGCCATAATACCGCGCATATTAGGAATTCTTGCTTCGGCCATCCCTTTGTTTGCGCTGAGCACAAATGGAGTGCTGCATTCCAACACTTCAGTTCCACCGTCAATATCGTGCTCTATGGTTGCTACTGCGCCATTCATATCTAATTTAGTTGCCAATGAAATATAAGGCAGGTTCAATAATTCTGCAATCATAGCACCAATGGAGGCGCCGTTGTAATTAATGGTTTCTTTACCCGCCATAATCAAATCGAAATTGCCGGTTTTGGCATAATTTGCAATTTGTTCGGCCACTACAAAAGCGTCGGTTGGTTCAGCATCAATCCTTACTGCATCATCGGCACCAATTGCAAGCGCTTTTCTAATTACTGCGTCATTATCAGCAGCTCCAACATTAATAATGGTAACATTCCCACCAATCGTTTCCTTTAGTTCCAATGCGCGCACTAAGGCATACCACTCGTCATAAGGATTCACAATGTATTGCACATTGTCTTCATTAAATTTAGTATCGTTTTCTTTGAAGGAAATTTTAGTGGTGGTGTCGGGAGCTTTGCTAATGCATACTAGGATTTTCATACCGTTGTCTATCGTTTGTTATACTGATTGCAAACTTAAATAAAAAAGAGGGATTAAGAAAGATATTCTAATTACAGCCTAATTATTTTTCAACAAAAGGAATTTATCAGCAAAGCCCAAGAGAATAGCCCCAAAGGGAGGCTTAAGCGCTTTACTTATTAAGACTTTATAAAATCAAAAAATAAGCTACTTTTGTTATCCTAATTTTTTACTAAACTATGAAAACATTACAATTCCGTGAAGCATTGCGCGAGGCGATGAATGAGGAAATGCGCAGAGATGAAAAGATATTCTTGATGGGCGAAGAAGTTGCCGAATACAACGGTGCTTACAAGGTTAGCCAAGGGATGTTGGCCGAATTTGGCGCCAAACGCGTTATTGATACCCCCATTGCAGAACTTGGATTTGCAGGAATTGCAGTTGGAGCTGCCATGAATGGCTTGCGTCCGATTGTGGAGTTTATGACCTTTAATTTTTCCTTGGTTGCCATTGATCAGGTAATTAACTCTGCTGCTAAAATGATGAGCATGAGTGGCGGTCAATTTACCGTTCCAATTGTTTTTCGTGGCCCAACCGGTTCTGCCGGGATGTTGAGTTCACAGCATTCTCAAGCTTTCGAAAACTGGTATGCGAACTGCCCTGGATTAAAAGTAGTTGTACCTTCCAATCCGGCTGATGCCAAAGGTTTGCTAAAAGCATCCATTCGTGATAATGACCCGGTTATTTTTATGGAAAGCGAGCAAATGTATGGTGATAAAGGTGAAGTTCCGGAAGGAGAATATATTATTCCTATTGGAGTGGCCGATATTAAACGAGAGGGAAAAGATGTTACAATTGTTTCTTTCGGAAAAATTATGAAAGTGGCTTTAGCTGCGGCTGATGAATTGGCAAAAGAAGGCATACAAGCTGAAGTAATTGATTTACGCACGGTACGACCAATTGATTATGCAACCGTTATAAAAAGCGTAAAAAAAACCAATCGCTTAGTAATTGTAGAAGAAGCATGGCCATTGGCTTCCATCTCTTCTGAAATTACTTTTAAGGTACAAAGAGATGCATTCGATTATTTGGATGCTCCTATTTTGAGAGTAACTTCGGCAGATGTTCCATTGCCCTATGCACCCACTTTAATTGAAGCAGCGTTGCCCAATGTGGCGCGCACAGTTAAGGCAGTGAAACAAGTGATGTATGTAGTGAAATAGTGAAAAATATCCTAAAGAAAACTCCACAAATTTTACACATCATTTAATAGACTTGCAATGAAAACCCTAACAATTGAACTCTATCATGATTCAGCTAGAAAATTAATTAAGGATTTGGAAGACCTTAAAATTCTGAGGGTAGTAAAAACCGAGTTAAAAAAGAAAAAAGATATTGCGTCTAAATTTTCAGGAAAATTATCTGTAAAAACAGCAAATGAACTGCACACTTATGTTGCAAAAAGCAGAAAAGAATGGAGTTGAATTATTTAGTTGATACCAATGTAATAATTGATTTCTTTAAAGGAAATTTACCTGAAAGTTCGCAATTAGTGCTGGCTAATTTAATTAACAACAAGATAAAAATTTCTGTTATTTCCAAAATAGAGTTATTGGGTTTTCCAAATGCATCCAAAAAAGAAATCGCCCTACTTTATGAATTCTGTGATGAAGCTAAGATATACCAAACTTGATGATGCTGTAATTTCTGCGACAATTCCATTAAGGCAAAAACACAAAATTAGATTACCTGATTCGATAATAGCTGCAACCGCATTAACAAATAATTTGAAATTGATTACACATAACCTCAGTGATTTTAAAGGTATTCCTAATTTAATTTTGCTGGATTCATTCAACATTTAAAAAAATTATGAAAAAAATTCTCATCCTAGTAGCAACAATTGGCATATTTACTGCCTGCAACAACTCATCCTCTGAATCGAACGGCAACGAAAAAGTTCAGGCCGATGCGCAAAAGTATCTTGAAATCTACAACAGCGAATATCAGCGGCTCACCATCGCTGCAAATGAAGCTTCCTGGAAGTCGAATACCTATATTGTTGAAGGTGATACTGCAACTAAAAATGCCACCAACCGCAGCAACGAAGCCATTGCAACTTACACCGGTAGCAATGCCAACATTGATAGTGCAAAAAAATATTTGGCGATTAAAGAGCAATTAACCGAATTGCAAGTAAAGCAATTTCAGTTTATACTATACAATGCCGCCAACAATCCCGAAAGTTTGAAAGACATGGTGAAAGAGCGCATTGCAGCTGAAACCGAGCAGAACGATAAACTCTTTGGCTATAACTTTATGCTGGATGGTAAAAAGGTATCAACAAATGATATTGATGCTATTTTGAACAAAGAAACAAATGTGGAGAAGCGCGAAAAAGCGTGGGAATCGAGTAAGCAAGTTGGGCTGGTTTTAAAAGACGGTTTAGCCAATCTGCAAAAATTGCGCAACAATACTGTTAAACCACTTGGCTTCCCGGATTACTTCAATTATCAAGTATCAGATTATGGAATGAGCACCGAGGAAATGATGAAAATGAATCAACAAATGATTAAAGACATCTGGCCTTTGTATCGCGAATTACATACCTGGGCCAGATATGAATTGGCGAAAAAATATAACGTGAAAGAGGTGCCTGAATATTTGCCGGCACATTGGTTAAGCAATCGCTGGGGGCAAGATTGGAGTGGACTTGTAGAAGTAAAAGGATTGAATTTAGACAGTGTTTTAAAATCAAAAAGCAAAGAGTGGATGGTAGAGCAAGCTGAACGTTTTTACGTAAGTTTAGGCCTTCCTAGTTTACCAAAATCATTTTACGAAAAATCCGATTTGTATCCTGCTCCGGCAGATGCCAAATACAAAAAAAACAACCATGCCTCCGCTTGGCACATGGATTTGGATCAAGATGTGCGTTCTTTAATGAGCATTACCCCCAATTCCGAATGGTATGAAACATTGCACCATGAGTTAGGACACATTTATTATTACCTCTGCTATTCCAATCCCGATGTTCCAATTGTATTGCGTTCCGGAGCGAATCGTGCGTATCATGAGGGTTTTGGAAGCATGATTGGAATGGCTGCAATGCAAAAACCATTTTTAGCCGGCTTGAATTTAATTCCTGCGGATGCTAAAACAGATGAAACGCAAACACTTTTAAAAGAGGCATTAAACTATATTGTATTTATTCCTTGGAGCGCAGGTGTAATGACCAATTTCGAGCACGAATTATACAGCAATAATTTGGCAACTGATAAATACAATGCAACCTGGTGGAACTTGGTAAAAAAATATCAAGGAATTGTCCCTCCCAATCCACGGGGTGAAGAGTATTGCGATGCTGCTTCTAAAACACACATCAATAACGATGCGGCACAGTATTATGATTATGCACTTTCGTATCTTTTTATATTCCAAGTGCATGAACACATCGCAAAAGAAATTTTACATCAAGACCCACATGCCACCAATTACTATGGCAATAAAGAAGTGGGAACTTTCTTAAAAAACATAATGAGTCCAGGTGCGAGTAAAGATTGGAGAGAAGTGTTTAAAGCCAATACCGGCGAAGATTTAAGCGCAAAGGCAATGCTAAATTATTTTATGCCTTTGATGGATTATTTGAAAAAAGAGAATGCAGGTAGGAAATATACTTTGCCTGAAGCGATTGATTAATCATATTTCGACACTAAAAACCCATTCAGGAATTCATCATAAAATGAAAAAAACTACCGCGCTTTTTATTTTATTATTTCCTCTTTTTACGCTGGCTCAATCTACATTTTCAATTGAAGGAACAATCGAAAATTCAGCGGGTGATACTGTGTCCCTTATAAACGACACCTATTATTTAGGTAAGAAATCGAGTGTATTTTCAAGCGTTACAAAAGACTCTAAATTCAAATTCTCGCTATCACTTGAGCACAACAGCATTTTGCAATTGAAATATAAGGGAAAAGAAATTGCGCTATTTGCAGAACCCGGCAATTCACTTCAACTAACATTTAGCAGCTCCGGAAAAATTTCTTTTGAGGGAAAGGGAGCTGAAAACAATCAGTTTTTGCAAGCATTTGAAACAGCATTTAAATCCAATTTTGATAAAACAACGCAAGAGAAAAAGATGCTGGAACAAAATATTGATGCATTTGAAATGGATTTGTTTGATGCGCGACAAAAGCAGTTAAAATACTGTAAAGAGTATGCTGCCAAAAGTGCCTTATCTTCTGATTTTAAACTCTATTTGCAAAAACGAATTTCATACAATTACTGGAATTGGTTATTGGATTTTCCCGCTGTAAATGCGAATTCTGCGAAAGCAAAAACCGTAAAAGCAATTCCTCCAATTATGTTGGAAAGCTTGGACAAAAACAATGTGGTGGATGAATCGGCAATGATTTGTGATTCGTATCGGGGATATATTAATTCGTTTGTGATTTATTTTAATTCCGAAGCCAATGGATTTAATACGTTTCACGACATTAATACATCTGTAGACCGCAAATGCACCTTTGCAAAAAACAAATTAAGTGGCGTTCCTTACTCCTTTTTTGTATGCAAATTGTTGCTGGAATATTGCGAAAAAATGACACCTTCCTTTGCCCGAGAAATTTTTAAAAATTTTGAAACACTTGACAAAAAAGGCATTTACAGCAGCATCGCCAAAGAAAAATGTGGCGATTGGATAAACAGTAAAGATCCCAAAAAAGAAAAAACTACCACCGAAAAACCGGCCAAAGAAATTGCATCTTCAAGCAATTCGGAACCGCACTTTAAAGACCTTAAAGGCAAAAGCATTTCGCTTTCTGATTTAAAAGGAAAAGTTGTTTATGTAGATTTTTGGGCCAGCTGGTGCGGACCTTGCAGAGGGCAGTTCCCGTATTCGAAAGAGTTACACAAAAAATTATCAGATAAACAAAAGAAGCAAATTGAATTCGTTTACATCAGTATTGATGATGATGAAACACGTTGGAAAAAAGGAATTGAAGACAATCAATTGGATTACGGAATACAGCTGCACTCACCTGGCGGATGGAGCTCAGAAGCCTGCAAGTATTTTCAAATTAACAGCATCCCGCGCTATATGCTGATTGATAAAAACGGAAAAATAGTCAACATCAACGCCACCCGCCCGTCCGATCCTAAAATATTGGATGAAATTTTGGAATTAGTTAAGTAAGATAATTCTAGTAAGTTTGTTTTATTAATTCCTGCATCACATGAAGTTATTTACTACCCTGCTGGCGATTTCATTTCTTGTATTTAGCAGATGTGGTGCACAAGATTTAGTGCTTATGCACAAGGGCGATTCCTTAAATTGTAAGATTACGAGTGTGGATGAACAATTTATTCATGCAACCCTTACACAAGGTAATGAAGACAAAAAAATATTATTATCTCATACTTTGGTGAAGTATTTTGAATACAATTATTATCTAAAGCCTCCTGCTGAAAGAAATGTTACAAAAAAAGAGGATATAAGAGACGATTATGTGGTTAATCGTAATAAACAAAAATATAAGAAAAAGCGAATTGCTATAAGTGGTGGTTGGAGTTATTTAACCGCTAAACCGGGTCCTGATATTCCTGCTGATTTCTCTCAATATTATCAAGAATTAAGATCTGGATATAATATTGCAGTAGATGCCCAGTATTTCTTTGGAAAGTACGTTGGAGTTGGAGTTGATTATGTAATGTTCAAAACAAAAAATTCCTATAGTCCGGTTTATATAATCGATACGATTACCAAGCGTCAAAAGGCGGGCGAGCTGAGCGATGATATCACTGTTCAATACTTTGGCCCTTCTTTTTTTACACGTTTACCAAGTGCATCCGGTATGGTCACTTTTTACCCTTATGTATCTATTGGTTATATAGCTTATCGTGATAAAGGCATGGCTGTTTATCCGGTTAAAATTACTGCCAATACGGTAGGTCGTAAAACCGGAATTATTTTGGAATACCTCATCGAAGATATGTTCTAGATGGGAATAGACATTTCTTATACCTCTGCATTGATTTCTAAATACACCATTGAAAGCGGAAGTAAAAAACAAGTGGTAACCTTAAAGAGCAATAGTTATAGCAACATATCAAGGTTAGACTTTTCGGGTGGAATTAGATTTAATTTTTAACGTATAAAACAACAGCAATGGAAGTGAAAGACAGCAATGGAAATGTATTAAAAGAAGGCGATTCAGTAACCCTTATCAAAAGCCTTGACGCAAAAGGAATTCGCGGAACTTTAAAAAGAGGACAAGTGGTAAAAAACATCCGCTTTACCGACAACGAAGAAGAAATTGAAGGCCGCATTGATAAAGTGATGATGGTGCTAAAAACGTGCTTCTTAAAGAAAGCATAAACCTCTGCACTTATTAGTATGCATCGACATTTTTTAATTCATAAACCCTATGGCTATTTAAGTCAATTTGTGTGCGAGTTAAAAAAGAAAAAACTACTGGGTGAATTATTCGATTTTCCGGAAGGAACAATGGCTATTGGACGATTGGATGAGGAAAGCGAAGGCCTCTTGTTGCTTACCACAGATGGGTGGATGAGCGAACATATTCGAAGCAAAAAAGTAGAAAAAGAATACTATGCTCAAGTGGATGGATTAATTACAGCAGAAGCGCTTCAAACCTTGCAACAAAGTGTGGAAATTGGTGTGCGTAATGTGAAATACCAAACTCTACCTTGCAAAGCATTCCTGCTTGAAAAAGAACCTGACTTTGCTCCACGAAGCCGCAAAATCAGGGACAGTAGACATGGTCCTACCTCCTGGATTTCGATTGTGTTGAATGAAGGTAAAGTAAGGCAAGTGAGAAAAATGACTGCTGCTGTTGGCTTTCCCACTCTCCGATTGGTGCGGGTGAGGGTTGGAAATTTTGAGCTGAACAATTTAAAAGCGGGAGAAGTAATAGAAGTCTCTGATTTAACTCAAGCAAGTGAACCTTTGCACTAAGGCTTGAAATGAATATCACCAACTATTCATACATACACTTTCCAATTTTACGCATTCATGCGCTATCTTAGCTGCGCAAATTTTGCATGATGGCAAACAGCATTCTCGAAACTCCAATTGAATATTTAAAGGGTGTGGGTACTCAAAGAGCCGACATCCTTAAAAAGGAATTGCATATTTTCACTTATGGCGATTTGCTTTCGCATTATCCGTTTCGCTACATCGACCGCACAAAATTTTATACGGTTTCCGAAATTTCAGAGTCGCTTCAATATGTGCAATTGCGCGGAAGAATTGTTCACTATGAAGTAATTGGAGAAAAACGCGGAAAACGACTTGTTGCAAAATTTCGCGATGCTACCGGTATTTTGGAGTTGGTTTGGTTTCAAAGCTATCAGTGGTGGTCCAATAATTTGAAGCTAAACGAAGAATATGTTGTATTCGGAAAACCATCTGAGTTTAATGGTAAATTCAACATGGTTCACCCCGAATTGGATTTGGTGAGCGAGTTGGCGATTACCCTCAACAGCAACATGCAAGCCATGTACAATACCAGCGAAAAAATGAAGGCCAGAGGCCTGGACAGCAGGGCCATTCGCAAAATGCAACAAACACTTGTAGCCTTAATATCCAATTCCATTTCTGAAATTCTTCCGGAATCTTTGTTAGTCTCCTTACGCATGTTAAATCGCGAGGAAGCAATAAAAAACATACACACTCCGGCAAATCCTGAACTATTAAAAAGGGCACAAAACCGCATTAAATTTGAAGAGCTATTTTTCATTCAATTGCGTTTGCTGAAATTAAAAATCAATAGAAATGCGAATGTTCGAGGCTTTAGCTTTTTAAAAGTGGGCGATTATTTTAATGACTTTTATAAAAATAATTTACCTTTTGAATTGACCGGTGCACAAAAAAAAGTGATGAAAGAAATTCGCGCTGATATGGGTTCCGGCAAGCAAATGAACCGCCTGTTACAAGGCGATGTGGGCAGTGGAAAAACAATGGTGGCACTTATGTGTATGCTGATAGCGCTAGACAATGGGTTTCAATCATGCTTGATGGCTCCTACCGAAATTTTAGCCAATCAACATTTTGATTCACTTAAAAAATTGCTTGTTGGTACTTCTGTCAACATTGATTTACTTACCGGTTCAAGTAAAACTAAACAGCGTAGGGCCTTACATGAAAATTTGCAAAACGGAAACTTGCACATACTAATCGGAACGCATGCTGTACTGGAAGATGTGGTTCAATTTCAAAATTTAGGTTTGGTGGTGATTGATGAACAACACCGCTTCGGAGTGGAGCAACGTTCAAAATTATGGAATAAAAACACCCAGTTGCCACATGTATTGGTGATGACTGCAACGCCCATTCCGCGTACTCTTGCAATGACACTTTATGGAGATTTAGACATTTCGGTAATTGATGAAATGCCGCCGGGAAGGAAACCGATTATAACATCTCACCGATATGATTCTGCGCGCATAGCTGTATTTAATTTCATGCGCGAACAAATAAAATTGGGAAAACAAGTGTATGTGGTGTATCCATTAATAAAGGAATCCGAAAAAATGGATTACAAAGATTTGATGGATGGCTTTGAAAGTATTTCGCGAGCATTTCCAAAGCCTGAATTTCAAATTAGTATTGTTCATGGTAAAATGAAGTCGGCCGACAAGGACTATGAAATGCAACGTTTTGTGCGCAATGAAACTCAAATTATGGTGGCTACTACCGTAATTGAAGTGGGTGTAAATGTACCCAATGCCAGTATCATGGTAATTGAAAGTGCAGAGCGTTTTGGCTTATCGCAATTGCATCAATTACGCGGAAGAGTAGGTCGTGGTGCAGATCAATCGTATTGCATTTTAATGACTTCCTATAAATTGGGAGAGGATACAAAAATTCGTCTCGAAACGATGGTGCGCACAACCGATGGATTTGAAATTGCAGATGTGGATTTAAAACTCCGTGGACCTGGCGATTTGCAAGGAACTCAACAAAGCGGTATTGTAGATTTAAAATTGGCTGATTTAAGTAAAGATGCCCAAATTGTGCAATTGGCAAGAGAGGCAGCACTAAAAATCCTAGAACAAGATCCAAATTTGCAATCGTCCGAATACCATGCCATGGTGCAACACCTCAATAGTCTCAATAAAAGCAATGTAAACTGGAGCCGTATTTCCTAACACATTCACAGGTGTTACAGGTCTCTCCGAATTTTCTATTTTTACAGTCCCTAAATAAATATCGTAACTCGAATGAAGATTTCTTATAACTGGCTGAAAGCGTATATTAATTGTGATAAAAGTGCAGATGAAGTTGCTGTACTGCTTACCGATTGCGGATTAGAAGTGGAAAGTGTGGAGCAGTTTCAAAGCCTGAAAGGGGGACTTCAAGGTCTGGTGATTGGTGAAGTTATTACCAAAGAAAAACATCCTGATGCTGATAAGCTGAGTATAACAACTGTAAATGTTGGCAATGCTGAATTGCTAAATATTGTTTGCGGAGCGCCAAATGTAGCCGCTGGTCAAAAAGTGATTGTTGCATTAGTGGGAGCTAAATTATATCCTACGGAAGGTGAATCATTCGAAATTAAGAAATCAAAAATTCGCGGTGCGGTTTCCGAAGGAATGATTTGTGCTGAAGATGAAATTGGTATAGGACAATCTCATGCAGGTATTATGGTGCTCGATAATTCAGCTATCGTTGGAACTTCTGCTGCCGATTATTTTAAAATTGAAAACGATTTTGTATTTGAAATTGGGCTTACTCCTAACAGGGCAGATGCAGCTTCCCACATTGGTGTTGCGCGAGACTTAAATGCGGTAATGAATAAACAGATTGGACTTACAGCTCAAAATGAATTAATGCTTCCAAGCGTGGAGCAATTTAAAGTTGGAGCTCCTAAATTTGGCATTAGTGTTTCTGTAGAAGATCACAGCGCCTGTCCACGCTACTCAGGTGTTTCCATTAGTGGAATTCAAGTAAAAGAATCGCCTGAATGGCTTAAAAATAAATTAAAAGCCATTGGTCTGCGTCCCATCAATAACATTGTGGATGCCACCAATTATGTGTTGCACGAAACCGGTCAACCGTTGCATGCTTTTGATGCGGATAAAATTTCGGGGAAGCAAATTCGAGTAAAAAAAGTGGCCGATAAAACCAAGTTTGTCACCCTGGATGGAATGGAGCACGAATTGTCGAAAGATGATTTAATGATTTGCGATGCAGATCAAGCACTTTGTATTGCAGGCGTATTTGGAGGAATGACTTCGGGTGTAACAGAAAGCACTAAAAATTTATTTTTAGAAAGCGCGTATTTCAATTCAGTTTCGGTTAGAAAATCAGCAAAACGCCACGGCTTAAAAACCGATGCATCCTTTCGCTTTGAAAGAGGCACTGATCCCAACATTACGGTGTATGCCTTGAAGCGTGTTGCCTTATTAATACAGGAAATTGCCGGAGGTGAAATTAGTTCTGAAATAGTGGACATTTATCCGGAAAAAATAGCAGATTTCAAAATTAATTTCAGCTATAAAAACTGCGCTCGAGTAATCGGAAAAACCATTGAAAAAACCATTCTGAAAAATATTCTCACACTGCTTGGAATGCGCATTGAGCAAGAAAACGAATTGGAATTACTACTCTCAGTTCCTCCCTATAAAGTGGATGTGCAGCGCGAAATAGATGTGATTGAAGAAGTGTTGCGAATCTATGGATACAATGATATCGAAATCCCAACACAAGTAAACAGCTCTCTCTCATTTGCGGCAAAACCCGACCGTGAAAAAATTCAGAATACCGTTGCAGATACCCTTTCGGCAAACGGATTTGCCGAAATCATGTCCTTGTCATTAAGCCCTTCGGTGAAAACAGTTGACTCTAAAATTTTCCTTCCCGAAAATAACGTAGCCATGCTAAACCCGCTAAGTTCTGATTTAGACGTGTTGCGTCAAACTCTTTTATACAGTGGGTTGGAAGCAATTGCATACAATCAAAATCGCAAGCGAGCGGATGTGAAATTTTATGAATTTGGAAAATCCTATCGCATGACAACAAAGAACGAAAGCGGCGAAAAATTTTATTCCGAAAAAAATCACTTATGCCTATTTATTAGCGGTAAAGACAAAGCCGAATCATGGATAGAAAAATCAAACTCACTGAGTTTTTATGATTTAAAATCAGCAGTAAATGCTGTGTTAAATAGAATCGGGATAACTCATTTCAAAGAAACAGCATTAACCAATGAGCTTTTCTCAACCGGCTTGTCGTATGAAGTGAAACAAAAAAAACTGGTGGAATTTGGGGGTATTTCAAAAGTAATCCTTAAAAAGAATGACATTAAAGCGGATGTGTTTTATGCCGATTTTGATTGGGATGCTTTAGTTAAATTAGCAGGAAACAATAAAATTACTTTTACAGAACTTCCTAAATTTCCGGAAGTAAAAAGAGATCTTGCCTTGTTAATCGACAATTCGGTAACGTATACACAACTGGAAGAATTGGCTTTTCAAAGCGAAAAAAAATTATTGAAAGAAGTGCGACTTTTTGATGTGTATGAAGGCGATAAACTTGAAGCCGGAAAAAAATCCTATGCACTCAGCTTTTTGTTGCAAGATGACAGTGGAACCCTAAACGACAAACAGATTGAGAAGATTATGGAGAAATTGATTCTCCAATACAAAGAGAAGCTTGGAGCAACTATTCGTTAACGAAGTTATTCGAGTTAATAGATTAGCACAATTAAAACTTCGGGCAATCAACCGTTAAACGCACTTTTTTCTTCTTACGTGTGCATAGCTGATAAGATAAAGTAATCTCATGCGCTCCTTGCGATACACTAGATAATTTTGATATTGTTACATCATAACTGTATCCAAAACTGGTGCGTTTATTTTGTAAGCCAACAATCAAACAAATTGCATCATTGTTTTGATATCCGCGCTTATACTGTTTTACAACATTAAGCCCGCGATACCAGACTCCTGCAGTAAATACATTTTCACGATAATACAAACCAAAATCAAATTGATCGAATTTCTTTTGGTGACGATAGTGGAAAACACTGGTAATGGAACGTCTTTTTGCTTCGTCACGCTCATCCGGATTCAACAAGTGGGAATAACCCCCATGTAAGGTGTATTTTACCGGTACTCTTGATTTTGTTCCGGTTAATGATTCATTGGGTTGATTCATGTGATTCAAAGCAAAACCTCCCCAGAACTGCTTGGTGTAAAATAATATTCCTGTACCGGCATCAAAGTATGTTTTAGATGGTTTCGATTCTTCAATCGTTGGAACATCACCACCTCGCGCAATTTGATCACCAAATACGAGCTTTTTATAATTGATGCGCCTTTGTGTCAAGCCGGGCTGAATTCCAAAACGAATTCCAAATTCCTGACTCACTCTTAATTCATACGCAACTGAAGGGCTCATTATAGTTGTCATTAAGTTTCCGCTACCCGCCTGATCGTGCGCCATCAGCATACCCACACCTAATTTTGCATCCGGAATATAATGGTCGCTAGATACCAAATAAGAACTATAAGCTCTAGAAATTCCGGGCCATTGGTTACGGTACACCATGGTTACTCGGTCGCAAACGTTTAAGCCGGTCATAGCCGGATTTAAATACACCGGCGAAGAATAAAATTGTGTGAAATGCATATCCTGTGCCTGCACATTTTCCACGAAAAGCACAAAAACAAGAAAGGATAAGAAGGCTATTTTTCTCATTTGTTTGATTTCGTTAAGTTAAATGTTATATCCGTTGCATTATTCAAACTGTATGTATCAATTGTTTTTGATTCATATCCATAGGATTGAATGTTCACTTTGTATAGGCGATTGGGTCGCGATATAATTATTATTTTGCCTGTATTTTGGTTGGATTTGTAGCGGCCTGCAATTTCATTTGTTGCCACATCCGTAAGCACAATTTCCACATTCTTAAGCACTGTATTCGATTCATCTTGAACATGCACATTGTATACAGTAAGTATGGCTTTATTATCGTTAAAATAAACCTTGTAAATATCTTGTGAACCATATCCTCCTTCTCGCTCCGACGACATATAGGCAACTGAACTGTCGGGATTCAACACAAAAAACACATCATCATTTACCGTATTAATTGGACTACCCAAATTTTGAGGCGTGGTAAACGTTCCGCGTTCATCAAAATTTGATTTAAATACATCGTATCCTCCCATGTTTCTATGCCCTTCGGAACTGAAGTAAAGTGTTTTACCAAGCGCATCCACAAATGGTGCATCTTCGTTGTATTCAGTATTCACTGATTCACCAAGGTTTTTAGGAATTCCCCAATTTCCATCAGGAAGTTTTTTCACATAGTACAAATCCTTACCCCCATATCCGCCCATGCGGTTGCTCGAAAAAAACACAATGTCATTGTCAACCGAGTAACACGCACTCGACTCAATATAATCTGATGAATTTACATTGAGTTTTAAAGGAACCGGTTTGCTCCATTTTTTATTAATAAAATTGCTTTCTAAAATGTCTCCGCTTCTTGTATCCTTGCTCGTGCGGTAGAGTAATAATTTTTCCCCATCCGCCGAAAGGCCTGTGCAGGCATCATGGGTTGGGGTATTGATAAAAGTATCCATCATTTGAGGAACGCTCCAGCCGCTTGCTGTTTTTTGTGTAATGTAAATATCCTCATAATACTCCCCATACGCATTTAGTTTGGAATGCACTTCATTATTCCTTCTGGAGGTAAACACCATAAATTTTTCATCCGCCGGAATCAACGGAACATATTCGGGGTATTCTGTATTTATTACATTCCCGATATTTTCAATTTCGATGGATGGGTTTCTTTTTGATTCCAATAAGGGTGCGGTATAACATTTGATGATGAGGTCGTTAATTTCTTTTGCAGTATGCTCCTTCTCGCCCTTTGCACTTTGATAGCTGTTATAATACACAACCGCCTTTTCAAAATCTCTATGCAAATGATTCAAGACTCCAAGGTAATAATTCACTTCAGGATATTCCAAAACATTAACTTTCTCAAAATTTCTCTTGGAATCAGCTCTGTATTTCTTGAGCTCAAATTTGCAAATGCCCAGCTTATAATTCAATTCATTATTCATGCTGTCAAGCAGGAATGCTTTTTCGTATGTGGCAATTGCACTTAAATAGTCTCCCAATTCAAAATCCTTATTTGCATCCCACAACAACTTTCTGCATTCGCGTGTACTATTTTGACTCTTCGCTGCAAACGAAAAGACTAAAAATAGGGCAATGAAAAAACAACTTTTAGCGGAGTAATGTAACATCACCTGTTTTATTTAATATTTGTCCATTATTTAATTCCATTCTTGCTTTCCAAATATATACATCGCTGGGGCATAGTTTGCCACGATAATAACCATCCCAACCCTGACTTAAATCTTTACTTTCGAAAATTAATTCTCCCCAACGATCAAAAATCTGGAGCCTAAATCCAACAACACCGGCGGTGTAAGGGAAGAAAATATTGTTATCCAAACTATTCGCATCATAATATCCGCCTGAAGAAGAACTACCATCAGGAGTAAAGGCATTGGGAAATAAAATCTGTGCATTGGTGGTAACTTCGGCAGTGGTAACATCCACACAACCAAACTCTGTAATTGCGGTAAGTTGTACCGTAAAATTACCCACCAACACATATTTATAATTTGGATTTTCGAGCGTTGAACTTCCACCATCACCAAACTCCCACACATAAGATGCAGCTCCTACCGATTGATTGTTACAAATTAGCACATCACTAGGCAAATCCAAATTATTCGAATTCATCGAAAAAGCTGCAACCGGCAATGGATGTGCAGTAATAACCGTTGGATTACTTGCATTGTTATTTGTGCAACCATTCGCTGTGGTTACTGTTAAGCTTACCGGATAAGATCCTGCTGAAGAATAGTTATGAGGCCCTGGATTTTGCTGAGAAGAAAAAGTTCCGTCTCCAAAATTCCAATTCCAGCTACTAATCGGATCGGTGCTGTTTCCGGTTAATGAATTATCAATAAACTGGATACTCAAAGGAACACATCCACTTTGATTGTTGCTTGCAAAAAGTACCGTTGGAGGCGGGTTAAAATCAATAAATATCGAGTCAAAAACAGGCGAACTACAAGGATTATTAACGGTAACATAATACATTCCGGCTTGTGTAGGCGTAACTAAAACGCTATCATTCGTACTGATGCTCCCTCCAGTACTTCCAATCCAGGAATAAGTCAATGGACCGGTGGTGCCGGAAGTTTGCACATGTAGCAAAGTACTTTGTCCGGGACAAATTGGTGTCTTGCCCAATACTTGTACATTACCTGGCGGGAGTAAAAATATATTTGCATTAATAGTGTCCGCTTTGCCCACACATCCGCCCTGATCAATTGCAGTTACAATAAATTGTGTAGAAGTATTTAATGCAATTACAAAACTTCCATTGTTTATCACATTGTTGGGTTGCCAAGAGTAAAAATAATTTCCTCCCCCACCACTGGCTGTTGCCGATAAGGTAATTGCATTTCCCGGACAAGTAGAAATATCCGGTGCTCCAGCAGTAATAACTTGTGTAGGCTGCGTTAAGACAGCTGTATTAACGGTAGAGCACCCCTTGGAGTCAGTAACCGTTACACTCGTGGAACCTGCCAGCAAACCAGTGGCTGTACTAGTAACTTGTGGGGGATTTGTTGCCCATAAATAGGTGTATGGAAAGGTTCCACCTACACCAATGGCACTGGCCACTCCTGTTCCGCCAAAACAACTTGGATTAATAACAGCTCCAATAGATGAGCCCAATACCGTTGGCTGTCCAATGTTGACAGAGATGGAAGTAGTACAAAAATTCTGATCAAAAGCAGTTACCACATACGTCCCAAACGAAAGATTACTCACACTTGCTGAATTGGATAAGATGGGTGACCAAGAATAGGTATAGCTAGGAGTTCCACCACTTGCGGCCACGGTTGCCGCTCCATCGCTTCCACCATTACAAGAAACTAAAGCAGACGATTGCAAGCTTAGCGTTACCGGCGATGGTTCACTAATTGTTGCATTTACAGTTGCTTGGCAACCTAATCCATCGGTAACAAGAGCGGTGTAAGAACCTGCACTTAAATTTTGCGCTACTAGATTACTTCCTCCAAAAGGCGACCAATTGATGGTATATGGCAAAGTTCCTTGCGAAACTTGCATAGAAGCCACACCATTACTGCCACCTGCGCAGGAAACATTTGTTGAAAAAAGCAGATTAGCTGTTGGTCCAGGAATGTTTGTTAAGGTAGTTTGAGCACTGGCATTGCATCCTTTCGAATCGGTAATTTGCAATGTATACGGTCCCGGTGCAGCTGCGTTCAAAGTAGGATTACTCGATCCGGTTGGTGTCCATAAGAAAGCATAAGGTGCAGTTCCTCCCGATACTTGCGAGGTTACAATTCCATTCGGAAAGCCGCAAGAAGGATTGGTAGGTGATAAATTTACTAAAACTGGTAAAGGTTGCGAAACTGATAAAGCCACATTGGTTGCGCAATTATTTGCATCGGTTATGCTTACAAAATAATTCCCTTGGCTTAATCCGCTTGCTGTTTGACCCGCTCCTCCTAGTGGCAACCATTGATAGGTATAACCGGGAGTACCCCCAACCGGATTTGCAGTTGCAGTTCCATTCGAACCTCCAAAACAACTGGTTGATACTCCGGTTGCTGTTGCAGTCAAAGGTTGTGAAGGTTGGCTGATAAAAACCGTAGCTGTATTTGTACATCCGTGTAAATCGCTAATTTCAACTGTATAATTTCCAGCCGCTAAATTTATTCCTGTTGGACCATTTCCGCCACTTGGTAACCAATTGTAATTGTAAAAAGGTGTTCCGCCATTTACAGAAACAGTAGCTGAACCATTATTTCCGCCAAAGCAACTTACATTAGAAGATGAATTAACAGAAGCCGAAAGTTGTGTTGGCTCATCAATTGAAAAATTAGTTGAAAAAACACAGTTATTAGAATCCGTAACTTGAATAGAATAGTTTGCTGCTGCTAAATTACTGATAGATGAATTTGTTCCTCCAACAGGCGACCATACAAACGAATAACCGGGCGTTCCACCACTGGCAATAACGGATGCACTACCATTTGTGCCCCCAAAACAATTCACATCGGTGGTAGTAACATTTAAAGCAAGTTGTGCAGGTTGAGAAATAGACGGACTCGTTGTTGCTAATGAATTACATCCATTGGCATCTGTAACTACTACTGTGTAAATTCCTGCACTCAAACCTGTTGCAATTGCGGCATTTCCTCCAAATGGAAGCCAGTTAAATGTAAAAGGTCCGGTTCCACTTGCTACACTTGCAGATGCCGACCCATTGGTGCCACCAAAACAAGTAACATTTGTAATTCCAATAATAGATACGGAAGGGCCATTATTATCGTTCACATTTACAATTTTTGAGGTGCTGCAACCATTGCCATCTATAACCAGCACAGTATATGAGCCTGATATTAATCCGGTAGCAGTATCATTTGTTCCACCAGTTGGCGACCACTGAAAGGAGAACGGTCCACTTCCGCCTGAAACCGAAACCGATGCAATGCCATTCGCCAAGCCACAATTCGAATTGCTCGATGATCCCAGCAGTGTTAGTGCAGTGGGCTCTGAAACGGTGGTAGTGCTTACTGCAGAGCAACCATTAAAATCTGTTACAGTTACTGAATAAGTTCCTTTCAATAAGCCTATTGGGTTTTGAGCAGTGGAGTTTCCGGGTGTCCATAAATAGGTATAGGGGGCTGTTCCACCTGTTGGATTAGCCGATGTTGTGCCGTTATTCCCACCATTACACGAAACAGGTGTGGATGTTGCCGTAACAGACAATGCCTGCGTTGGCTGAGTTATTACTACCGTATTTTGGGTTTGACAATTATTGTTATCACTCAAGGTAACGGTATACGAGCCGGCTTGCAAATTCGAGAGGGATGCAGTTGTAAATCCACCCGGAACCCAAAAGTAACTGTAATTTGGTGTACCGCCCACCGCATTCACAGTAACTGCACCGGTTGCAGCATTAAAACAATTTACATTTTGTTGATTAATAAAATTGGCAGTTAAAGTTGCAGGTTCTGTTATTGTTGCAAAACCAATTGCTGTACATCCCTTGGTGTCGGTTACAGTTAAAGTATAAGTTCCACTTGCTAAATTCGAAATGCTGGAAGTATTAAAATTACCGGGTGTCCACAAAAAAGTATATCCTGGAGTACCGCCCGAAGCCAAAACTGCAGCTGTTCCGTTATTTAAATTATTACAGGTTTCGTTTACAACCGTTATCGGTATAGCTAATGCAGCTGCTTCGGTAATAGTAGCCGAACTGCTGGCAATACATCCATTGTTGTCAGTTACTGTTAAGGTATAAGTACCAGCCGATACTCCACTTATAGAAGGTGAACTGGCACCGGATGGATTCCAATTATAAACATAAGGTAATGTACCTCCACTTAGCGTACTGGTCACAGAACCATTACTACCTCCAAAACAATCTACATTGGTTTGTGTTAAGCCCAATGCCAGTGCAGTGGGTTGTGTGATTGTAAATGGTAAGGTTTGCTGACAGTTTTTTGAATCGGTAACCGTTACCACATAATTTCCAAAGGATTGATTAATGATGGATGAGGTTGTTTGATTGCCCGGCTGCCACAAGAAATTGTAAGGCGAAGTTCCACCGGAAGGAGTTATTACTACCGAGCCATTTGTTCCTCCAAAGCAAGACACATTTGTTACTGCACCACTCATCGATAGCTGTGCAGGCTGTGAAATCACAACAGTTTGAAGTTTTGTACACCCATTTCCATCAGTTATAGTAACTGAATAGGTTCCCTGAGTTAAATTCACCGCATTGGGTGTAGACTGCGCAGGCACTGTATTCCAGAAAAAGGTAAAAGGACTAATCCCACCAATAACCGAAACCGTAGCTGTTCCATTTGAACCACCAAAACAACTTACATCGGTGGGCGTAATGGATACAGCACCATTAAATCCTGCATAATTAATTGTAATGGTATCGGTAACTGCAGAACATCCGGGTTTGTTATTGGTTGAAGTCAATACCAAGGTTACATTACCATTTAAAATATCGCTGTTGCTTAATACATAAGTTGCATTTAAACTTGTTGCACTGGGCGAAAAACTACCGGTACCTAAACTCGTCCAAATTCCGGTAGTTGTTCCACCTGTAATACTTCCATTTAATTGAATATTTGCAGGTGCACACAAGGCTTGATTATTTCCCGCATTCACTACTGCAATTTCGCTGTTAATTAGCGTCACATCATCTGTGCTAATACACACTCCGCGCGTAATTGTCCAGCGCAACACCACCGTGCTATTGGGTATTAATCCTGTTATTGCTGAAGTAGGCGAAGAAGGTGTGGTAATACTTCCCGGACCCGAAACAATTGACCACTGACCTGTTCCAACTAAAGGTGCATTAGCAGCTAAGGTTGCAGTAGTAGCCATACACAGATTCAAGTCGTTTCCGGCATTGGCTGTAGTGGGCAGTAAATCAGCATTAATGGTTACCACATCATTTGTGGAGATACACAAAGGGCTTGAGATGGTCCATTGCAAACTAACTGAATTGCCGGGCGATAATCCCGAAATGGTGGTAGTGGGAGAAGTAGGATTAGCTATGGTTGCCGTTCCGGAAACAATTGTCCATAAACCAGTTCCCACAATTGGAACATTACCGACAAGGCTTGCTGTGGTTGTTCCGCAAACTATCTGATCGGGTCCTGCATTGGCAACAGTAGGCGCATTGGCTATGGTTACCACTTTTGTACTTACTGCTGCCGGACAACTGCCATTTCCGGTAGTAGTTAAAGTTAAAGTAACGCTACCGATAGCTGTATCTGCAATACTTGGCAAGTAAAATGAATTTAGTGTGGTGGCATTGGGCGAAAAGGTACCACTTCCGCTACTAGTCCAAATTCCACCTGTAGCATTGGTAACTAGCCCATTCAATGAAACACTTGGATTATTTCCACACACAGTAGTATTTCCTCCGGCATTTGCGGTAGGCTGAGCACTTATTACTACCGGCAACACAATGGTATCAATACAGTTTGTATTACTGCCTACAATTAAAGTCACATTAAATGTACCTCCGGTTAAATATACATGCGTTGGATTTTGCGCTGTGGATGTTCCACCATCCCCAAATTTCCAATTCCACGAAGTAAGCGAGGCATTTGCCGAATGGGTGGTTAAATCAGTAAAAGTTACCGTATTTCCAACACACTGTGGTGCGGTGCTGCTAAAATTTGGGGTCACCCGCGAAATCACCAAAGTTGTGGTGGCGGTATTGGCGCAACTCGTACCCACACCGGTAGTTAAAGTAATAGTATAATTTCCGGCAACAGGATAGGTATACGTTGGATTATTTAAAGTCGAAACATCCGTATTGGTGGAGGGATCACCAAAATTCCATAACCAATTGGCACCTGAACTTCCACCCAGGTTTGAAAAAGAAATAGTATTGCTATTGCAAGATGCAACCGGCGTTAAAACAGCCGGAGCAAAAGTAGGACAGGTAATTACATTGAACTGAAAATCACGGTAAGTGGAACTAATATAAACTCCATTCCTATATTCTTTTACCAAGATTCCAACAACATATTGACCAAGTGCTGCAGGTGTTCCTGAAAGCAATCCTGTATTTACATTCAAATTCAAAGGCGTTCCACCGAGTGGATTGGTAGCTGAAAATCCGCCTAAAAAATTTACCGGTTGAAAGGTTGCCACGTTATTCGGAAAGGTGGGATCCAAAGCACCGGCACCATTATCCCCATTAAAGGGAGTGTAAAAAGAATAAGCAAGCGAATCACCATTGGCATCGGTTGCAGAGTGATCAAAAGTAAAAGGCGAGCCTACACATAAAAACAACGGTGGAAACAAGGTAAAAGCAGGATTGCTATTATCCGTAAAAGCAGTTCCACTCACCAGCACATTGTCGAATCGGTATATTTCAGAATTCGGAGAATTGGCATCAAAATGCACCCGAATCACAATCTGAATAGTCCCTCCAATTAATCCTGCTTGGCTCGCAACCGCATTCGCAAAATCATCTGCAATAAAGCCATTGGTAGAAAACAAAGTGAGTGGTCCGCCATTCAATCTATAATAAACAAATATCGAATCATTGGCATCAAGTGTTCCATTCTCTGCCAAATCAGCCCTCAAATTCACACCGGCTGTAAATGCAGCAATATTAATTACCTGCGAAGTCCATGTTTGCTCCCCATTATTGGCTCCGGTGGTTTGAAAGAGATTATTATTTACACTCGCAGTTGCAGGCGGCGTGGCACCTGCAGAAGTTGTCCAAGCGGTAGCACCGTTATCTACAGTTGTACCATTGGGCAAAGCAAAATCCTCTCCCCAAATTACAGGTGTACCGGGTATGTAAGCATAAAAACTTTCTCCCACATTGTTACCCGATGCATTCACATTGGTTAAACTTAAGTTACGCGCCACAACCTGAAAATACAAGTGATAGCCTCCCGGATTGGGGGGTAAGTTATTTACAGTTGTTGTATAAATTCCCTCTTGTGTACAAGGCATGGGATTGGGTGGAGTAGCACAAGTATCCAAATTAGAGGGCACTTGAGTTACCGTTCCAAGCGGAATGCTAATGTCTCTACTCGGCGAAAAAGGAGCTCCATTATTTCCAACAACCGAAATCGTAACCGGATCAGGAAATTGTGCGGTACCGGCACCACAATCGCGGTAAAGTTTTAAAGTGACCGTATAACTGGAACCTCCGTTATGAATGTAGGTTATTGATCCCCCTACAATATGGGTGCTGAAGGCTAAGAAGGGTAGACTTAGAAAAAGTGTGAGAAATAATATGTGTAAACGTGCTTTCATATTTTTTCTATTGTCAAAAATGGCTTTTCAAATTTAGGTTATTTTACCTCCTAATCAAACTATATTTAAGGCTTGCTAAAAATGCGAATTCTTTATCTAGTAAACCAAGAACGAAAGATTTTGTATCAACAATTTATTCAACAATACGAGAATTTAAATGTTAATGATTGGATAATATGCACGAAATAGAATTATTGGTATGTGAGCAAGAAAAAACTCAGGATGAACAGTAATTGTAATTTTGCTTCCTAATTTCTCATTTCTATTACAAAGGGTTCAACAGCTTCATAAATCTTACTTGCATCCATTCTAGAGCAAACATTTCACTGTCAGGTAGTTTTAGTGCGCAAAACTTTGCTTCTCTCAAAGCTATTGCTTAAATTTGCAAGCCTTTTTAAATAAAAGCTAAAACCATTTCGATTTTAGTGTGTTTAGGAAGGAGAAAAGTAAAAACTATATAAATTAAAAATGGAAAATTTAACAATGAGTAAAACAGAGAAATTTAAAGTAAAAGATATTTCTCTTGCTGCTTGGGGACGCAAAGAGATTATGCTCGCCGAAGCCGAAATGCCCGGATTGATGAGCTTACGCGCTGAATTTGGAGCAAGCAAACCACTTAAAGGTGCACGTATCGCAGGTTGTTTGCACATGACAATTCAAACTGCTGTGTTAATCGAAACCCTTCAAGCTTTAGGTGCTGAAGTGAGCTGGTCATCTTGCAATATATTTTCAACACAAGATCAAGCCGCTGCTGCCATTGCTGCTGCAGGAACTCCGGTTTTCGCCTGGAAAGGAATGAATGAAACAGAATTTGACTGGTGTATCGAACAAACTTTACATGCCTTTGAAGGTGGTAAAGCATTAAATATGATTTTAGATGACGGCGGCGATTTAACCAATATGGTTTTTGATCGTTTTCCTGAATTAGTAAAAGATATCCGTGGTCTTTCTGAAGAAACGACTACAGGTGTGCACCGCTTGCACGAGCGTATGGCAAATGGAACGTTATTGGTTCCTGCCATCAACATTAACGATTCAGTTACTAAATCAAAATTCGATAACAAATACGGTTGCCGCGAATCATTAGTAGATGCTATCCGCAGAGCTACCGATATTATGATGGCCGGTAAAGTGGCTGTTGTGGCTGGTTTTGGTGATGTTGGAAAAGGTTCTGCCGATTCATTGAAAAACGCAGGTGTACGCGTTATCGTTACCGAAATCGACCCTATCTGTGCATTACAAGCTGCAATGGAAGGTTACGAAGTAAAGAAAATGGATACTGCAGTGAAAGAAGCAGACATTATCGTTACTGCAACCGGAAACAAAAACATCATTGTAGACCGTCACTTCAAAGCAATGAAAGACAAAGCTATTGTTTGTAACATTGGTCACTTCGACAATGAAATTGACATGGCTTGGTTAAACAAAAACTACGGTGAATCCAAAAACGAAATCAAACCGCAAGTGGATTTGTATACTGTAGATGGTAAACACATCCTTGTATTGGCCGAAGGTCGTTTGGTAAACTTAGGTTGTGCAACCGGTCACCCATCGTTTGTAATGAGTAATTCATTTACCAACCAAACTTTAGCTCAATTAGAGTTGTGGCAAAACAGCAAAAATTACGAGAATAAAGTATACACTTTACCAAAACACTTAGATGAAAAAGTAGCGCGTTTGCACTTATCTAAAATTGGTGTGGAGTTAGATGTACTTTCTGCTGACCAAGCTAAATACATTGGTGTTACAGTAGATGGACCATACAAACAAGAAATGTATCGTTACTAAGAACTAGTAATTCTATCCTAAAAAAAAGGCTGCGCAAAATTTTTGTGCAGCCTTTTTTATGAACCACCTTCGCTCGCATCTTGCGAGTGTCAATTCTTACAAAGCTCAAATCATTCGCTCGCATCTTGCGAGTGTAAGCTATTCCAAAGCCTCAAATCATTCGCTCGCATCCTGCGAGTGTCAGCTATTCCAAAGCCTCCGGCTAATCTCTCAAACAATACTTTAGAATTGTTTCACTCCTTAAGCCTTCTTACTATTAAAATAAAGTATACTCAGGGCATCCCCCGCCTGCGTCGGGTCAGGCTCTCGCTACTCGCTTTTTGCGGAAGGGCAAAAGAGCTCAGACAGGCCGCTCCATCCTTAATGCGAGCTACATTTTATTATGTAATTCACGCCTCATTATAGAATTTGTACATCTTTTATGTTTGAGAAAACGCAAGCTCGCAAGATTGGAATGTGCGCGTGAAAAAGATGGAGGCTGAATAATAGCTCACAGGCGCAGGATGCGAGCGTGGGTTTCACGTTTCGTATTAAACTTGGAAATCTTATTTGTTTAGGAAAAAGCATGCTCACTAGATTTGAACGAATGCCTGAAAAAAGCCAGAGGCTAATTAATAGCTCACACTCGCAGAATGCGAGCGAGGGTGTGGGCTCGCTAGATTAGAATGTGCGCGTGAAAAAAGCCGGAGGCTGAATAATAGCTCACAGGCGCAGGATGCGAGTGTGGGTTTCACGTGTCATATAAAATTTGGACATCATTTTTGTTTAGGAAAAAACATGCTCACTAGATTTGAACGAATGCCTGAAAAAAGCCAGAGGCTAATTAATAGCTCACACTCGCAGAATGCGAGCGAGGGTGTGGGCTCGCTAGATTAGAATGTGCGCGTGAAAAAAGCCGGAGGCTGAATAATAGCTCACAGGCGCAGGATGCGAGTGTGGGTTTCACGTTTCGTATTAAACTTGGAAATCTTATTTGTTTAGGAAAAAGCATGCTCACTAGATTGGAACGAATGCCTGAAAAAAGCCAGAGGCTAATTAATAGCTCACACTCGCAGAATGCGAGCGAGGGTGTGGTAGTAGACTTAATAAATACAAAGTCATTCGAAATTAATAGAACTATTTCAACTTCACACAAACATTCTTAGGCTCCGTAAAAAAATGCAAGGCTTCAAAGCCGCCTTCACGGCCTACTCCGGAGCTTTTTACTCCTCCGAAAGGAGTACGCAAATCACGCAGCAACCAGCAATTCACCCACACAATGCCCGTATGTAACCCATTTGCAATGCGGTGTGTACGGGTGAGGTTTTCAGTCCAAACAACCGAAGCTAATCCGTACGTGGTGCTGTTGGCGTATTTCAATACTTCTTCTTCGGTATCAAATGGCGCAATGGTAACCACAGGTCCAAATATTTCTTCTTGGTTGGTGCGGCAATCATAGGCTAATCCTTCAATTACGGTAGGTTCCATAAACCAACCATCCGCACAATCGCCTTCGAGTTGTATTTTTTTTCCGCCGCACAAAACGGTTCCACCTTCGGTTTTTGCCAACTCTACATAGGAAAGCACTTTTTCTAAATGTTGCTTGCTCACTACTGCTCCCATTTTACTACTATCATTGGCCGGATTTTCCACCTTAAGTGATTTTGCTTTAGCAACAAAATCAATCTTAAACTTTTCATAAATACTTCGCTCCACATAAATCCGCGAACCGCATAAGCAAATTTGTCCTTGATTGGCAAAAGAGCTGCGAATGGTAGTTCGGAGCATTTCTTCATAATTGCAATCGGCAAAAATTAATACCGGGTTTTTACCTCCCAGCTCTAACGATATTTTCTTAAACATAGGCGCCGCAGTGCGCGCAATCTCCGCTCCTGTTTTGGTTCCACCGGTAAACGAAATCAAAGGAATTTTAGGATGTGCGGTAATGGCGGCTCCTACTTTATGTCCATAACCATGCACAATATTCAACACACCTTTTGGCAAACCGGCTTCTATGCATATCTCCGAAAGCAAAAAAGCGGTCATAGGAGTAATCTCTGAAGGCTTTGCCACCACACAGTTTCCTGCAGCCAAGGCAGGTGATATTTTCCAACTAAAAAGATAGAGAGGTAAATTCCATGGCGAAATACAACCGGCAACACCAACCGGACTGCGCAAAGTATAATTCAAAGCAGTATCTTCCATGCTATGCGATTCGGAAGCGAAATGTAAAATAGCCGTCCCATAAAAATGAAAATTGCTGGCGGCCCTTGGAATGTCCATTACACGCGCCAAAGACACAGGCTTGCCATTATCAGTGGACTCTGCACGCGCTAATTTTTCTAAATTTTTTGTAATCAAATCCGCTATGCGCAAAAGTATGGCTGAGCGTTCTTCTGCAGGTGTGGTACTCCATTTCGGAAATGCATTGTGCGCTGCCTCCACCGCCAGTTCCACATCGCGTTCATCCGAATCGGGAATAAGCGAATACACTTTTCCGGTGGCAGGATTATAATTATCGATATAGCCCTTCCCAATGGGGTCAAGCAATTCGCCGTTAATGTAATTTTTTAAAAGCACCAAAGTGCTTGAGTCAGTCTTTGCACTTTTTGATTGCACAGCAGTATTTTCCATAGCCGAAATTTAACTTACACAAAGCTAAGCATTTCTGTTAAAATCTGTTAAGCATCCTTTATTAAAAAGGCTTTCGCCTACATTTGCTTGAGATGAATAAGCGCTATTTACTTTGGTTGAGCATTTTTGTGTGTATTGCCCTAACCGGATTAATTTCCATTCAGGTGTACTGGATTAAAAATGCATTAGTGATTAAGGAACAGCATTTCGATTTTGCTGTGAACGAAGCATTAAAAGGTGTGGTAGCGCGTATGGAAAAAAAATCGACCGCCGATAAAATTACCCGGAAATTTGCATTGCGCAAGCAAGGTGTAAGTTGGTTGGCTCCCTTTAATAAAGATGGGAAAGCCGGTAAAGCCGGAGATTTTAAAAAGTATGATACCCATGTGTACGAAGAATTACAGCTCGACTCGGGCGATGCTACCCTAAAAAAAACAAAACAAAATTCCTTTACTTCTGACTCACTTTTATCCGATCAACTTACTTCCGACTTAAACGGAAAAATAAAATCGGGTTTAAACATCGATAAAAAAGACACCACCGAATTATTGCACGATTGGATGAGCCACAAATCAGAAGTGGTGAACAATGTGTTTGATGAATTTGTGAGCGTAAATATTTACAACAACTACGACGATAAAATTGATACACTTATTTTAGATTCCATTTTAGCAGCCGAATTAAAAGAAAAAAACATTAGTGCTTCTTACACTTATGGGGTGCTGAAAAACAAAGGAAACTATTATCCTGCTGACACCCGGGAGCACGACAAACCCAATATCTTGCAGTCTAAATTTCAGGTAAATCTGGCTCCTGATAACATGTTTATTCCGGCACAATATTTATCGATTTATTTTCCCAACCAAAAAAATTACATCATCAGCAACCTGTGGTTTTTATTTGTGGGTTCCGGATTGCTTGTGCTTACACTGATTTTTGCATATTACTATACCATCTCGACCATCTTTAAACAGAAAAAACTATCGGTCATAAAAAACGATTTTATCAGCAACATGACGCATGAGTTTAAAACACCCATCTCCACCATATCTTTAGCATGTGAAGTTTTAAACGATACCGGTTTTGAGAAATCAAAAGAACAAACGCAAAATTACATCCGCGTAATTAGTGAAGAGAACAAGCGCTTGAGTTTACTTGTTGAGAATGTATTGCAGACTTCCATTTTAGAAAAGGGAGAATTCAAATTAAAAATACAGGAAGTAGATATTCATCAAATCATACATCAAACAATAAACAACACCAAATTACAGTTAGAAAAAAGAGAAGGTGAAATTGTTACCGAACTAATGGCGGTAAGTCCGGAATTGAATGCCGACAAGGTACACCTCACCAATATTTTGTTTAACATGATTGACAATGCATTGAAATATACAACTGCAAAGCCACACATTATAATAAGCACCCAAGACGATGACCGAGGGATTTATATTTCAATTACCGATAACGGAATTGGAATCAGTAAAGAAAACCAGCAAAAAATCTTTGAACCGCTTTTTCGCGTAAGTACAGGAAATGTGCACAACGTGAAAGGTTTTGGGCTGGGGTTAAATTATGTTAAAGCCGTAATTGAGAAGCACGGTGGCACAATTAGTGTGGAAAGTGCGCTCGGAAAAGGCAGTAAATTCAACGTTTTTATTCCAAAAAATATTCAAATCTAATATACTATGGCAAAAACAATTGCAAACATTCTTCTCGCCGAAGACGACCCCAATTTAGGCACCCTACTTTGCGAATACCTCACCGCCAAAGGCTATCAAACACATTTAGCCGTGAATGGGCAGGAGGGCTACAATAAATTTATTTCTGCAAAATATGATATTTGCTTGCTCGATATCATGATGCCTCTAAAAGATGGCATTACCCTCGCAAAAGAAATAAGAGAAATTAATCCAACCGTTCCAATCGTGTTCCTCACCGCCAAATCGATGAAGGAAGACACCATTGAGGGCTTTATGGCAGGTGCAGATGATTATATCACAAAACCGTTTAGTATGGAAGAATTGATGGTACGCATCAACGCCATCTTGCGCCGCACCGCTAATGCAAATAACAAAACCGAAATTCCGGCCGAGTTTAAAGTGGGTGAATACACTTTCAACACTTCGAATTTTATGCTGGAGCGCAAAGGGAAAGCACAAAAATTGACTTCCAAAGAAGCCAACCTGCTCCAATTATTGTGCATGCATAAAAATGACATTTTGGATCGTTCTTTTGCATTAAAAACAATTTGGTTAGACGACTCCTATTTTAATTCACGTAGCATGGATGTTTACATTGCCAAATTGCGCAAATATTTAAAGGAGGATTCCACTATCGAAATCATTAACATTCATGGTAAAGGTTTTAAATTGCTTGCGAGTTAAATTCGAAAAGTAAAGCACAAAAAAAGTCCCGACAATTTGCCGGGACTTTTTTTATTAGTTAATCAGTACTCTCTTTTTGAGCAGTTTCGGCCCACCTACAACGGTGAGTTGATAAAGACCCTTTGTAAATTTGCTGATGTCCATCACATACTTATAATTGATGCTTTTTGTAAATACAAGTTTACCGGTTACATCATACATGTTTAACGTATAAACCTGAGTTAAATCACTTGAATTCACAAGCACTTGCAATTTATCGCTGGCAGGATTGGGGAACACGCTTAGTTCAGCATTCTCTGTTTCACTTTCTATGCTATTAGCAGTTGAAGCCTGGAGCAAACGATAATTTTGAGCACAATTAGAATCACATTGGGTGTAATAAATTGTTTTGAATTGCTCTAGGGTATCATTGTAAGAACGAACATATACTTTCATGTGGAAAGTTGAATCAATTTCAAAACCAATAGGCTCATCATTTCCAATCAGCATATCATTGTATTTAGCGGTCCAGTAATGATTACCGGCTGAATCGTACTTTAAAGTTACCACATCAAAATCAACCCCATTCCAGCTCTTCCCGGTAAGGTAAACCCGCTCGTTATCGTCAATGAGTATTGCTTTTACCGAATCAACACCTTTGTTGCGGCCGTCAAAATCTTGCTCCCAAATGGTATGGTTATTTGCATCCGCTTTGCGCAGATGATAATTCACATTCCCACTATCACTTTGGGTGGAGATGCTGTAACGGTTGCCGATGTGATCGTTCACAACTTGAAGCATAGCAGGCGAGGCAGGAGAAGCAGTTAAAAGCACCACAGTATCAATATTTGCCTGCGTGTTTCCTATTTTTTTGAATACTCTATTGGAAGATTGCATGCCGGCATAGGAATCGAAATCAAATATACCGATGGCTCCATTAAATAACAGTTGCTCCGCTTGAATTTCACTTATCCAATTGTTTAAAAATTCAACTTGTTCCTTTTCCAAGCGTAGACATGGTGCTAATTTTTCTAATACTTCCATCGCTTTATTCAAATCGCCCACTAAGCGATAGGTAGTAGCTAAATCGATTGAATAATAAAACTCGCGCAAATCATCATCCTTCTCTTTACTCAATTCAATCATGCGTTGTTCCAATGCAATCAAGTTGGCGCAAAAATCGTTGTTTGCATCCAATGGACTTATTTTATTTTCTCGCACCAAGGAACCAAACAGCTCTTTTATTTTCAGATAAGCAAATTCCGAATTCCAATTAATACGCTCTTCCTCGTAAGTAGTGGAAGTGTTTGCTATTTCATAAAACATCTTAAATGAATTTGCCAGGTTATCCGGATTTAAGGTATCCGAAAATTCTTCAAGCGATAACTTAAGTGCTTCCGGCATGCTCTTGTCTGTAAAGATTTCTCCAGAAATTTTAGGACATTTTGGACAATACCCTAATGGCAAACTTCGCTCATTGATACTATTCGGAATAGAGATTATTGGCCCGGTGGTGCATGCCTTGTAGTTCGGAGAATCATCAATAACATCAATGAATCCTGAACCTCCACCACCTTTATGTAATACTGACAATGGAATACCGGTATTGTTATGGTTAGGGGAAGTTATATAAGGTGCGGGTTCATCATACCATTTATTATTATGTGCAGGTAAAATGCGGGTGGAACTGCCAGCAGGATTTATCCACGAAAAGGTTGAACCTGAAAGTGCTAAGGCTGCCGGATTATAAGCATAGTCAACTGAAAAATCATTGTAACCATCCTGCAACACCAGCAAATTCGAAAAATTAGCCTTTATTCCACCACCCGATCTAAAATTATTATTGCCACCAAACCTTCTTAAAGTAGTTGAATTAGTTGGGTCGCTTGCAAGTGGACTTAAGTTTAAACTGGCATAATTCTCCAAAACAATTGAACTCATTCCTGCATAAATGTTACTGCATTTTATGTTCGTTAAGCTTGTTCCTTCTACATAAATCCCCGTTTCATAAACACCGTGCTGACCATTGTTTATACTACAGTTTTGAATATAAAATGCTGCCGTTCCGGCCGAGCTTAGTTTAATGCCGCAGTCATATTGGCTTCCTAAATCATGCATGGTTATGTAGCTCAGGTAACTTGTGGTACTCGCATTCACCCCTTCAATTGGTGCATGGCAATCCCAAAAATCAAGGTGCTCCAACGACACTCCCTTATCCACAAACTTAATACCTGTATAACATTGTTCGAAATTACAATTGCTGATGCGAAGCGTATTGGCGGCTCCCCACATCAAATAAGCGCTCACTCCTTTGTTTAGTTTTTTGAAGCTAACGTTTTCGATTTGATGATTGGGAACAGCACTCACCCAAAATCCATCACCGCTTTGATACGGTTTACTTGATGCCATCACATTGTTTATTCTGTAGCTGCTTGCCATGTGCCAGGAGGCGCCGGTTCCAAACTCCACTAATCCATCTGTCAAACTTTGCATCGCAATAGTTTCATCTGCTTTCACATAGCTCGATTCTACAACTTCCACAATTTTATCGGTTTTCCCATTTCCTTGCAGGCGGATAATATTACTTGCGTCGCCATGTAAATTTATTCCTCCATTTGGCATCCAGCTCAACTTGAAACCAAAATATCCATCCCCACTGTGTTGCAATACTGCTTGATTTTGTAAGTTAAGAATTCCTCCAAATTGGAAGGCTGATTCAGCACCTTGCAATGCAATCTTTGCATTCTGAAAATAATTAAAAGTATAGGCGTTGAGTAGTATTTTACACTGATCACTATTGATGTTCCCATTGGTATATAAATCAAAGAGTCCTGTATTTAAACTTAAGGTACCACCGCTGGCAGCAGTTCCCTTTTTTACGTTCAATGCATGTCCGCTGCCAATGCTGATATCGCAAGTTTGTTGCACATCAATTAATGCGTTGCTTCCATTTAAAATAAAATTTGCATCTTGATTATAAACAAGCACCACACCATTCAAAAACACTTTGCAATTGTCCACATTAAAAGAACTGCTTGATTGCATGCTTATTCCACCGGTTTTAAGATTTAATGTACCTCCAACAGCTGAAGTGCCGCGTAATACATTAATACTGTTACTTGCATTTAAAATCAATTGATTCATCCCACCTTGTACATCAAATAACGCATTGGGGCCTTGCAATAGAATAGTAACATTTGGTTCCAAAACAAAATCTGCGCCTGCTTCAATAGTCAATTTTGAGCCTTCATTAATGGTTACAGTACTGCCGGTTCGTAGAATTAACTTTGTACCGGGATGAAAGATTAGGTTTCCTTTATTTCCCGCTGAGTTATCGCCCAAAGTAATACTACCATTAGCAGCTACCTCAATTTGTGAGTTTGGACAATAACAGGATTCAACAGTTAATGAAGAGCCCGAAGGCAAAATGGTTGCACTGGCAGGAAGTGCGGGGCTTGTAGCAGCTCCAAAATCGCTGGGAACATTTCCGTTTACGTACAAATTTCCACCACTTCCAACAAGTAAATTACTAAAGTATCTGTTTTCAGTGCGTTTAAAATTATAGGTGCCGTTGTTTAATGATGTTGCATCTAAGGTGTTACCAAGTCGCGTTTCAACTTTGGATAATTCATCAAGTGTCCATTTAATATTTCCGTGTGTAAGATCGCCGGTTATCTCCACATGAAATTCATTATTTCCGGATGGAGCATAAAATCCATCAAAAGGATAAATGGATGGATTAGGAATATTGGGATTCGGCAAATTTGCATTCACATTATAAAACAAATCTGCAGTATTAATATCCAATGCACTAACAGTAGGAATAAAACTGTGGTAGGTTTCCATTACAGAACTCGTATACATATTTGAACTCCAGTTTAAGCCAATGTTATTTTGTATCATCGCGCCTATTGCCTTGTCAAACTGCTGTCCAATTTGAAACACCGTATTTCGTTTACCTCCCGGTGCATTATCATACGGCGGCGTATTGGGTGGCGTAACATAGCTTTTGAAATCATAAAAAAGTGATGGGGCTGTTTGACAAGGAAGGCAATTGCTTTCGCAGCCATAAACATTTGCGAGCATTTGAACCAAATCCGGCCCTTTTAAAAATTTTCCAAGATAAACTAGAGATGGACTTGAATTACCACTGTTTGATTTAATACCACAATGAATAAATTCGTGGCTATTGCACGGGCTAATGGATGAAAGTTTAAAATCAGCAAGTATATTTCCGGCCGGAAAAAGCGCATCGGCGGTTTTGCTACCGTTTGATATGGCTACCTTTCGGCAAAATTGAGGATAATTACCAACCGCTGCTAAATCGCTTAACCAAGCTTGACGGTAAGCTGCAGCACCCGGATAAGAATGACTAAGCAGCAACTGCATTGGTGCGGGTGTATACAAATAATCTTTAAACTTTCCGATGGTGGCACTTAAGGGAGAAATTTGTTCTACCATTTGCAAAACGCCCATGGGCATATTCGCACCTTGATGCGGGGAGTCAATGGAAATGTAATCACTAACACAATGCTTCATGTTGTGGTTTTCCATGTAGGCTAAGGCATACTTGGCAATTTGTCCACCCATGCTTGCACCTGCTACAACAATTGAATGGCTGCCTTGGCCGGCAAAATTTGCTTGGATTTTTTGAATTAAATCTACTAAAACCATTGAATTTCCTTGCATGTAAGAGGTACCGTCATAAAAATCGAGGTAAAAAACATCATATCCTCTTGCGTTCAACTCCGATAATAAAATGGGCAATTGATCAAAAATGGTTTCACCAGCATCAATTTCACTAGCTACACCGCTAATAAAATTAGGCCATCCGCGTGATCCATGTCGGTGCACATCATGGTTCTGCGTATCTAAATCCAAGCCTTCTACAAAAATAAGCGGCTTGCGCAATTGCGAAATTGAATTTCCAGGGGCCGGTTTTAACCAGGCATCGCCCGAATAAACTGTGCCATTGTAAACTCCAGTAACATTAAACCCTGAAGCAGGGCATTCATAATTTAAGGGTACGTATGCCCCATTTGCATTTCTTAAATTGGAGATCATGCATTGGGCTTGCGCTCTGACTATCGTCAAAAGCAGTAGCCCTGCTATTAAAAGTAATTTTTTCATTGTTTTTGGTTTTTAAGTGTGATTAAAAAATATTTGTCTTTCACGGAGGGTTAAATGTGGCATGCCAAATCACTTAACGCCTTTCGCGCAATGTTTTTTGCTTACCCAATTACCGCAATTAACCGGATTGCGATAATTTGGGAAACTGGTGCTATAACCGGTTTTACAACACCCCTATATGTCTTGGTTTATTTGTTGCGCACATCCTTAAAGTTTCGAGCGAAACACATTAAAAGGAGGGCAATATTTTTCTGATGTACCTGTGTACGCTGCGTCCGAACTATATCCTACTATCCAATCAGAAAATATGTAATGGTATTATTCAATCCAATATTCTTTTAAAATATTGTTAATCTATATTCGTAAAGTAAAAAACACGTTACTAATACTTAATCGTATAAAAGGTTGTATCGTTTGCTACACAATAAATTGAGCGATTCTCCCAAAACGAGGACACAACGGTTGCGTTAACATAGTTGGAAACATAATAGTCGACACTGTTATTTTGATTCCCCAAGGTCTCCACCACTACCGAAGCACTATCCGGCTTAATATCTCCCACAAATACATATTGATCCGGGCTAATTTTTTCTGAAATTAATATTTGAATTCCTGTGAAGCTGTTAGTTTCCTTCACAAATTTCAGTTTTAGCCAGGCTTTAGGTGTAAAATTGATATTGAAATCGTTAGTCTCCTTTATTTCTGGAACTATGTTTTGATATTTATCAGTTTCATAATACTTATCCGCATTACCTACAATATGGTACTCGCTTCCAGCTGCATTCTTAAATTCAAATTTATAATTTCCATCCGCATCGGTGTACACCTCATCTAGCACATCCACTGTATAACCAGTGCCGGTTGCCGTATAATTTGCAAGTACTAAATGTGCGTTTTCGATGGGTTGCGAGGTGGTAGCATCTATGGCATGTCCACTCACATTAATTTTTCGTGGCGATTTTTTGCATCCGCCAAGTCCTATAGAAAGCGGAAGAATTAATAAGAGAATGAAATTTTTCATGTTTGAATTTTTTTAAAATTTCTTTATTTAGTTAAGCTGCATTGTTTGCAGTTTAAATTTGTCTTGTATTATGATATTAAACTGTGTTAATCCATCACTTTTTCAATCTAACAATTGGGTCTAACAATTTTCGATGACAAACCTACACATAACCAATACCTCAAGTCAATAGTCAAAAAGGGTGATTTTAATTCACCTACTGACTATACTTCTCTGCTCTACCTTCTTTAGTACGCTAATAATCAGCTATGCCAAATATCCCTAAAAGCGAATAATGAAGCACTTTTCTGATTAATGTAAAAACAATTAGATACTAAGCATTCAAAGGTCATGATGTACAATCATTTTTTTCGATATTTTTACCAAAAACTAAAAATAGCTATGCAACGCAACTATAAAAATCAACTTGCTACCCTTGGAATACTTTTAATTTTATCCTGTGCTTCCTTTCTTGGCTTTGCTCAAAATGCTTTAAATACTAGCTTGGGTGATTTTAAAGAAGTAAAAACAAACGGACAGCAGTTAGATATTACAAGTACCAATGCCAATGTTCAACTCACGGTATACTCCCCAAGCGTGTTCCGCATTCGCATTAATAAAAATAAATTTAATGCTGATTTTTCTTATGCATTAGTTGCTCAGCCCAACACCTGCAAATTTACAAGTACCTCAAGCGACAATGCTTTGGTGCTAACCACCGACTCATTAAAACTAACCATCACCAAAAAACCAATGCGCTTTATTTTTTCAACCTTGGATGGAAAAATAATTAACGAAGATGAGGCTGCATTTGGAACTTCTTGGATTAGCGATGAAATCACCACCTATAAAAAAATGCAAAATGGGGAGCGCTTTATTGGCTTGGGAGAAAAAACCGGAGGTTTGGATAGACGCGGAAGTGGCTATACCAATTGGAATACCGATTTTTTTGGCTATGGAACCGATGCGGATCCCATTTATGTTTCCATTCCCTTTTACATTGGAATTCACAGTGGATTAAATTATGGAATATTCATGGACAATTCCGCCAAAAGTCATTTCAATTTTGGGGCAAGTAATAATCGCTTTTCGAGTTTTACTGCCGAATATGGCGATATGAATTATTATTTTATTTACCGCAGCAAAGTTGCCGGAATTATTGAAGATTATACCTGGCTCACAGGTCGCACCCCTATGCCTTCGCAATGGAGTATTGGGTTTCAACAATGCCGCTACAGTTATTATCCCGATAAGGAAGTTTTGAATATTGCCCATACATTTCGTGAAAAGAAAATTCCATTGGATGTAATTTACTTGGATATCCATTATATGGATGCTTATAAAATTTTTACTTGGCATCCTACACGCTTTCCGGAACCAAAGAAAATGTTGGATGAATTAAAAAGCTTAGGCATCAAAACAACCGTAATAGTTGACCCCGGAATTAAAGTTGAAAAAGGATACAAAAGTTATGAGGACGGTTTGAAACAAGATATTTTTATTAAGTATCCGGATAACACCAATTACACCGGTGAAGTATGGCCCGGCTGGTGTCATTTTCCGGATTTCACAAATCCCAAAGGACGCGAATGGTGGGGTAAATCTTTTGCAGGTTATGTAGGAGATGGAATTGAAGGTTTTTGGAACGATATGAATGAGCCTGCCACTTGGGGACAAAAATTTCCGGCTCTTGTTGAATTTGATTACGACGGACACAAAAGCACAACCATGCAAAGCCGCAATGTTTTTGGAATGCAAATGGCTCGTTCCACTTACGAAGGCACAAAAAAATTGATGAATGGAAAGCGTCCCTTCATTTTAACGCGAGCAGGCTACTCGGGCATACAACGTTACTCAGCAGTTTGGACAGGCGATAATTCTCCTTACGACGACCACATGTTGCTTGGCGTGCGCTTGGTAAATAGTTTAGGGTTGAGTGGAGTTGCAAATGCAGGATACGATGTAGGTGGATTTGCAGGTGATGCCAGCCCTGCACTTTTTGCACGATGGATTTCACTGGGTGCTTTCAGTCCATTTTTCCGCAGCCACAAAATGATTAATGCCAAAGAATCTCAACCTTGGAGTTATGGAGAGGAAGTGGAAGAAATTGCAAAAAACTACATTCAGTTGCGCTATAATTTGATGCCTCATTTGTACAGTTCCTTTTATGAATCCACACAAACCGGTATGCCGGTGGCGCGTTCACTCGCGATTGAATATCCGGGCGATGCAAAAATTTACGAAAGCACTTATTACAACCAGTATTTTTTCGGAAACGGAATTCTTGTTGCTCCGTTTTCAAGCACCGTATCTCTAGGAAAAGTATATCTCCCGCAAGGAAATTGGTATGACTTTTACAACGATAAAACATTTAATGGAAACCAAGAAATGGTGGTAGAAACACCTGTAAACCGTTTGCCTGTTTTTGTTAAGGGTGGTAGCATTATTACGATGCAAAGTCCGGTACAAAGTTTTAAAGATGTACCATTCGACACCTTGTACATTCATTTGTATTATGGCGCAAACAATAATTCAATAGTGTATTATGAAGATGACGGGGATTCGTATGCTTTTGAAAAAGGGCAGTTTTATAAACGGGCACTGAATTATGATGCAACAAAAAAAGAATTTCTGTTAGACGATGTGCAAGGAAGCCATGCTACCAAATTTAAAAATGTAAAACTAATTTTTCATGGATTCACAGCGCTGGGTTCGGCTGTAAATGTGGATGGTGTTGCAAACTCCTTAAAAAATGAATCATTTAGTTTTTTAAATCCCATTTCTAAATTCGACCCCATTGGTAGTGCCGGAAGAAAAGATGCAACAGATGGTAAGACAATCGTATTCAAAAATAAAAATGGAAAAACTAAGGTAAGTTGGTAAAACTTTTTCATCTACCCGAATTCACTAATTTACATTCGTATATGCCCAAGAAAGTTTTACTTTTAATATTGTTGCTTTCTACAGCCTCATTTGCACAGGTTACACTTAAAATTGTTTCGGTACCTAAAAACACTCCCGAGAATGCGGTAATTTTTGTTGCCGGAAATTTTAATAACTGGTCCCCAAATGATTCTGCATTTCGATTGACCCAAAACTACAAAGGACAGTATTTTATTGACCTTCCTACAAAGCCCGAAAACTATGAGTTTAAGTTTACGCTTGGTTCCTGGAACAGTACAGAAATGACTGCAGGTGGAGGCGATATTTCCAACCGAAAGCTATTCGGGGGTAAAGATACTGCGGTAAGTTTCACCATTGAGAATTGGAAATCGTTGGGTTCGGATGCAGGTCTCTTTAATGTACCCCAAGCGTTTGTATTCAGTGATAATTTTCCAATGAATAAGCAAAATAAAACGCGAAGGGTTTGGGTTTATTTACCAAGTGACTATGCTGCTTCTCCCAATAAAAGATATCCCGTTTTATATATGCAGGATGGTCAAAATATATTTTCTGCATCAACCGCAGCTAATGGTGAATGGGAAGTAGATGAAACACTTTCGGAGCTCGAAAAAAAAGGTGATTTTGGGGTAATTGTGGTAGCAATTGACAATGGTGGTTCCGAACGCATTGAAGAATATTCACCCTGGAAAAACGCTGAATATGGGGGAGGTAAAGGAAATGAATACTTGGATTTTATTTCGTATACCCTAAAACCTAGCATCGATCTGCTCTACCGCACAAAGCCGGATCGCTTGCATACCGGCATTATGGGAAGTAGTCTGGGCGCTTTAGTTGCGCTATATGCTGCTTTTAAATACGAAGCAATTTTTTCAAAATTTGGTGTTTTCTCTCCATCCCTTTGGCTTTCGGATTCAATTTATAGGATGCCCAAAATTACCTGTCATAAATATGCTTCAAAAATTTACTTGATGAGCGGAATTTTAGAAAGTTCAACGCAAGCACAAGAAACGTATAACATGAGAGACACATTACTGAAATACGGATTCAGCCCTTCGGAAGTGCGTTGCGAAATAAAAAATGATGGCACGCATAGCGAATGGTTTTGGAAGCGCGAATTTGCAGCATGCTATTCCTGGCTCTTCGAGGAGGCGAAAAATGGAATTGTAGTATTACCCTCAAAAAGCGATTTAACACAAGATTTTGATATGGAGTTAAGCGATAACAAGTCCACCTTAAATATTAAAACCAATGGTTTAACCGGTCGGTCTTTAGTTGTAGTGAAAAATGAATCGGGTCGATTGTATGCCCAAAAGCACATAGGTGAGAAGGGATACATTAACCTTTCCAAATTCAGAAAAGGAAGCTACACTGTTACTTTAAGCAACGGAAATTTTAATGCTTCCAAAACATTCGAAAAAAAATAACTTATCTTTAGACCATTATTAGTATTATTGTGTTAAACCAAGCAATTTAAAACCGAAAAAGTGCTTATGAGGGTTGCTTTATTACTTCTTATTTTTTCAGTACGGACAGCTGTTTTTTCACAAGTGAATTGCACCGTTATTTTTTCTGCACCTACTACAGATGTTACAGTTAAAAATGCGACTGTTTGTAATGCTACAGATGGAAGCTTTAAGATTAGAACCAATAAATTAACAGGAAATCCCCCTTATACTTTTTTAGTAAATGGTCAAATATTAAGTAGCGATAGCTTAGCCAATTTAGCACCCGGCGTTTATGTTTTGAAAGCAGTCGATGCAAACGGTTGTATCGACAGCATGAATGTATCCGTTATGGATGCATCAAACATAACTTTCATCAACCAAACCGTATCACCGGCTCCAATCATTTGTAACTCAACCAATGGAAGCATAATTGCGGCAAACCCCAATCCAGCGAGTGCCGGACCCTTTGCCTTTAGCTTAAATAATGGCCCGCAGCAAACTAGCAATTTGTTTACAGGTTTAGCGTCAGGTAGTTATTTAGTTACCATTTTTTATGGCCCCAGCAAGTCTTGTAAACTCGAAATAAACAACGTGTATGTAAGCAACATTGTTAGCAGCGGCGGTGGTTGCAATGCAGGTGATGACGCAACTATTTTTGAAGGTGAAAGTGCTTTTATTTCGGGGGTAGGCGAAGGAAATATTTCATGGACGCCCGACGATTTTATGAGCGATCCCTTTGCTGCAAGTACTTTTGTTACCCCACCCATTGGGATAAATACATTTCAGATGACATCCTACAATCCGGCTACCTGCACAAAATGCACCGATGAGGTTGTGATTACTGTAATACCCGAACTTCAAATTCCAAATACCTTTACTCCCAATGGCGACAATACAAACGATGTTTGGGAAATAGGAAATTTAGAAAGGTTCGACGATTGTGAAATTTGGATTTACACCCGTTGGGGCGAACGTGTTTTTCACCAAAATGGATATGAGAAAGGTGAAGAATGGAATGGGACCAATCATGGATTACCCCTTCCGGCTGCAACCTATTATTATGTGATTGACATTAAGAAAAAGGATACCGAAAGCAAACCCAAAAGATATGCGGGCGCTATAAATATTGTAAAATAATACCGTGCTAAAGAAATTCATACTTAGTTTGTTTTTTATTTTACCCATTGTAACTCTAAAGGGGCAACAATTGGCACAATATACTATGTATTCCTTTAATCACTTTGGTATTAATCCGGCTGCCCCGGGAGAACAAAAATGTGTAGCTGCAAAAATTGGTTACCGAAATCAATGGGTAGGTTTTGACGGTAATCCTATTACCCAATTTCTCAGTCTTCAAGTACCAATTCCTCATCGAAACCGAAATTTTTATAAAGGGTATTCAAGTACCGGTTTATACATCGAAAATGACCAAACAGGAGTTACAAGATACACCGGATATTATTTAAATTATGCCTACCACCGCACTATGGTTAAGGAAACTTTTTTATCGGTTGGTCTATTTGCTGGTGCTTTGCAATATGTTTTCGACCGTAACGCTGCTATCACTGCAAATGCATTTGATAATGCGATTGGTGAAACCAAAGTAAAATTTATTTATCCTGACATAAACCCTGCAATTTGGTTGCACAACGAAAATTTTTATGTCGGACTTTCTATTAAGAATGCGGTGGGCAATTCCTTGAAAAAAGTGTATGGTATTAACAGCCGCCTCGCCCGCCACTATTATTTAAATGCCGGTTACCGCTGGTTGGCTCAAGACAAATCCTTTTCAATAATCCCCTCGGTAATGCTAAAGTTTGCTCCTTACGGAACACCGGGAATTGATGTGAATTTGATGTACGATTACTTAAATAAATTTGACCTTGGTATTTCGTATCGTTTTGTGGATGGAGTTGCTGCGATGTTTAAAATTAAAACCGGTAAATTTATTTACATCAGTTATGGTTACGATTACACCACTTCAAAAATAAAAATAGCCAGCAAAAATACTCACGAAGTGATGATTCACTTTAAGTTTTGCAAATCGGCCGAGGGAAGAGATAAACCCCGCGAAATTTGCCCGGCGTATCAATAGTTTTTTGATAATTTGCCTATTCTTTTTTTTACTCACCGCAAGTACTCCATTACAAGGTTTTTACAAAAAATTGTGACGTGTTTTATTTAATGCCTCAATGCGCGATTGCACTTGAAGTTTTTCGTAAATATGGCGGATATGGGTGCGTACGGTGTTGATGGTGATAAACAGCTCATCGGCTATTTCCTTTAAACGCAAACCTTTTGCAAGTAAGCCCAATATTTCGCTTTCGCGGACAGAAAGGTTGTAATCATTTCTGTACATCATATCGCGCTTTGCGAAGGATGCTACCACCTTGCGCGCAATTACGCTGCTCATGGGCGATCCGCCGGCAAGTAAGTCTTCTAAAGATGCAAATATTTCTTCGATTGCTGCACGCTTTAACATATAACCGCTTGCACCGGCTTTTAGTGCATTAAAAATTTTTTCGTCGTCTTCATATACTGTACACATCATAATCAGACTTTCAGGGAAAATTTCTTTTACTTGTCTGGTGCATTCAATCCCATCAATATCGGGCAAATTAATATCCATCAAAATTATTTCGTGGCACTTCTTTTTTTTCTTGATGAAGTTTAAAAAATCAATTGAATTTGAAAATTTCATGCAGCTGTATTGCTTACTCAAGTTAATTAAGGACGCCATACTCTCTCTAAATTCATAATGATCCTCCACTAAGGCGATTGAAATCTTATTTTCTTCCATAATTTTTTTCTTCAAATTTAGTCTGTTAATTGCTTAAGCACTATCATCAAAAAGGGTGATTTTTTAAACCACAGGAATATGCAACAAAAAAGTACTGCCGACATTCTGCATTGATTCAATTTCCAACTTCCCACCCATCATCTCCAAACGCTTACTAATATTCCTTAAGCCATTGCCTTGATACGTTTTCTCTGTATCAAAACCATTTCCATCATCACATACTTTTATTGCAAGAATATTGTTTTCAAAGCCAACTTTGAGTTGTATGCTGTTGGCTTGAGCATGCTTTAAAACATTGTTCAGGATTTCTTTTACCGTTAAATAAATATTCCGTCTTTGTTTGGCTGCCATTTGTATTGCCGGTAGTGTTTCTTGCACATCAGCTTTTCCACTTAAATTGTTTTCTTTCAAAATGGAGTCGTAATATTTTACAATAAAATTCACTAGCTCTTGTAAGGTATCTCGATGCGAATTTAAAGACCAAATAATTTCATCAATTTTATGAATGATGCCATTGGTGGAGTTTTTTAAACCACCCAAATCAACGGCTGGGCTTGCACTTTGTGTTTGCAGGTGTTCGTTCATCCTAATTTTGAGTAGTAAATTACTCAGATCAGCACCCACATCATCGTGCATTTCGTCGGCAATACGCGTGCGCTCTTCCACCAGCGCTTGCTCCTTTTCAAGCAGCATTAATTTGCGCTCCGATACTTGTTGCAGCGATACAGCTTTGTAGCGACTGTATAACAGCCATCCCAATACAAACAGCACTACAATTCCAGCCAGCATAGCATTTTGCTTGAGTTTGTGCTTTTGCAATTCGGAGTCTTTAAATTTTATTTGCAGGTCTTTTGCCTTTTGAGCCTCATTGTTTTTTAAGCTATCCGCCAAAGCTTTTTTATCAAATTCATACTTCGCTTCTTTGAGTGCGACGGCTACTTTTTTATTTTGATTTATGGCGGAATCACGAAGGCTTATAAATTGCTTATATGCTGTAAGAGAAGCTTTGTAATTGCCTTGCTTTTCGAAGAGTTGGCTTTGGAGTTCGGCGAGGTCCCGGGATTGGTTTAAAGATGGATTTTCAATTAAATATCTTTGCGCCTTTTCACTATATTTACTAGCAGTGGCAAAATCGGCCCTCTTAATATTAATGCTACCAAGTGCAATGTAATCGTCTATAACGTTAATATTATTTTCCAGCAGAGAGTCAAAATAAAGTCCCTTTTTCAAAAAAACAGCAGCAGAATCATATTCCTGTAGATAAGAAAATGAATTTCCAATATTAGCACAAGCTACTGAAATCCCTTCTTTATTTTCCAATTCAATTTGTTGCTTCAGTGCCCTTCTATGATATTTTAATGCAATAGAATGTTTCCCTAATTTATCATATACCAATCCAATATTAGCTATCTGAGTTGGGATATGTGAATTGTAAGAATATTTAATACTTAATTGAAGACATTTTTGCATATACTCCAAAGCATTTGAAAAATCATTTAATAATAGCTTAATTGATCCCAACACCGTATAACTTTGAGTTAAACCCCATACATCGTTAATTTCCTCCCGAATCCTTAAACCTTTTAATTGATATTCTATTGCCTGTTCATAGTCGTTTTGTTCTAAAAAAACATTAGCAATATTACTGTAAGATGTTGCAGCATTTTTTTTATCTCCAATTCGATTCTTGATTGCAATACTTTTAAAATAGCATTCAATCGACTTTTTATAATCCGATTTCCATCTATAAACTAGTCCCAAATCACTTAATGCAGAAGCGGTTCCTTTAAGATAACCAATCTTAGTGCTAAGGCTTATACTACTTTGCAAATACTCAATTGCTTCAGGGTAATTGCATAAAGCTTGGTACATACCACCTATCTGCCGCAAGGCATTTGCTTCACTAATTTTATCAATTGTTCTCCTGCTTAAAATAAGTGCTTGACAATTTAATTGCAATGCTTCTTTATATTTTCCAAAATAGTCGTACGTTTTGGCAATTAACAAAAGTGCCTTTGTCTTCTCTCTATCTCTCATTAAATCGTTAGCTATTAAGAGTGCTTCCTCTGCAAGTCTTAGTGCTTCTTTAGGTGAAGTGTAATTTGCCTTCCAACCCGAATCAATCAATGCATTAATTTTGACGGTATCCTGAAGCATCCAAATTAAGCCATTGTCAAGTGATTGTGATGCACAAGGTGAGGGATATTGGAGCTGCATAAAAAGACTAAAAAGAAATAAAAATCTCATCATGCTAATTTCATTTTATTTAAATCCTCAGCGTACATAAAAATTGGGTTTACTCAAAATAAATTCTATTTAAACCACCGGAATAAACATTAAAAATGTACTCCCAGAATTAGGTACTGATTTTATTTCCAACTTTCCATCCATCATTTCCAATCGCTTTCTCATACTCCTTAATCCATTTCCTTGAAAAGATTTCTCGGTATCAAATCCCTTTCCGTTATCGCATATTTTTATTTCTAGTAAATCGTTAGCAAATCCAACACTAAGTTGTATGCTTCTGGCTTGAGAATGCTTTAAGGCATTGTTCAGAATTTCCTTTACAGTTAAATAAATATTCCGTCTTTGTTTGGCTGCCATTTGTATTGCTGGTAGTGTTTCTTGCACATCAGCTTTTCCACTTAAATTGTTTTCTTTCAAAATGGAGTCGTAATATTTTACAATAAAATTCACAAGCTCTTGTAAGGTATCTCGATGGGAATTTAAAGACCAAATAATTTCATCAATTTTATGGATGATGCCGTTGGTGGAGTTTTTTAAACCACCCAAATCCACTGGCTGTGTTGCACTTTGTGTTTGCGTATGTTCATTCATCCTTATTTTGAGCAGTAAATTACTGAGGTCGGCACCCACATCATCATGCATTTCGTCGGCAATCCGGGTGCGCTCTTCCACCAGTGCCTGCTCCTTTTCTAGCAGCATTAATTTGCGCTCCGATACTTGTTGCAGCGACACAGCTTTGTAGCGACTATATAACAACCATCCCAACACAAACAGCACTACAATTCCTGCCAACATAGCATTTTGCTTGAGTTTTTGCTTTTGTAATTCGGAATCTTTGAATTTTATTTGCAGGTCTTTTGCTTTTTGAGCTTCATTGTTTTTTAAGCTATCCGCCAATGCCTTTTTATCAAATTCATACTTCGCTTCTTTGAGTGCAACGGCTACTTTTTTATTTTGATTAATGGCGGAATCACGAAGGCTTATAAATCGCTTATATGCTATAAGGGAGGCTTTGAATTTGCCTTGCTTTTCGAAGAGTTGGCTTTGGAGTTCGGCGAGGTCGCGGGATTGGTTTAGAGTAGGATGATCAACCAAAAATTTACATGCAATTTCAAGGTAGTTTTTTGAGGCTAAATAATCTCCACTTTTTAAACAAACTTTACTTAATATAATGTAATCGTCAACTATACTAATTCGATTTTGAAGAATAGAATCACAGTAGAGTGCTTTTTTCATATATATCATAGCAGAATCATACTTTTGAAGATTAGCATAGACCTCTCCAATATTTGTATAATTTACTGAAATTCCTTCCATATTACCAAGTTCAAATTGTTTTTTAAGAGCCATTTTATGATACATCAATGCAGTGTTTTGTTTTCCTAATCTACTGTACACTAATCCTAAATTTCCTAGAATATTTGGTATTTGTGATTTGTAAGAATATTGAATATCAAATTGCAGGCTTTTTTGCAAATAAAATATTGCAGTTGGAAAATCATACAATAAGTATTTTAACGAACCCATAATATAATAACTCTGTGTTAACCCCCATACATCATTTATATCCTCTCGAATCCTTAATCCTTTCAACTGATATTCAATTGCTCGATTGTAGTCATTTTCGTTAAAAAAATATCTGCCACATTAGAATAAGAATTTGCTAAATTTTTTCTATCACCAATTTTGACTTTGATAGCAATGCTTTTTAGGTTGTACTCTAACGCTTTTTTAAAATCCAGTTTCCATTTATAAACTAAACCTAAATCACTCAATGCTGATGCGGCGCCCTTTAGGTAACCAATTCTTTTGCTCAGTAAATAACTACTTTGCAAATATTGAATGGCTGCGGGATAATCACATAATGCTTCATACATTCCACCTATTTGCCTCAAAGAGTTTGCTTCACTAATCCTATCTGAAATCCGTCTACTGATAGTAAGGGCTTGGAAACTGATTTGTAATGCCTCCTTAAAATTACCAAGTAAATCGTGAGCCTTCGCCTCTAAAAGCAATGCCTTTGCAGCGCCTTTATCCCACTTTAATTCAATTGATTTGAAGGTTGCTTCCTTTGCAAGTTTCAGCGCAACCATTGAATAAGAATAAGTCGCCTTCCAACCTGAATCAAGTATCGCATTTATTTTAACTGTATCTCGAAGCCTCCAAATTAAGCCATTGTCAAATGATTGCGACATGCCACTTGCGAGTGTAGGCAACTGAATTAAGAGATAGAATAGAATTATTTTCTTCACGAACAAATTTTCACTTTTTTCAAAACTACAACTTTCGCAAAAATGAAAAAATACTCAAAAAGGATGATTTTTAGCTTAGGTCGTTTACCACCCTATCAATCAATCGCGGCAATGCATAGCTATTTAATTGCTGCTTTTTAATTTTAAGAAATGAATTGTGAATACCAACGGGAATGCCTTTGCCAATGCGTATAGTAAAAAAACGCGCTTGTAATATTTGGTGGCTTAGGAGGTGTTTGCAGTAAGGAGATATACTCACAATTTGGATAGGCGTATTGCCAAAAAATGCCTTCCATTCAGGGCTTTGCAGGAGTTCCTTTTCGGAAATATCGCTTGTGGTTTCCAGCAATGGGAATTCAAAAAGTCCTTGCCAAATGTCGCCCGCGCCCCTTTGTTTAATATAGGTGTAAGCCCCTTGCTCGAGCAGGAGGTAATTAAAATAGCGTGTGCGTTGCTTCGTTTTTTTTGCCTTAAGCGGCAATATGCCAACCTGTTTGTTACGTGCAGCCTGGCATAGCTCAAGTAAACAACAGGTTCCACAATCGGGATTATTGGGTAGGCATTGCAGGGCGCCAAATTCCATAATGGCTTGGTTGTATTCAGCCGGATTTTTCTTAAGGATTAATGCTTGTGCAAGAGTTGCAAATTCCTTTTTCCCTTGAGGGGAATCAATAGGGCTTGCTATACCAAAAACTCTTGCTAATACGCGGTACACATTGCCATCCACCACCGCATGAGGGGCATTAAAAGCAAAGGAAGCAATCGCTGCAGCGGTATAATCGCCAATCCCTTTAAGGGCGCGAATGGCTTCATAATTTTGCGGAAATTTGCCCTTGTGCTTTTGTACTATTTCCTTTGCCGCGAAATGCAAATTGCGGGCGCGCGAATAATAGCCCAAACCTTGCCAAAGCTTCAGCACGCTATCCTCATCGGCCGCAGCCAAGTCCATTACATCCGGAAAACGAGTAACAAAGCTATGGTAATAAGGCATACCCTGCGCCACACGTGTTTGCTGTAATATTATTTCAGAAAGCCATATATGGTAAGCATTCCGGGTATTGCGCCAAGGCAAATCGCGTTTATTTTGGCGGTACCATTGAATTAATTGAGCGGCAAAGTCCATAATTAAAGTGTAACACAGTGAAACAGAATAAAAAACAAGTGGTTCATTTTTGGTGTTCTGTTTTTAAATTCTATATTTGCAGCCCCAAATTAAAAAAGTATAATCGATACAATCTAATAATAACTTAAAAATCAAATTACACACTTCAATGACAAAAGCTGATATTGTTGCAGAAATTGCAGAAAAGACAGGGATCGAAAAAGTTGCCGTACAAGCTACCGTAGAAACATTCATGAAATCCGTTAAGGGTTCGTTAACCAAAGGAAACAACGTTTATTTGAGAGGGTTTGGTTCTTTCATCATCAAAAAAAGAGCTGAAAAAACAGGAAGAAATATTTTAAAAAACACATCAATTATTATTCCGGCTCACAATGTACCGGCTTTTAAACCGGCTAAAACATTTAGCGAAAAAATTAAGAAAACAGTAAAATAATTTTAATGACTACTCCTCGAAAAGCACAAATAGCAGCGATTTTAGGAGCAATTGCACTTCTCGTTCTTTTATTATTTGCACGAAAAACCGGAGCGCCCGAAAGCACTAAAAAATCGGAATCTGCTGCTTCAACTGATTTTTCAATGGAATCCTACATCGATTCTATTAAAAAAACACTTGATAAAAATGCACTTGCCCTTATTGAGGAACAAGCTGCATCCCAGTCGGCAGCAGCCTTAGATTCATTGAGTGGTATTTGGCACAGTTTGAATCAGGCTGGAATTGAAGCGCATTATTTACAAAAAAGTGCTGAAATGCAACAGGATGCAAAAAAGTGGAATAAAGCCGGTGCGGCTTACTACAAAGCATCCCGTTTTGCCACAGAATCATACCGACACTATTTTGTGGATCAAGCGGTGGCTGCCTATTCTAGTTCCTTACAATTGGATTCGAGTAATTTGGATACAAAAGTAAATTTAGGAATTTGCTATGTGGAAAGCACAGCGGAACCAATGAAAGGAATTATGTTGCTGAGGGAAGTGGTGGCCAAAGATTCGACGAATATCAACGCACAATTAAATTTGGGCTTGTTTGCTGTTCAATCCGGTCAATACGATAAAGCAATTGAACGCTTTAAGAAAATTCTCCGGTTAAATCCTGAATTTACAGAAGCTTATTTGTATTTGGGACAAACGTATGCGAATATTGGTAAGAAGAAGGAAGCGATTGAAGCATTAGAAAAATTTAAAGAATTAAGTAAGGACGAAACGGTTGTTTCGGAAATTACGCAGTACATAAATCAATTAAAAAACAGTTAAAAACGAACTACAATGCCAAGCGGAAAAAAAAGAAAAAGACATAAGATTTCAACGCACAAGCGCAAGAAACGTCTTCGTAAAAACAGACATAAAAAGAAGAAATAGTTTTTTCGATAGGGCTTTGCATTAGCATATCGTAGCTTAATTGCTGCGCATTACTTTTGCTAATGTATCGCCATTTGTCAACTAATCCTTTCTGAATTAAGATGTTCCCTAAGGCTGAAAAATCAGTCGTGGGGAACGTGTATTTACTTAAAAATAACTTTTGTGAACAACGAATTAATAATTGATTCTACTGCCACAGAGGTTGTTATTGCCCTACTCAACGACAAGCGATTAATCGAACTTCATAGAGAAAAGAGAAATAACAACTTTTCGGTAGGTGACATCTATTTAGGAAAAATAAAAAAGGTAATGCCCGGGCTCAATGCAGCCTTTGTGGATGTGGGCTATGAGAAAGATGCGTTTTTGCATTACCTCGATTTAGGTCCGCAGTTTAACTCTTTGATGAGTTACAGCAAACGTATTGCAAGCGGCAAACAACGCGAAAGCCTACTCAACCACTTTACACTCGAGCAGGATATTGATAAAGGCGGCAAAATTACGCAGGTATTGGCAAGTAACCAGCACATAATGGTGCAAATTGCCAAAGAACCAATTAGTACAAAAGGTCCGCGCATCAGTTGCGAAATTTCCCTTGCCGGGAGATACATTGTGCTAGTGCCTTTTAGCGACCGCGTTTCTGTTTCGCAAAAAATTAAAGGTGCCGAAGAAAAGGACCGATTAAAGAAATTAATTCTTGGAATTAAACCCAAAAATTTTGGTGTAATCATTCGCACTGTTGCCGAAAATAAAAAGGTGACCGAAATTGAAGCGGATATGAACGACCTCATAAAAAAATGGGACCTCTGCTTTAATGAGCTTAAAAACTCAGCTCCACCTAAAAAAGTGTTGGGCGAAATTGACCGCACTTCCGCCATTCTTCGCGATATCTTGAATCCTTCTTTTAACAGTATTGTGGTGAACAGTGAGGATATGTTTGAAGAAATAAAAAACTACCTCCAAACCATTTCTCCTGATAAGGAAAAAATTCTAAAGCTTCATAAAGGACCTGATCCAATTTTTGATGCCTATGGGGTGGATAAGCAAATTAAAGGCTCTTTTGGTAAAACGGTAACCATGAAAACAGGTGCATACCTGATTGTGGAACACACCGAAGCCATGCATGTGATTGACGTGAACAGTGGCCACCGCAATAGAGCCGAAAACAACCAGGAATCGAATGCCTTAGAAGTAAATTTAGATGCCGCTGTGGAAGTATCACGCCAATTGCGTTTGCGCGATATGGGTGGTATTATTGTAATCGATTTTATTGACATGCACAATCCCGCTAATCGTAAATTATTGTACGAAAAGCTGAAAGAGGAAATGAAAACCGATCGTGCAAAACACAATATATTACCGCCAAGTAAATTTGGTGTAGTTCAAATTACACGTCAACGGGTGCGCCCTGAGATGAATGTAATTACGGTAGAAAAATGCCCAACATGTAATGGAACCGGCGAAATTGCTGCCAGCATTTTACTTAGCGATGAAATCGAAAACAATTTGCGCTACATCGTAAAAGAGCAAAACGAAAAAAATGTTACGCTAAACGCTCACCCCTATTTAGCAGCTTATTTTACCAAAGGACTTTTTTCCATTCGTTACAAATGGTGGAGAAAATACAAATGCTGGGTAAAAGTGAAACCGGTAAATGCATATCACTTTACTGAGTATCATTTTTTGAATGGCAATGAAGATGAAATTAAGGTATAACCTTATTCAATCACCACCATTCTTACCACTTTTTGATCTTTCACTTTAAGGGAACAATAATAAATTCCTGAAGCAAGCCCGCTTCTATCAAGCGTTTCGGTATAGTTACCCGGATTGAGGGGCCCATTTTTTATGGTCTTCACTACCTTACCTAATTCGTCCAAAAGCAATAATTCCACGGTGCTTTTTTCCTTTATGGAATAAGCAATGGTGGATTGTTGGCTGAATGGATTTGGATAATTTTTTAACTCCAAGCTCGAAGTTGATGCTTCAAATTCAACTCCGGTAATGAGCTGATGAATGTCTGTGATATTTGCTGTGTAAATACCATTTCCATGTGTACCTATTACAACTAAACCATCAGATGATCGACTTACAATTACATCGCTTACCACACTTCCAATTGAATTTGCACCTTGCTGCGCCCACACGGTAGTAAGCCCTTTTAGCGTATCGGTGGCATATACACCTGTGCTACTTGCAACAAAATAAGCAGTACCGTTGCTCAAAGGCAATATTGACGCCCATCGTAAAGATGGCCCAGCACCGGTTCCATTTGCATTTACCTCCAGATTCCCGCCAACTTTAGTCCAAGTTGTGCCTCCATTTGTAGTAGCATACAGACTATAAATACTATAGTTTGAAAAAACCAAAAGTACATGATCCGCATTATTGGGATTAACTGCAATGCAGCTTACATAAGCAGTTGCCGGAAAGGCCGCTGATGAAATGTTTATTGGTACCGGATTGCCGCTATTTGCATTGTCGACACGGTATATTTTTCCCTTACGGTTTCCATAATACAGGCGGTTGGCAGGCAATTTTGAGATGGCTATTGCGGTTATAGAAGTTGTTGAATCGCGCGTAAATGAGAGAGAATCCCAATTTTGATTGCTGCGCAAATAGGTATTCGAAACAGCGATTTGAGAAAGGTCGTGGTTGCGGTAAATCATATCTCCACAGGTAAGATACAACACCGCATTGTTATTGGGATCCAATACAAAAGGTGCAATAAAATCATATTTTGTGGTATCTGCCATCAACGGATCAATACGTACATATCCATTAGTAAATCCATTTGTGCCCATAGTAGTTTTAATTAATTTGCCTTCTTGTCGAGAGTAATAATAATTTGTTCCACCATCCGCAATAGCGCAATAGGAACCATCGCCTAAAGATGGTTGAGTCCAATTAAATGAAGGGCTTAATGAATTGGTATAAAGTGTTCCATTATCTTGAGCTCCACCAATAATAACACTATCTCCCGGGCTTGCGGGATCAATTGCGAGGGTATAAAATTGGGTGGATAGATAACCTTGATTTAGTGAATTCCAGGTAACAGAAGGCGCTAGTAATATCGCTTGTTTTAAATACTCCCCCATCACAAGTGGAATACATTACATTGGGAGTATTCAAAGAAAACAAAACACTGTGTTGATCGGGATGATGATTGGGATATAGCGTGTAAAATGGAATGGTAGCACCGATTCCATACCCTCCTATTTGACTTGTATTTGCGGCAGATGTGAAGCCATCAGTGGATCGAAAGAGGTTGGTACCACCAATGATTACAGTAGATGAATTTCCGGGCTGCACGCGCACCACTAAATCATATCCTCCTTGAGAGTTAAATTTATCAAAGATTCCCCCGTTGTCAGGAAGATTCATGGAGCGATCTTCCCATTGTCCGCCAAGACTGTCTCCGTTTCCACTTAAATAGGTATATTTCCAAAGGCTATTTTGTTCCGGTGTTCCTGCATAATTGGTAGTTGTTTTACCGGAACCTGGGGTTTCAGCTAAAAAAAATACTTCGTTTTCATTATTAGGATCTATCCCAATTACAATGCGGTTAGCAGTATCCATAAATGTAGGAGAAATATCCGTCCAGTTGGTTCCATTGGTGGAGCGCCAAATTCCGGGATGATTACCTTCTGTACTTAATGTGGCATACACAACGCCTGTGGGAGTTACAGCAACATCCGTAAAATACGAAAACGGACCGCTGCCATTTGAGCCTCTCACTAGCGTCCAGCTTGTTCCCCCGTTTACACTTCTAAAAATTGCACCATAGGTCGCTGCATAAACTTCATTCTGAGCTGCATTGCTTGAATCGGTTTGTACATTCCAAACCAGATCCCAAACATTGTCAAAAATTTCAGGAGTACTGGCACCTGTAGATCCTAATTTGGTCCAAGATATTCCATTGTTGATGGATTTAAATAATCCGCTACCTAAATGAAATGCACTCCCACCGCTAGCTGAAGCACCATAAGCTTCGCCTGAACCGTAGTACCAGATGTTACGATGTGCGGTTCGCTGGTCTTGCGCAATGCACGTTACACTCTGATTAATATTGGCAGCTGAAACTTTTGACCATGAAACACCACCATTTGAAGAACGCCACATACCACCAGAGACAGCGCCGGCAAGCAAAATATTTTCATCATTTAAGTCAAAAGCCATAGCTCTTGTTCGGCCTCCGTAATTGAATGGACCTCTTGTGTTCCAAGAAAGTAATTGTGTGCTTCGACTGTTTGATGAACTAGCATCAGATGGCAATGTTGCCGCATAGGCCAATTCACGTTCACGGATATGATCTGGAATTTTACCGCTAACAGGATCCATTAATCGTTTGTATTCCCATTCATTTCGTTTGCGCGAATCATCGGCTGCTTCTCCTCCACTAACATATTTTGCTGAATGTTGAAAGACTGGTTTTTTAGCGCTTTTTATTTTAGGGGATAAGCTAAAGGCAGGTAGCGCCAAAAGTAGCACTAATCCGAAGGCGATATTTTTTTTCATGTTTGAAATAATTTCTTACCCAAATGTAAACTTTTTGAGAAATACCGATTGAGCAAGCATTTTATTCACGATACATGAATCATAAATTTTAATAAAACCGCCACAATTTTGCATTCTTCGGGCTATTGAGTACTTTTGTTATGTTAAAAACTTTGTGTAAAAAACACGTCTTGCCCTTTATTTCCCACCCCAATTAAAGGTTAAAATTGTGTTATGTCGGCGAGATAAAACATTTCGAGAGGATTTTATTCAAAAAAAAAGGATTTGTATTTTAATGTTCAAAGCTTACATAATTACCACTAAGTCTTCGAAATGATAGATAAATTCAGTATCTTCGATGAAAGGCAAGAATGTCCTTGCTGTAAAAAAACAAATTATTTTTTTACCCAAACTTTATGAAATCTAATTTATTGCTGCGTTTCATCAACTTTTTGAGCATTCTTTTGTCACTAAGTTGGATGAATGTAAGTGCGCAGTCAAATCCCTTTTTTGAACTAAAAAATCCCTCATCAGTACTCGAATTCAAAAAAACAACAACTCCCAACAAGGATGATTTTAGCGCTATTAAAAATAAAAACACCCAACAAGATTATAACGGTTATGCGCTACAGACCTTGTTAGCATTTAACAAAAAATTTACACCGGCAAATACAATTCTAACCGCACCACTTGCCGAAAATGATAATTACATTTTAGATGAAGATGTAACACTTACTATTACAGACCCCTTATTGGGCTTGCTCGCTAATGATTCAGATCCTGATTTAGACAATCTAACGGTCAGCCTTATTCCTGTGACTTTACCTACTAATGGCACAGTTACCATTAACCCGGATGGTACTTTCGAATATATACCGAATCCTGATTTTAACGGGACTGATTCATTTGAGTATGAAGTTTGTGATGACGCAGCAATACAGGAATGTAGCAAGGCTATTGTAAGTTTAACCATTTCTGCTGTAAACGATGCCCCAATTGCTTTGGATGATATAACTGTGCCTCCTGCCATTGAAGATACCCCTTATACTGGAATTTCCCTATTGATAAATGATACTGATCCGGATTTAGGTGATCTCCTGACTATTACTAGCACACCAATTCTTGGTCCAACCCATGGCGGAGTGACCATTCATCCTGATGGAACCTATACCTATACTGCCCTTCCAAATTATTTTGGCACTGATTCATTTACCTATGAAGTATGTGATAATGGAAGCCCGATTCTTTGTGCAAATGCAACGGTAAACATAAGTATAACAGGAGTTCCAGACCCTCCTGCGGTGGGCAACGATTTTTATGCTACAAATGAAGATATTACTTTAAATGGAAGTTCATTATTATCAAATGATTTAGATTTTGACAGTCAATTGCTGGTTATCAATACCAGTCCCATATCGGCGCCAAGCCATGGTAATCTTATCATTTCACCCGATGGAACATTCAGTTATACACCTCAATTAAATTTCAATGGTTCGGACTCATTTGTGTATGAAGTATGTGACGATGGAATTCCATCAGAGTGTTCACAAGGCATCGTTTCCATAAATGTGAATCCACTTAACGATGCACCAATTGCAGGCAACGATACGGTTTCAACAAACGAGGATAATGCCTTAGTCGGAAATACAGTTTTAGCGAATGATTCCGACCCCGATACCAACACTTTATCTGTTAATACCGTGCCGGTGCTAAGTCCTGCGAACGGTTCGCTCAGCTTAAATTCAGATGGTACATACTTGTACACTCCGTTTGCAAATTATAACGGAATAGATTCTTTTATTTATAGTGTTTGCGATAATGGAAGCCCGGTTTTATGCACGAATGCAACAGTTAACATTTCGATTGTTGCGCTTAACGATGCTCCGATAGCCGCTAATGATGTAGCTGTTACGAATGAGGATGTGGTGCTAAACGGCGCAACTGTGCTTTCAAATGATTCGGATGTTGATGGAAATCCATTAACTGTGAATACCACCCCAATTACCTTGCCTTTACATGGAGCCGTGAATTTAAATTCAAATGGAACATATACGTATACTCCAGATTTAAATTACACCGGAAGCGATAGTTTCGTTTATGAAATTTGCGATAACGGTACTCCAACATTATGCGCTACTGCTTTGGTAACAATTACAATAAACCCGATTGCCGACACACCAATTGCCAACAGTGATAATTATACTACAAACGAAGATGCCTTACTTAATGGAACAAGTGTTTTAGCTAACGATAGCGATGGTGATGGTGATGCGCTTACAGTATCCACAATCCCTGTTAGTAATGTAACACATGGTGTATTGATATTAAATTCGGATGGTACTTTTATTTATATACCGACTGCAAATTATAATGGTTCGGATAGTTTTGTTTACCAAGTCTGTGATGGATCATCGCTGTGTTCCACTACAACTGTAATTATTACTATTAACGCTGTTAACGATTCTCCTGTTGTCGTTAATGATTTATCATCCGTAAATGAAGACAATGTATTAAATGGAAGTTCCGTGCTTATAAATGATAGTGACCCGGAATCAAATACATTAACAGTTAATACAATTCCAATTAGTGGACCCTCTAATGGAATTCTTGCACTAAGCGCAACCGGTACATACACATATTCTCCCAGTCCAAATTATAACGGTACCGACAGTTTTACTTACCAAGTTTGTGATAATGGAATTCCTTCGGTATGTGCTACCGGAACAGTTACAATTACTGTAAATGCTGTGAACGATGCTCCTACCTTAGTAAATAATGTTGGAATTACAAGCGAAGATGTATCGTTAATTGGCACCTCATTGTTAGCCAATGATTCGGATGTGGATGGAAATATTCTAAGCATAAATACTACACCAATTGTTAGTCCTGTAAATGGAATATTAGTAATAAACGCCAATGGAACGTATTCCTATTCTCCCAATCTTAACTTTAATGGAACGGATAGCTTTGTGTATCAGGCATGCGATAACGGTAGCCCATCTCTATGTGCAAATGCAAGTGTTGCACTTACTATTAATGCGGTAAATGATTTGCCCCTTGCAGTGGGCGATGTTGGTTCAACTGCTGAAGATGTTACATTAAACGGAACTTCTGTACTGGCAAACGACAGCGATCCTGAAGGAAACACATTAACTGTATCTGCAATACCCCTTGTAGCCCCGGCGCATGGAACCGTGAATATTAACTCAAATGGGACCTATGTTTACACTCCTTTTTTAAATTATCATGGCACAGACAGCTTTGTGTATGAGGTTTGTGATAATGCCTCTCCGGTTGGATGTTCAAGTGCCACTGTAACAATTACGATTACTTCGGTGAACGATGCTCCTTTAGCTGTTGCGAATGCATTCAGCACAAACGAAGATACCCCGCTAAATGGAACATCAATACTTTTAAATGACAGTGATGTGGATGGGGATCCGACTACTTTAAATACTATTCCAACTGTGCTTCCTTTGCATGGATCGATAACACTCAATGGTGATGGAACTTTCACGTATATTCCAGCGGCAAATTATTCGGGCAGTGATTCATTTACTTATCGTATTTGTGATAACGGTGTACCTGCACTCTGTAGTACAGCACTTGTTTCAATTACTGTAAACCCTGTGAACGATGCTCCTGTTGCGGTAAATGGCGCCTATTCTACCTCTGAAGACACACCATTAACCGGTTCGTCAGTGCTGGGTAACGATAGTGATCCGGATGGAGATTTATTAAGTGTGAACACCACCCCTCTCGTGAATGTAAGCAGTGGAATTCTTAATTTAAACTCAGATGGAACTTTTACCTATACCCCGGTTTTAAATTTTAATGGCACAGTTAGTTTTGTATATCAAGTTTGCGACAATGCTATTCCTTCGCTTTGTTCGCAAGCAACAACAACAATTGATGTGCTATCGGTGAACGATGCTCCAGCTGCAGTTGCTGATGCTTACAGCACTAACGAGGATACCCCGCTTAATGGCAGTAGTGTATTAATTAATGATAGTGATGTGGAAGGGAATACAATTACAGTCAACACAACACCGGTTTCATTACCCGTTCATGGAAATTTGGTGCTTAATATTAACGGTACTTTTACCTATACACCTGCTGCTAATTACAATGGCAGCGATAACTTTGTGTATCAAATTTGCGACAATGGAGTTCCTTCACTTTGCTCCAATGCAACTGTAACTATTACAATTGTATCGGTGAACGATACACCCATCGCCACTGATGACAATGGAACAACCTTAGAAAATATTGTATTGAACGGAACCAGTGTGCTCACAAACGACTCTGATCCGGAAAACGGCGTACTTACTGTAAATACTGTACCGGTTACAAATGTGGCGCATGGAACGCTTACCCTTAATTCAAACGGAACCTACGTGTATACACCAAACTTGAACTACAATGGATTCGACTTTTTTGTATACAGTGCGTGCGACAATGGAACACCAATTGCTTGTGCAACTGCAACTGTTACCATTTCTATAGGTTCGGTAAATCAATTTCCTCTGGCCCTAAACGATGCAATATCAACCAATGAGGATACTCCCAACAGTGATAATGTATTGACAAATGATAGCGATCCGGATTTGGATTTATTAACGGTTACAGCGCTTACAAACTTCCCAACCTTACATGGCAAAATTACGATAGCTGCAAATGGAGCCTACACCTATACCCCAAATTTAAACTATAATGGATCTGATATTTTCACTTATCAAGTGTGCGACAACGGGAATCCATTGCTGTGTTCCAATGCTTCTATAAATATAACAGTAAACCCTGTGAATGATTCACCGGTAGCAGTTAACGACAATGTATCAACACCTGAAGACACACCGTTATTAGGAACAACTTTGCTTACTAATGATCTCGATGTAGACGGAAATACGCTTACCGTTTCTACAAGCCCTTTGGTTCCTCCTGCCCATGGTACACTGCTGCTTAATTCAAATGGTACTTATACTTACACACCAAGTTTAAACTATGTGGGAGGTGATACATTTGTTTATGAAGTTTGTGATAATGGCATTCCTAGTGCATGCAGCAATGCAGTTGTTTTAATTACAATTAGCCCTGTTAATGATGCTCCTTCAGCAAACAATGACACCTATGTTACAAATGAAGATGTGGTGCTGAATGCAAGTAGTGTCTTACTTAACGACAGTGATCAGGATGGAAATGCACTTCAAGTAACAGGAATTGCAATAACCCCTCCGGCGCACGGAAATTTAGTTTTAAACGCAAATGGCACATTTATATTTACCCCGTTTGCCAATTACAACGGCACAGATAGTTTTGTGTATCAAGTGTGTGATAATGCTGCTCCTTCTCTTTGTTCTAGTGCAACTGTAAACATAACTATTAATTCAATTAATGATGCTCCGGTTGCATTGTTGAATGCAGCAAGTACTGCTGAGGATACCCCAATAAACGGTGCATCAGTCTTATTAAATGACACCGACCCGGATGGTAATCCTATTACCATAAATACTAGTCCGGCTGTAAATCCAATTCATGGAACTGTTGTGTTGAATGCAGATGGAACCTATCTCTATACGCCCGTTTTAAACTACAGTGGCAGTGATAGCTTTACTTATCAAATTTGCGATAATGGGAGTCCGGTTTTATGTGCAACTGCAGTTGTTTCAATTCTAATTACAGCAGTTAACGATGCGCCAGTTACCCTTGACGATTTTGCACTAACGAATGAAGACACGCCTTTAAACGGAACAACTGTTTTAAGTAATGATTCGGATCCTGACGGAAACCCGATAGTGGTAACCATTGCTCCAATAAGCCCACCAGCTCATGGAAACTTAACCTTAAATGCGAATGGAACGTATGCTTATGTGCCATTTTTGAATTATAACGGCTTGGATAGCTTTGTTTATCAGGCATGCGATAATGGAGTTCCGCCTTTATGCTCTACCTCAACTGTTACTATTACCATTAATGCTATTAATGACGCCCCATTAGCTGCAAACGACAGTTATACCGTTGCTGAAGATGGCTCTTTAATAGGAACAAGTTTATTGCTTAATGATACCGATCCGGAAGGAGGCGTAATTGTAATAAACACTGTTCCAGTTACTGTTCCAGCTCATGGAACTCTTTTAATTAACCCAAACGGAACATTTACCTATACTCCAAATTCAAATTACAATGGAGTTGATAGCTTTGTGTACCAAGTGTGCGACGCCGGAATTCCTGTTGCTTGTTCAACTGCAACGGTAACGATAACAGTTACTCCGGTTAACGACGCACCAATAGCTGCTGACGACAATGGCTCTACATTGGAAAATACAGTATTGAATGGTTCAAATTTACTTTCGAATGATAGCGATTTGGATGGTAACCCTTTAACCATTACAACAACTCCGGTAACACCTCCTGTTCACGGAATAGTGGTAATTAATTCAAATGGAACATATACCTACAGCCCGAACTTTGGCTATTCAGGTTTTGATAGTTTTGTATATCAAGTTTGCGACAATGGTAGTCCGGTACTTTGCGACAATGCTACGGTAACAATTGGAATTGGTGCAGTAAATCACTCCCCACAACCATTAAATGATGCATTTACTACCAATGAAAACATCGTCATATCAGGTTCCTTAGCCACAAATGATGTGGATCCGGATGGCAATAATTTGATTTATTCAATAACTCCTTTCATTGCACCATCCAATGGAATTGCTGTAATTAATGCGAATGGAACATTTAGTTATACACCTAATCTTAGCTTCTCCGGTATCGATAACTTCACGTATCAGGTTTGCGACGATGGTGCACCATCTCTTTGCGTAACTGCTTCTGTTAGCATAACTGTAAACCCTGTAAATGATGCACCATTTGCTAATGCTGACTTTACCGGCACTACAGAAGACACTTCACTCAATGGAATAAATTTATTACTTAATGATACAGATCCGGATGGTAACACAATTTCAATAAGTACCACACCAGTTAATGCGCCCCAACATGGTACTTTGCAAATTAACACCAATGGAACTTATAGTTACATCCCCAATTCCAATTATTTTGGCGCTGATAGTTTTGTTTATCAAATTTGCGACAATGGTACACCTGCATTATGTGACACTGCAATAGTATTAATTTCTATCACCTCCGTAAATGATGCACCTGTGGTAGTAAATGATTTCGCAAGTACACTTCAAAACACGCTAGTTTCCGGAAATGTTGTTACTAATGATTTCGATATTGATGGTCCGGCCTTAGCTGTTTCCCTGCTCACAAATGCACTTAATGGGAATATGGTATTAAATTCAAACGGTACCTTTAACTACACACCTGATAACGGTTTTATTGGTAACGATTCAATTTCCTATATTGTTTGTGACGGGGGAGTGCCAAACTTATGCGATACTGCAACCCTTTTGATAAGCGTTACCCTTGCGCCGAATACTATCCCGGTAGCAAATACCGATAATTATTCAGTAAATGAGGATAATACTTTAAATACTAGTTCATCCATATTAGCAAATGATTTTGACCCCGATGGAAATACTATTACATTAACCATTTCACCAATTGTATTTCCTTTAAATGGAACGCTTTCCTTGAATTTTAATGGCACTTTCTCCTATACACCGGACTTAGATTTTGCAGGCACAGATAGTTTTGTATATCAAATTTGTGACGATGGAACTCCCGCTCTTTGTGATACCGCAATTGTTTATCTCACAGTGAATGCTGTAAACGATGCACCAATAGCTGAAAACGATAGTCTTATTACTTTACTAAATACAAGTGTTAATGGTGATGCATTGTTTAATGATACGGATGTTGATGGCCCTACCGCAATTGCTTCGATTCTTTCATTGCCTGCAAATGGCACGGTGGTGATGAATGGAATTGGTTCATTTACATATACCCCCGCCATTGGTTTTACAGGTACTGACTCATTTGTTTATACAGTTTGTGACGGAGGAAATCCAAATTTATGTGCTGTAGCAACAGTTATTATTGTGGTTAACCCTTTGCCTCCAAATCAAGCACCGGTGGCAAACGGTGACTACTTTATCACCAATGAAGATACTCAGCTGAGTGGTAGTCTTTCTGCCAATGATGCTGACCCGGAAGGCAGCACATTAATTTACAGCGCCTTTAATGGTGCGACTCCACATGGAACTATAGCCATTAGTGCTAGCGGAAATTATATTTATGTGCCAACTTTAAATTACTTTGGAACGGATTCATTTACCTATACCGTATGTGATACCGCCACTCCGGCATTATGTGATACTGCTATTGTAACCTTTACAATAAATGCCATAAATGACGCGCCAATTGCACAAAACGATACAGCAAACATTCTACAAGGAACAGCAGCCAACGGAAATGTTTTAAACAACGACAGTGATATAGAAGGAGCGACATTAAACTCTAGCTTACTTGTAATTCCAATTAATGGTGTTGCTGTTATTAATCCTAATGGAAGCTTTAGTTATACTCCTAATTCAAATTTTGTTGGTACAGATATCTTTTCTTACTTAGTTTGTGATGGAGGCAGTCCCAATATGTGCGATACTGCATTAGTAGTTATAAATGTAGATGCACCGCCTTGTGCAGGCTACCTTGCAAATTCGGACAATGAAAGTACAAATGAAGATTTCCAACTTATTATTTCAGAATTAACCAATGACAATGTAATACTCACAAATATATTGGTTGGTATTTCAACTAACCCTTTAAATGGGAGTGTTGTGATAAATGCCAATAACACAATTACCTACACCCCTAACCTAAATTTTAACGGGAACGATAGCTTTGTATACACTGTTGGAAAACCTAGCGGCGGACCATCTATTTGTGATACGGCAATTGTAAACATTGCCATTATAGCTATTAATGATGCCCCAATTGCAGTTGATGATACCGTAAACACTCCACTGGGAACGGCTGTTTCAGGAAATGTGCTATTGAATGATTTAGATGTAGACGACCCTTTACTCTCTACCACTCAAGCAACTGCTCCTTCAAATGGAACCCTTGTATTTAATACGAACGGTACATTTATCTACACTCCTTTCGCAGGCTTTTTGGGTAGTGATAGCTTTACTTATATTGTATGCGACGGCGCCACACCACAACTATGCGATACCGGACTTGTAACCATTTTTGTAACGGGTCAACTTTGTGGTGGATTTTTAGCTATATCAGATACTGCAAGTGTTTCAGAAGATAATACTTTATTACTTTCTGTATTAGCTAATGATACTGTTATTCTCTCAAATGTTGGCATTTCGATTACACTCAATCCTTTGCATGGAAGCATAATAATTAACGCAAACAATACGATTTCCTATTCACCAAATGTGAATTATTTTGGCACAGATAGTTTTATATACGCAGTTTTAGACACTTCCCTTCCTAATCCTGTTAACTGCGATACAGCACTAGTTAAAATTAAAGTTATTGCAGTAAATGATAGCCCTTTAGCAAAGTCTGATAATTTTCAAACGTTTGAAAATGTAAGCTTAAATGGAAATTGTTTGATAAATGATTCAGATATTGATTTGGATTCACTCCAAACAACGGTGATTTCACAGCCTTCCAATGGAACGCTCAACTTTAATTTAAATGGAACTTTTACGTATATCCCCAATGCTCAATTCATTGGAAATGATAGTTTCATTTATTCGCTTTGTGATTTAGGTATTCCTTCACTTTGCGATACAGCCATCGTAAACATAACCGTGTTAAGAGTGAATAAAGCACCATTCGCTATGGATGATACAGTGAGCCTGAATCAAGGTGATGCCGTTACCAGAAATGTGCTTGTGAACGATATGGATCCTGACTTAACCGATTTATTAAGCATATCGCTAATTACAACTCCTCCCCAACACGGTGGGCTAACCCTAGCCGCCGATGGGACCTTCACTTATACTCCTGATGAATTATATGCCGGTACGGATTCCTTTGCTTACGAGGTGTGTGACGATTATGTGCTTTCAAAATTATGTGCAACGGGTATAGTCCGTATTACCATTAACGAAACACCTTTTACAGTGCCCAATGCTTTTTCACCCGATGGAGATAACATCAATGATTTCTTTGTAATCAAACGCATTCAAGCATATCCACAAAATGAGCTAAGAATTTTTAATCGATGGGGGAATTTAGTGTACAGCAAAAAAGGGTACGACAATACCTGGAATGGTAAATCCTCAGATGGCTCCGAGGGAAAAGAATTAGCGAGTGGATCATATTATTATATACTGACCTTTAATGACGGAGTTAACGAAGCAATGCAAGGTTACATTGTAATTCGTAAATAATTAATTAAAATGAGAATGGAAACAAAATCTATACGAGCAAACCGGTATTCAAAGTTGCTACTATGCGGGTTCTTTTTTATGAACTATTTTATAGCAAACGCTCAATACCAGCCACAGTTTACACAATACATGTATAATGAGCTGATTTTGAACCCTGCCTATGCTGGCGCACGTGAGTGCCTTTCTTCCACATTACTTTATCGAAATCAGTGGACTGGAATCGAAGGCGCTCCGGTTACGGAAACCTTTTCCATTCATGCACCTATTGCAAATCAAAAAATGGGGCTTGGATTATCCATTGTAAACGATAAAATTACAGTAATGCACAATACCGGTGTGTTCGCAAACTATGCTTATCGCATGCCATTAAGTAAAGGAAAACTATCATTTGGATTGCAAGTAGGAGCTATAAATCATTATGAAAAATTAAGCGAATTAAGCCCTGGGCAAAGTAACGATCCACAATTTGCTACTAGCACTCCCAAACTTTTGTTACCCAATGCAGGATTTGGAGTTTTTTATTACACTCAAAAATTCTATGCAGGCCTATCCATTCCTAAATTAATTTTAAATACAGTAAGTGCCTCCGAAACAAAAAAAGTAACCAACAAAGCATCCGCTAAAGACTGGAATTTGCACCTCACCGCCGGATACGTAGCTAAGCTGAGTGAAACCATTCAACTTAAACCTACCGTTATGCTTAAAAAATCAGGGGGGGCGCCATTTGAACTCGACATAAGTTTAAATGCTCTATTTAATGAGTTGGTTTGGCTGGGTGCTGCCTATAGAACCGGAGATGCCGTTTCGGTATTTGCAGGAATTCAAATTACCAAACAAATGCGCTTTGGATATGCCTACGATTATACAACAACACAATTGAAAAAATACAACGGCGGCTCGCATGAAATTACATTGGGCTATGATTTTTCTTTTGATAAAACAAAAATTGTAACACCCCGCTTTTTTTAAATAAGGCATATTGCCTTTTATTAGCTTTATGAAAAACAAGTCTCTAATTTTTATTCTAAGTTCAATTTTATTGCTCAACTTCCTTCAATCTAATGCGCAATCGGTGCAGAAAAAAGCGAATAAGTTGTACAGCGCAATGGCTTATGATAAAGCAATTCCAAAATTTTTAGCTGTGCTAAAAAAAGATTCCATGAATGTGGAAAACGGATTAAAACTTGCCGATTGTTATCGCTTGACAAACAATAGTGCGCAGGCTGAACGATGGTACAGCAAATCCGTAAAAGCCGGAAAAGGAATAGCAATTCATAAATTGTATTATGCTCAAGCTTTGATGGGTGTGGGCAAGTACGCAGAAGCCAGAAAATGGCTCGAAGCATATAAACTAGCAGAACCCGGCGATGGTCGTGCTGAAAGCCTTATCAAATCAATCGATAATATTAATGGCTACAGCGAAGATTCACAAAATTTTAAAATCGAAAAAATCAATTGCAATGGACCTTACACGGATTTTGGTGCAGTTGAGTTTGGTAATGGAATTATTTTCGTTTCTGCACGCGAAAGAAATCAAGCAATTAATAGAACTAACGGTTGGACCGGTGAAAAATTTTTTGCACTCTATCAGGCAGAGGGAAAAGCTACCACATTTTCAACACCTAAACTATTTGAAAAATCTATTCAAACAGTATACAACGATGGCCCACTATGCATAAACAAAGCAGGAAATGAATTGTATATTACAACCAATAATATTGAAGAAGGAAAAACACGCAGAAGCAAAGAGGGAGTTGTTAAATTAAAAATATATAAATATGTCTTGGTTGAAAATGAATGGGTTTTTGATGACACGCTTCCACCAAACAATGACCAATACAATGTAGCACATGCCTCCTTAAGTGAGGATGGTAACAAACTTTATTTTTCGAGCGATATGCCGGGAGGAATGGGAGGAATGGATCTATATGTCATGAATAAAAAAGATAAAACTTGGGATACACCTATAAATTTGGGAGCCAAGGTAAACACTGCAGGTAATGAAGTTTTTCCTTTTATTAAGAAAGATGGCACCTTGTATTTTGCGTCTAATGGCCACGAAGGTTTGGGTGGTTTAGATATTTATTCGGTTCAAGAAAAAAATGGTGCCTGGTTAGAACCCAAAAACCTTATGGCTCCAATGAATAGTAGGGATGATGATTTTGCATTAATTTTTAATAAAGATTTGCAAAGTGGATATTTTAGTTCGAACAGAAGTACCAGTATCTACACTAAAACAACCGATGATAATATTTACTATTTCAATGTATTAAAACCTCAACCAATTGCATTTAATATAAGTTTAAGAGATAGTGTTACCGACACCGAACTGAGTGATGCAGAAATTACAGTTACTGATGCAGAAGGCAACAGTACAACACAAAAATCTACAAAAGGAACATTTTCGATTGATTTAATTCCAAATAAGACCTATCGGATTAACACCAATGTTTTTGCTTATATCAATCAACAAATTGATTGGTCAACATCAAAAAAAGAACTTAATAAAGTTATAAAACTCCAACGTTCCCTAGGTATTGATATTGAGGTAACTGTGAATGAGAGTTTTCTAAACCCTACCGGAGTGGAAGGATTAAAAGTTAACCTTGTAAAAGTAAACACGAACAAAACAGAGGAATTTGTTTCTACGCAAAATGGAAAAATAAACGCTGTAATTCAACCTGAATCCTCCTATTATATTATTGCTTCCGGAAATGGGCGTAACTCAAATAAGTACTTTGTGAGCACCATCGGCATAACCGAAGGAAACAAGCTATATAAAATTATTTATTTAATAAATTCATTAGATCCTGCATCTAATAAAAAATACTGCATTCTGGCCGGAACACTCTATGATAAAGCCACAAACGAACCAATCAGAGATGCAAAAATTACTTTTTATGATGCAGCCTCAAATACAAAAAAACAAGAAGCATTAACTGATGCATATGGCAAATACACTTTTTATAATTTAGATTTATTTGTAGACTATAAATTAATAGTTGCAAAGGAAGGATACTTTACCCAAAGTGCTGATTTTAGTACTAAGAATGAACGAAACTGCAAATCGTTTATACGAAACTTCACCCTTGATAAAATTGTATTAAACAAAGCCATTAAAATTGAGAATATTTATTTCGACAGTGGCAAGTGGAACATACGAGCAGATGCCGCATTGGAGTTAAACAAGGTAGTAAAATTATTAAAAGATAATCCAACAATTATTATTGAATTAAGTTCCCATACCGATTCACGTGGCACCTCAGAAAGTAATTTAACATTATCCGATAATAGAGCAAAAGCGTCTGCACAATATATGATTGACAATGGAATCGAAAAATCCAGAGTGAGCGGGAAAGGATATGGTGAATCAATACCATTAAATAAGTGTAGCGACGGTGTTACTTGCACGGATGCAGAATATCAAGTTAACCGAAGGACAGAATTCAAAGTGGTAGGAAATATTAATTAGTTCAGCCAATTTCAAAAATAAAGCCCTGCAAATAAAACTGCAGGGCTTTTCTTTTCTTAGTAATATTCTATATTATTGTAAGTGCTTTTAACTACATGAATATGAATTATCCTTATCAAATCAAATCATTCGAAGAATATACCGCTGCTTACAAGCAAAGTGTTGAGCATCCAAATGAATTTTGGGCAGCAATAGCAGATAATTTCAAATGGAAAAAAAAGTGGAATTCTGTTCTGGAATGGAATTTCAAGGAACCCAGTATTAAATGGTTTGCAGGAGCCAAGCTAAATATTACCGAAAACTGTTTAGATCGACACCTCGAAACAAATGCAAATACGGTTGCACTGCTTTGGGAAAGCAATAACCCTAAGGAAGCAGCGCGGGTTATTACTTATAAAGAGTTGCATTTTCTGGTATGTCAGTTTGGAAATGTGCTAAAAAACAATGGTGTAAAAAAAGGAGATCGTGTTTGTATCTATATGGGAATGATTCCTGAATTGGCAATTGCAGTGTTGGCCTGTGCAAGAATTGGTGCAGTACATTCAGTTGTTTTTGGCGGCTTTTCAGCTCAATCTATTTCCGACCGCTTGCACGATGCTAAAGCCGAATTTATTATTACCTGCGATGGTGCATACAGAGGAGCTAAGGATATTCCTTTAAAAAATGTAATTGATGATGCACTTATCAATTGCGATTTTGTAAAAAGAGTGATTGTTTGCGAACGAACCGACACACCGGTGAGTATGATAAAAGATCGGGATGTTTGGTGGCAAGATGAAGTTCAAAAGGTCATTGAGCAAGGAAATCCGGACTGTCCTGCTGAAGAAATGGATGCTGAAGATGTATTGTTTATTTTATATACCTCAGGCTCTACCGGCAAACCCAAAGGTGTGGTGCACACATGCGCGGGATACATGATTTGGGCGAATTATTCGTTTGTTAATGTTTTTCAATATCAACCTGGGCAGGTTCACTTTTGCACTGCGGATATTGGGTGGATAACCGGACATAGCTATATTGTTTATGGACCACTCTCAGCCGGTGCCACCAGTTTAATGTTTGAAGGTATTCCAACTTATCCGGATGCTGGTAGATTTTGGGAAATTATTGAAAAGCATAAAGTAAGTATCTTATACACCGCTCCAACAGCAATTCGCAGTTTGATGGGATTTGGAACCGACATCTTAAACGGCAAAGATTTGACCTCCTTAAAAGTGCTTGGAACAGTTGGTGAACCCATAAATGAAGAAGCATGGCATTGGTATCATAAAAATATAGGAAAAGAAAATTGCCCCGTTGTTGATACGTGGTGGCAAACTGAAACCGGTGGAATTATGATTTCTAATATGGCAGGTGTTACACCTCACAAGCCTGCTCATGCCACCTTGCCCCTTCCAGGAATTCAGCCTTGCCTAGTAGATGAGCATGCACAGGAAATAGAAGGAAATAACGTCAGTGGAAATCTTTGCATTAAATTTCCATGGCCCGGCATGCTTCGAACTACCTATGGAGACCATGAACGCTGCCGAATTAATTATTTTGCAACTTATCCCAATTTATATTTCACCGGCGATGGCTGCCTGCGTGACGAGGTTGGAAATTATAGAATAACTGGACGTGTTGATGATGTGCTTAACGTTAGCGGTCACCGAATTGGTACAGCCGAAATAGAAAATGCAATAAATATGCACTCAGGAGTTGTTGAAAGTGCAGTAGTTGGCTATCCTCACGATATAAAAGGTCAGGGCGTTTACGCATATGTAATTTACAATGGGCATCATGGCGATTTAAATCTTGCAAAGCAAGACATTACTCTTACCGTTGCCAAGATAATAGGCGCAATTGCGAAACCAGATAAAATTCAATTTGTGAGCGGCCTTCCAAAAACAAGAAGCGGAAAAATAATGCGACGAATTCTAAGAAAAATCGCAGAAGGGGAAACTTCAAATTTAGGAGACACAAGCACCCTTTTAGATCCGGGAATAGTAGAAGAAATTAAGAACGGAAAGCTCTAATTTTGAACGCTGAACTACTTCCTAATTGATTGTTTTTCGAGCAAACAAAATCTCCTTTTAATGTTTGTTCGTATCCATTTTTTTTTAAATTTGTTAGACCATTCACTAAAACCCCTTTCAAAATGGCCGGAATTAACAAAGTAATCCTCTTAGGAAATCTGGGAAAAGACCCGGAAGTGCGACACCTGGAAGGTGGAGCTACAGTAGCAAATTTTCCATTAGCGACGTCAGAAAGTTATAAGGATAAAAGTGGGAATAAAGTGGAGCAAACAGAATGGCACAATATTGTTTTATGGCGCAGTCAGGCTGAATTTGCTGAAAAATATCTCAAAAAGGGAAATACCATTTTAGTAGAAGGAAAACTTAGAACGCGCTCTTGGGAAGATAAAGACAAAAATAAACGATATACAACTGAGATTGTTGGAGACAATATTTCCATTGTAAGCAATGCAAATACCCGGAGGGAAGAAACCGGAAATCAAAACGTTCAAGCTTCATCCGCACAAGTTGAAAACACAAGCGCTAGTGGAAATGCTGCTGCTGATGATTTGCCTTTTTAAACCCTGAAGCTGAACAAAATAATATACCACTATAGCAAGCGCAAAAACTTTACATTTGCAAAAATAAAGAAAATCAAAACCCAATCGATTGGACATTCCCGTCAGTATTCTAATTCCACATTTATTATTCCTTCGTAGCGAAGTTTTATTTGAACCTTCCATATTAACTGGACTTGTTGCTGTTGTTATTTTACTCCTGATTTCAGCACTTATAGCAGCTGCTGAAGTGGGATTTTTTTCGCTGGTTCCATCTCAAATTGAAATCTTAAAAAACAATTATACGCCCGCTAGCCAAAGAGTGATTCTTTTGCTTGAAAAACCGAAAAAATTACTTGCCACAATTGTTGTTGCACATAACTTAGTTAATGTTGGTGTGATTATTATTTCCGAAACAATATTTCATCATTTGTTCGATTTTACGGCTAATCCAACTCTTGGTTTCGTAATTCAAGTGGTGATAGTTACCTTTTTAATATTACTAATTGGAGAAGTAATCCCTAAAATTTACTCCACACAAAATGCTTTAAAAACTGCTACGCGTTTGGTGTATCCGATTGTTGCATTACAAAAGCTACTTTGGCCATTGAGCAGTGTCCTCATATACCTTACTTCAATAATTGATAGCAGAATCAAAAAACGTGGTCACAATATATCTGTAGATGACCTTTCTCATGCATTGGAATTAACCAGCAATGAGCACACACCCGAACAGGAGCAAAAAATTTTAAAAGGAATTGTTGAGTTTGGGAATACGGAAGTACGTCAGATTATGAAAGCTCGAATGGATGTAATAGCATTTGAGATAAGTTTGAATTTTGAAGAACTGATTGCAAAAATTGTTGAATCTGGTTTTTCAAGAGTACCGGTATATAAAGAGTCACTTGATAATGTTTTGGGGATATTATATATTAAGGATATGTTGGCACACCTTGACAAATCAGCTGATTTTGATTGGAAAATATTGATGCGCCCAGCTTTTTTTGTTCCCGAAAACAAAAAAATTGACGATTTAATGAAGGAATTCCAAGCCAAAAAAAATCATTTGGCAGTTGTTGTGGATGAATATGGTGGCACCTGTGGCATTGTTACACTTGAAGATATAATTGAGGAGGTTGTTGGAGATATTAAAGATGAGTTTGATGAAGAAGAATTGACCTATTCCAAGTTAGATGAGCAAAATTATGTTTTTGAAGGAAAGATATTATTAAATGATTTATACCGTGTATTAGATATTGATGCGGAAGAATTTGAAGCAGTAAAAGGAGATTCGGATACACTGGCAGGATTTATCCTCGAACTGTCCGGTAAAATTCCTCAGAAATTCGAAAAAATTAAACACCGTGATTTTGTCTTCGAAATTGAATCTGTAGATAAACGTCGAATTAAAAGAGTAAAAATAACGCTACCTAAACGCGAAAACAAAACTGTTGATGGGGCCTCATCAACAATATTCATAACCAAAGCCACCGTGTTATTTATTTTTTGTTTTACAGCATCCACGCTGTTTTCAGCTTGCGAAAGTGAATATACCCCAAAACCAAAAGGCTATTTCAGAATTGATTTTCCGGAAAAAAAATACAGTAGGTTGGAAACAGATTGCCCATTCAGATTCGATATCCCTCAGTATTGTAGGGCAATACCATACCAGGGCAACCAAAATGAAAATTGTTGGATGAATCTTGATTTTCATAACTACAACACTAAAATACACCTAAGTTATTTTGACTTGAGTAATGATTTAAATAAACATCTAGAGGATTCACGTTCTTTAGCTTATAAACACACCGTAAAAGCCGATGGTATTGAAGAGCTGCCCTTTATGAACCCGGTTAAAAAAGTTTATGGTTTAGTGTATTCCATTTCCGGCAATGCTGCCAGCGGTCTGCAATTTTACATTACAGATAGTACTAAACATTTTATTCGGGGAGCACTGTATTTTAATTCCTCACCCAACAGCGATTCAACTGCACCTGTGCTCAAGTATATTAAATCAGATGTAACTCACTTGATTGAAAGTTTTGAATGGGAATAACTATTTTATAAGGATTTAAAGCATCAAAACAAATTTTTCATTCTTTCTCACATTTTATTCAAAACAATTTTTATTTTAGAGGAGTAATATTAAACTGAAGTCAAATTCATTAAAACTACTTACCAATGATAAAAAAAATTATTCTTTATGCGCTGCTTTTAATTGTATTGACAGTTGTTGGTTTGTTGACTTATGTGAAGTTAGCATTGCCCAGTGTTGGAGATGCTCCAAAAATTAAAATTGAGGCAACTCCCGAGCGGTTAAAAAGAGGTGAATACTTAGCAAATGCAGTTTGTGTTTGCATGGACTGTCATTCGCAACGTGATTGGACTAAATTTTCAGGACCACCTGTCAATGGTACATTTGGTCAAGGAGGTGAAGTGTTCAATCAAGATTTTGGTTTTCCCGGATCGTTCATCTCAAAAAATATTACCCCTTCAGGAATTGGCGATTGGACAGATGGTGAAATCTTAAGAACAATAACTACCGGAGTTAATAAAAATGGGAAAGCGCTATTTCCTATAATGCCCTACATGCATTATGGACAAATGGACCAAGAGGACTTATATTCCATTATCGTTTACATTCGTTCCTTAAAACCAATTGAACGAGCTAATCAAGAATCCGTGCCCGACTTTCCAATGAATTTTATTATAAACACCATTCCATCAAAACAAGAAATGCAAAAACGTCCTAGCCCACAAGATCGCTTAGCTTATGGTAAATATATGTGGAATGCATCAGGATGCACTGAGTGTCATACAAAACAAGAAAAAGGGAAGCAAGTTCCGGGAATGGAAATGGCGGGTGGGTTTGAATTTAATATGGGTGCAATGGGTAAGGCCTATTCTTCGAATCTAACACCGGATGAAGAAACCGGAATAGGTGCGTGGACAGAAGAAAATTTTCTTGCACGTTTCCGAATATATAAAGACTCAGGTTATGTTATTCCAACAGTTCAAAAAGGAGCCATGCAAACTCCAATGCCTTGGAGCATGTACGCACAAATGACGGAGGACGATTTGTTAGCAATATTCGCCTATATCAAAACACTAAAACCGGTTAAAAATCGTGTTGAAAAATTTATTGCAGCCAATTAATATAAATACTACTTACACTTACCATTTTTCAGCTACAAACTTTTGATAAAATCTTCTTCTCTATTACGCCGATTTTATCCTTCATTGGTTTGGAATGTAAAAACAAACGAAAAAAAAATTTACCTCACTTTCGACGATGGCCCCATTCCTGAAATAACCGAATGGGTGCTGAATGAGCTTCGACAGTATCATGCAAAGGCAACTTTCTTTTGTATCGGAGAAAATGTTGCGAAATATCCAAGTGTGTTTAATGCAATAATTGCTGATAAGCATCTTGTAGGAAACCACACTTTTAATCATTTGAACGGATGGAAAACAAGTAATTTCGAGTACTTCAACAATGTAGAAAAGGCCAATCAGTTAATAAAAAGTAAGTATTTCAGGCCGCCCTATGGAAAGATTACCAGTTCTCAGATCAAGTATTTAAAATCAAAATATAAAATTATCATGTGGGATTTGATTAGTTATGATTTTGATGCGCAAACGAGTCCGGATACTTGTTTTAAAAATGCAACTAATAATTATGAAGCAGGCTCCATCATTGTTTTTCATGACAGTTTTAAAGCAAAGGATAACTTATACCAAACACTACCGAAAACTTTAAATTTTTATTCAAAACTAGGATATAGCTTTGAAACATTAGAAAACTGATTTTGGCCGATACGCCAATAATAGAGCTTGTTGTTAACACCACAACAAAATAAATTAAAATTGCTTCATATCTCAAAAAAATAAATACTTTTGCATCCCGTTAAAGAAATGCCCAGGTGGCGGAATTGGTAGACGCGCTGGTCTCAAACACCAGTGAGTTAACCCTCATGCCGGTTCGATCCCGGCCCTGGGTACTAAAGCAAAAAAAGCAGAGATAATTCTCTGCTTTTTTTGTTATTGCTGTTGCCAGATTACATTCCCCTTTTTATCAATGTAAGCGGTCTTGTTTTTAAAGTTCCCAAGGCGCACATAAGCTAGTCCATTCTTGAAGTCGGAAGGGAAATCATATTGCCGACTAATCACAACTCTTCCCGTTTTATCAATATACCCCCATTTCCCTGTCTTAGCATCACCTTGTCGCACACATGCAAGTCCATCAACAAAATTAAATGCAGCATCATTATCTGCCGGAAGAACCATTTTACCGGTTTTATCGATATATCCAAACTTACCCTTTTTAAAATCGCCCACTCTAACAATAGCTAAACCATCGGCAAATCTGTATGCTTTGTCATATTTTGCTTCTAACACAATTTTTCCCTTCTTATCAATGTAGCCATATTTCCCGGTTTGTTCATTACCAATGCGCACATTGGCAAGACCTTCATTAAATTCAAAACAATCATCAAAAGAGTATTCAATTGCTAATTCACCTTCCTTATTAATATATCCCCATTTCGATTTATTTAAATCACCAGACTTAACCCTGGCCATTCCTTCACTAAAATCATAAGCAGCATCATAGTTTGCAGGAATTGCAATTTTTCCTGTTTTATCGAAATAACCCAACTTATATCCCAATTGAAACCTTGCCAATCCCTCTGAAAATGGATAAGCGTAATCACATTTTGTTTCAAAAACAGTTTTACCGGATTTATCAATATATATCCATTTCCCATCACGCTTCATAGCAGCCATACCTTCTTTAAATCCATACCCATCATCAAATTGGGGTTCTATAACCATTTTACCGGAAGTATTGATAAAGCCCTTTTTACCTCCTTGTTTCACAGCCGCTAATCCTTCGCTAAACTGATCTGCAAACGTAAACTGCGGTTCAACAATAATTTTACCCGATTTATTTACATAACCGTATTTCCCGCTTTGTTGAATTGGGTATAAAACATCTTGAGCCTTCGAAAGAAAAGAAATAAGGCAAAGGGTAGAAATTGCAATACTTTTCAAAAAAGTGTTTTTCATAGCTGTTAAAATTTGAGTTGAGCAAATATGAAAAAAAAAAATGAACAATTCATTAAGAAGTTTTCTATGCAATTATATAGCGCATTTTTAACAGCTTGAATAGCAACAAACTTTCTGGTATTCGATAATCAGACTAATTTAATTCGACATTAATCTTACTTTTGTACAGAGCATGAATTAAATTAACGAATGAATCGAAATATCTATTCTTCTATCCTAGCAGCAAAGAAAAAAGGGCAAAAACAGTTTGCTTTTTTAATTGATCCTGATAAAGAGCCTTCGGTTGATGCATTGCGCATGGCCGAAGAAGCCGGGGTAGATTATTTTCTTATCGGTGGAAGCTTACTCACTAACGGTAATTTAAAGAATTGTATCGAGTTTGTTAAAAAATCAACCAAAATTCCAGTAATTTTATTTCCCGGTAATATTTATCAAATTGATGCTGCAGCGGATGCTATTTTGTTCTTATCCTTAATTTCCGGCAGGAATGCAGAAATGTTAATTGGAAAGCATGTTATTGCAGCTCCGGTATTAAAAGCAAGTCTATTGGAAGTGATACCAACTGGGTACATGTTAATTGAAAGTGGGAATCAAACAACGGTTTCATATATGAGTAATACGATGCCCATTCCGGCAGATAAAGATGACATTGCTATGTGCACTGCAATGGCGGGTGAGATGTTGGGTTTAAAAATGATATACATGGATGCAGGAAGTGGTGCTAAAAATCCCATAAGTTCATCCATGATTAAAAAAGTGAGCAATTCTATAACAATTCCCTTAATTATTGGGGGAGGAATAAACTCTGAAGAAGGTGTTCAAAAGGCTTGTGACGCAGGAGCTGATATTATTGTTATAGGAACAGCTTTGGAAAAAGACATTTCTCTTGTAAATAAATTAGCTAAAGTATTTCAAAATTAAATTTAAAACCATGTTACTTTTAGTTCAGTCAAGTCCAAAAATAATTGAAGGGGAGACCGAAATAGTGAAAGAGCTTTTCGATAACGGTCTTGAAACATTCCACCTCAGAAAAAAAAATGCCTCAACCCGTCAAATGGAAGAGTACATTAACACAATCCCCCGTAAATATTGGTCAAGGATTGTTTTACACTCCCATTATAAATTGGCTATTAAATACAATTTAAAGGGAATTCACTTGAATAGAAATTTCAAAAAGCAAAAATTCATTTATTGGATAAAGCTTTTTTATTATCGGTTCAAGCGTCCAAATCTCCAGGTTTCATCCTCCTTTAATAATTTATCGAGCCTTTATAATGATGATAACAATTATGATTATGTTTTTTTAAGCCCTGTATTTGACAGTGTTAATAAAAACGGCTATCAATCGTCTTTTAGCCAACATAATTTGGCTGTAGCATTAATGAAAAGTAAACATAAAACAATGGCCTTAGGCGGAATTCAACCCAATAGATTCGATTCAATAAAGGAAATGGGATTTGCTGGAATGGTGCTATCTGAAGCACTCTGGAATAGCGAGAATAGCGTGGATATGTTTAAGAGTGCTATTGCTAAGTTGAAGGGGATCTGAAGATTTTTAAAATAAAAAAAGCCGGTTTAAACCGGCTTTTTTTATTATCTTTTATTATCTCTACCGGTATCCCCAGACGATTCTCCGGTATCACGCCCTCCAGACTTGGGATCTCTACCATTGTCTCGCCCCAGACGTTAGATATGTTTCCTCCAATAACTTACCCTTTTCTTTAGAGATAGTACTTTTAACTTTAAAACCTTCTAATTTTGATTTCATATTATTGACTTTTAAGGTTAATTCAGATTCAAAATATAATAATTTTTTGAAATCAGCAAATTTTTTTTTAAATTTAATACAATTTAGAAAATGGGGACTCTAATATTTTTTTTAAATTAGTTAATTAATACAATAACGACTATTCAATTAATCTTATATTTAAACAAGATTACGAATTCAAAACCCTAATTCAAGCTGTTCCTTAATAAGTGAATAATAATATCCCTTTATTCCAATAAGCTCGGAATGCGTTCCTTATTCCACAATTTCACCCTCTTTTATAACAAGTATTTTGCTTGACTTTCTGACAGTACTCAAACGATGAGCAATAATGACAATTGTTTTATTCATACCAAAATTACTCAAGCCTATCATCACTTCTCTTTCGTTTTTGGCGTCTAAGGAACTAGTTGCCTCATCAAGAAACAAAAATTCAGGGTTCTTATAGATGGCTCGAGCCAACAATAAGCGTTGCTTTTGTCCTTCACTCAATTGCAATCCATCGTCTCCCACTTTTGTGAAATAACCCATGGGTAAATCACTATTCACAAAGTCATCTAAGTTTGCCAATGCGCTCATCATAACTATTTGCTCCATATCCACCGGTTGACCGAGCGCAATATTATTTACAATTGAATCCGAAAATATTTTCCCTCCTTGCATCACAACACCACATTGGTCTCTCCACTTTGCGCTATTAATTTCGTTAAAATCAGACGTGCCCAATTTAATTTTACCTGTAGTTGGTTTGTAAAACTTAAGCAATAATTTTAATAAGGTAGTTTTGCCACTACCACTGGCGCCGACAATTGCAGTAGTTGTGCCTGCTTCAATTTCAAAATTCAAATTTTTTAAAATTAAATTCTGAACAGATCCACTGTAGGAAAATGAAACATTCTCGAATTTAATGTTGGCGGATTTAGGAATTTCATAATTGCTATTTTCTGGTTTTCTTCTTCGTTTTTTTGGTTGTATACATCTCCAATACGCTGCAACGCTAACTTTGCGTCCTGCCAAGCAGGGATGAAGTCTACCAAGGAGTATATTGGATTGGTGAGCTGACCAACAATCATATTAATGGCAAACATAGTCCCTAAGGTAATTTCACCTTCTATTACTAGCTTTGCTGTAATAACGGTAAGTATAATTCCAGTAAAGCGAATAATTGTTTCAAATCCATTATGTTGTAGCTGGTCAAGATTTAAGGATTTAACCCTAACTTTAAAAATTTTTGCTTGAACTTCTTCCCATTCCCAACGTTTTTGCCTACTTCCGTTACTAATTTTTATTTCTTCTACCCCACTCAGCAACTCAATCATTTTGCCTTGCTGTTGTCCATATAAATCAAAAAATTTATAATCTAATGCAGCGCGGCGCTTCATAAATAGAAATATCCAGCAAATACCTAAACTGCTACCACTGAAAAATAAAAAAAACACAGAAACATTATAATTAAACAAAACTGCTCCAAACAACACTAAATTAAATACCGCAAAAATTGCATTTAATGATTTTGTTGTTAGAAGTGTTTCTAATCTTTTGTGATCATTTGTGCGCAAAATTAAATCCCCTAGCAAATGCGTATCAAAAAAACTTAAAGGGAGTTGAAATAATTTTAAAAAGAAATCTGCCACCAAGTTCATGGTAACCCTAGCCCCAATTTTCAATAAAATCCAATTGCGGAAAATCTCGACAAATGTGTTTCCTAGAAATAAGCTTAATTGGCCTAACAAAATAAGGTAAACAAAACTCAAATTTTTCTCTCCAATTCCTTTATCCACTAAGGCTTCGATTAAAAAAGGGGATATTAATAAAACAAGACTCCCAAAGAGTAAGCTTATTATTAATTGCAAAAAGTATTTTCGATACTTTTTGAGGTGAAAAAATAAATAAGACCAATCACTCGCTTTCCTAATGGGGTTTCCTTCGCTCGCTGTAGTAAATTCTTTAGTAGGCTCGAGAAAAAGAACTATTCCACCGGTTTCATTCTTTTGAGTCCATGAAAGAAGGAATTCCTCTAACGGCAACTTTATTTTTCCTTGGACAGGGTCGCTGATATAAGCATATTCACTTGTTAGTTTATATAAAACCACAAAATGATTTTGATTCCAATGCAGAATGCAAGGAAATGAACTAATTTCCTTCAATTCATTAATAGTAATTTTTGTTGAAATAGTGCGAAAACCCATTAATTCAGCGGCTTCTGAAATTCCCAAGAGGCTTACTCCAAGTTTACTTATTTGACATTTTTCCCTTAATGTATCAATAGGAATATCTGCGCCGTAAAAACTGAAAATAATTTTAAGGCATACAGGACCACAATCCATCACACCCAATTGCCGAAAAGAAGGAAAAGACTTAATGAAATTCATTTTGGCGCTAAACCCTTAATCCAATTACTAACATGTCGTCAACTTGTTGTCGGGATCCAGCCCAATTTGTAATAAATTTTTCAAGCTCTAACCCTTGCTCTCTAATTGGAATAGCCTGCAACGACATGAGCAAATCCTTAAATTTTTTGGTTGTCAATTTTTTATCTCTTTCTCCCCCAAATTGGTCGGCATATCCATCCGAAAAAAGATAAATCGCATCGTTCTTTTGAATGTCAATTTCTTGGTTCACAAAAACAAAGCCCTGCTCACTAAAACCTACTGCAGTTTTTTGTGGTAAAAAAATGTCTAGCACATTGTTACGGATGCGATAAACTGGCCGGTTCGCTCCACAAAACTTCATTACATTCTTTTCAAAATCAAAAGCGCAAAGCGCCATATCCATACCATCTTTTTTTGAATCAATATTGTTAGTATGTAAAGCCTTACGAATTCCCTCATCTACGATTTGTAGAATCTTTGCAGGAGAATGGCTCTCATTTACAGCTTCATTCAATAATTCCACTCCAATCATACTCATAAACGCTCCGGGTACTCCATGTCCGGTGCAATCTGCCATTGCCAACAATACTTTTGAGTTTACCGAGGAATATTTAAAGGGAGAGGTTTCATGCAACCAATAAAAATCACCGCTAACAATATCCTTTGGCTTATTAAAAACAAACGATTGGGGCAATATTTCATAAAAATGTTCTTGTGAAGGTAAGATTGATTTTTGGATTCTATACGCATAGTTTATGCTATCAGTAATGGACTTCTTTTGAATTTCAATTTCTTCCTTTTGCTCTTTCAATAGCACATTATCTTTTTGCTTATTCTTATAAAGTCGAAAAATAAAGAAAGTAGAAATCAAGATAATTAGGGCAAGGCCTACGAAGTAATTTCTTACACTTTTTTGATGCGCAATTTCTATCGTTTTTAAATCCTTATCCTTGTTTAAAAGTTTAATTTCCTTTTCTTTTTTATCCGTTTCGTATTTAATTCCAAGCTCATTTAATTTTTCAAAATTGTTAGTTTGATAACTTTCATCACTTAGCTTTTTGAACATTTTAGAAGATTCATAAGCTTTATAGTAATTTCCTGTTTTTCCATACAAATTCATCATCAGTTCGTAAATGCTCATTCTAACATTTCGAGCTTTTATTTCTTCTGCAATTTTTAAACTACTATTTAAATAACTCTCAGCTTCGTTAAATTTGTTAATATCTATAAGGGTTGCGCCAATATTTGCTTGTGAAATTGCAACTGCTTTCCTATCATCCAGTAGTTTATTTAATTCCAAAGATTTTTGATAATAATTCAACGCACTACTAAAATTTTTATTATCCGCTTCAATATTTGCTAGATTATTATACAAATCAGTTAGTTCCTTATCAACAGTCTTCATAGACAATTTGAACTTTAATGCCTTTTCTTGGTTTAGTTTCGCTAATTCAAGATTTCCCATATTATAATATTCTGTTCCAATTCCCTTATAATCAAATGAAATACCTATCGAATCCTTTAACCGAATATCCATTCTGAGGGCCTTAAAAAAATATTCCAACGCCATTTTATGATTTTTTTGATCAGAATAAATCAGTCCTATATTTGCGTAAGAGATTGCAAGCTCATTTATATCATTTATCTCCTCCTTTATTTTGAGCCCCTTTTGTTGGTATTCTAGCGCTTTAATCAACTCATTTTGATGGCCGTAAACAACAGCCAAATTATTACAAGACCTAGCAATTAACTTTTTATCCCCCACTATCATTCTTAAATTCAATGCTTTCAAATGATAATTCAAAGCAACCGAATACTCCCCCAAATTCTTATAAATAATGCCCATGTTATTATAACAATCAGCCATTCCCCTTAAATCATGAATTTTTACGGCTATTTTTAAGGCGTGGGAACAAAGTTTTAAAGCGGCCTCTTTATTTGTTTTACTCAGCTCTTTGACTTGGATATTTAAACTTGAAACTGAGTCAATTGTAGATTTGAAACGAACAGTATCTAAATCTTTCCAGGATGCATAATTGCTCGACTGCCCATAAACACAAGCAGAAATGCCAAATAAAAACAAGACTAATTTAAGTCGCAAATGGTGCATTTATATTGAAAAGGGTGAACCAAAAGTAAGTCAAAAGTTTTTGTTTCATTTCCAAGCATAAAAAAAGGATGAACAACATTTTGTTCATCCTTTTTTGTCGGGAGTTTTTAATTATTTATCTTGAAACTTTTAGTCGAATTCCCTCAGAATGACTCAAAAATTCCGGTGCATACATGCATTGAATGGTGCTAATTCCATTGCTAAAACTTCCACTTTGGCTCACCCTTAATGGATATTCAAATACATAGGTGCCTTTCGGCAAATACGAAAAAAAGAAATTTGTCGCAGCATCGCCGGTACTTTCATAATACCCCAATCCATCTTGAAATTTGTAGGATGAAATAACATTTATTGGCTCAAAACTAGATGCACGCATATCTTTTAACTGAACGTATTCCATATCTCTATCAACAAATAACTCTATTCTGATCTTTACCTTATCTCCCACCCTCAATTCACTTGATGAATCAACAGCTAAAATAACCGGACCATGATTAGAATTTTTTTCAACAAATACTTTTTTCTTCAATTGCAATGGAGTAGCATGCGAAGTAATTTTATCGAGGTTTTCAAAATACTGCCAATATACAGCACCCCACATTACTTTATTAGTCTGGTTCGAACCTCCCATAGGTTGAATGCTAATCATACCCATACTGGGTTCTACTTCACTGCTATTCCAACTTTGGCTAAAATATCCTGTTCCTGCCTCTGCTTTTAATTCAGAATTTCTCCTGGAATTTATTTTTTTTGTGCCAATTTCAATATCAATACCTGATTCATCAGCTAGCCAATCATTACCTCTTAACAAAAGAGCATAGCAGGCCTCACTTGTTGCTTTTGTCGTTTTCCAATCTGTTGTTTGCTTATTCTTTAATAACCAAACTTTCATTTCTTCAACCGATTTTAAATCATTGGCAACTTCATCAAATGCTTCAATCAATAATGCTTGCGTTTCAACTGGTGCCTGATACCAATAAAATCCGGCTGTATTTTCTTTCCAATACATTCCTAATTCTTCATTTTCAATTGCGTTTTCTTTTAATGATTTAATAATGTCCATGGCAATGGTTTTATTGGAATAACGATTTAATGCAAGCGCAATCATTCCTTGCATATAACGACTCTGACTCAACCAATATTTTGCGGCTTGTTCTTTAAAATATTCTATCGCTTTCTGATGCTGCTTGTTTATAGGAATGTCTTTAAAATAACTTCTAGCGTATAAATAATGTATAATTTTATAAGATAAATGATTGCTATTTATTCGAGCCCCATCATGCTTTAAAATCCAGTCATAATCCTCTCGAATTCGCTCATCCATATAATTAAGAGCCGATTGTATCATATTCAAATTCACATTATCCTTCCGTATTTTTTCCACGCCAAGATGTTCAAGATGCCCCATTCCGGCAACAATATATTGGGTTATATAAACATCATCCGGCATCCCCTTCATCCAAGGCCAACCTCCATTTGGGCTTTGCATCATTATTAATTTATTAAAAGCTGCTTCTTGCTCATTTTGCATTTTATTAAAATCAAATAGCAATGCCAATCGTTGCTTCCTTTCGCTCTCGTTTTTTGCTTGCATCACCCATGGTGTTTCCTTAAGTAAAAGGGATTTTAGTTCCTGATTTTTTTCAAGATTTGAAAGCAAGCTTTCTTTATTCTGCGCAACGCTCGACAGCTTCCAACTATCAAATACAGCTTTAATCTTTGGGTTGGAATTTGCTATATGTTGAGCTATGCTGTTTGCATAAAACCGTGCAAATGTTTGTTCCGAACACTCATAGGGGTATTCCATTAAATAGGGTAATGCCTGCAATGCATACCATGCAGGATTCGAAGTGAATTCAAGTGTAACCTTGTAGTTACTTAGTGTTGTGCTATTGTTGTTTTGATTCAATAATTTTGTGAAAGAGAATTTTTTAAGCTCCTTTCCTCGAACTGGCAGTGGAAGACTTTCAGTTACAAGAATTTTATTTGATAATACAGGAAGGGTGTTTTCTTCGCCATCGGAAAAATTAGGAGATTTTGCAATTACTCGGTAGGTTATGGCTTCTAATCCATCCGGAATAGTAAGTTCCCAGCCAATACTGGCATTCTGCTCAGCTTCCATTTTTAAAACCTGAGACGATGCACCACTATTCAAAATCAAACTTGTAATATCATCCATTGTAACAGAATTATAGATCTTTAATTCCGCATTAACAACCATGTTTAATGGGGTTAGGTTGATAAGCTTAGCAAGCAAGTTTACTTTATCGCCTTCCCTAAAAAACCGAGGAGCATTTACACTAATCATTAAATCCTTTTGTGTTTGCAGTTCCTTTTCAATTGTACCTACTTTTAAATCCTTTGAATGCGCTAAACCAAGCATTCTCCATTTTGTTACTGCTTCTGGAATAGTGAATTTTATTTTTATTTCGCCCTTTTCATCTGTTTCCATTTGTGGATAAAAGAAAGCAGTTTCATTAAAATTTTTTCGAATTTGGATTCCTTGCGTTGCATCTTTCTGACCGGATTTATTAGTTATTGTTTCGTCTTTCTTAGCTATTTCAGCTTCGCTCTCTTTATAATTTGCATCTCTTGATTTCATCATTTTTCCACTTGATGGTGCTGCCTCATTCAAAACATTTGCTGCTTGCATAACCATTGGAGACGCTGCTCTATCTTCTGAATATGCTATTCCACCACGGCCGTATCCGAAATATGAGTAACCTTCAAAACCAAACCAGTTTAATGCATCGTAATCGCGAAATAGAGGAGTGTGATAAACATTCCAATTGTTACCATAACCACTTACTGAATTTACTTTGAAAGCATTGTTTATCTCCCAGTTTCGCTGAGAATAGTAGTTTTGGTATAGATTCAAATACCAGCTGTTTTTAGAAAATGCATCCAGCGAAGCATCATATAGCGTGGCCATCATTTCAGCTGCTTCGTTTTTCCCTGCCTTATTAATTATTTTTATCCGCCACTCCTCCTGCTGACCCGGATATAATTTATTTCGAAATGTTTCAAAAGAAATTGAAAGCTCCTTATTACTATAAGGAACCGTAATTAACCCATCATTCTTATAAACTCTATTTCCTTTTACAAAAGTGCAGTGAACTACAAAATTTCCACGGTAATTCTCTTCAATAGGTATATCCAATACTTTCAGTTCATCACTTATAACCATCCACTCTCTTTTTATGAATTCTCCTTTGTTTTCCAGTTCATAAAGTACATGTAAATTAGTTTCAGTTGACCCGATTAGGACACGTGCCCTTTCCCCGGGTTCGCCTTTACTAACTAGGAGATTAAAATAATTTATTTCGTGCTGTGGTGCCTTCTTCGCTTCTGAAGAAAATAAAGTAAAATAGTCGAAAATCTTTATTTCTTGCTTGTTCTTATCTTGGGTAATAGCCTCCCAAACATACTCACCATCACTCCATTTTTTAATGTTATTCAAAGCAATTATGTTCTTTGTATTAGTGTGGCTTGAATCAGTATCAAAATCAATTTCCGCAACCATTTCTGTTCTTTCCCACTTTAACTTATTATCCTCATCGTCGTACAAATCAGTTGGAAAATCCGCTTCAAATTCTGCTCTATTAAGTATAAAACGATCCGGTTTCTCCCATTTTCTAGCACGGTAATTCCTGGATAGTTGCTTCAACTTATAAATTCTTAAAACTCCCTTTGTGGAAAGATAATCTCCATTTAAATTAGTAGACATAATTTTGAATGGGGGATAATTTACTTTGTCAATATTGGATGGAAAATCAGCACCTAGTTTTAGCATTGAATAACCAATATTCACAGCCTTTTCAGCACTGTGTGTCTCGCCGTCAATATCGGTTACATCCGCATAAATAGTGTAAGTAAAGTAAGTGCTTGAATTTCTTTCGATACTTAAATCCGGGATTGCCTTAAATTTAATTATAAATTCTCCTATCGCATTGCTAATCGCAACACTACTAAATATTTCCATGGCAGGAGCATTCTTTTGATAACCTCGAGAATACGCCCACCAATTGGGATAAACCGCTTCTCGCACCACTCTGTAATTAACCTTTGCGCCATCAAGCAATACACCTGAATAAGTTATAGCTTTTCCCTTAATTTCAATACTATCCGATAGTTTATAGCTTTCTGATAAAGCATCAAAATTTACTTCAAATTTTGGGCGCTTGTATTCTTCAACCGAAAAATATATACTTCCCGTGCCGTTGCTAATCGACATTTGACCATTAAGTAAACCCTGCGGAACAATAAAGCTACCACTAAAAGTTCCATAATCATTAGATGTATAACCTTGCATTGCTACCTTTTGTCCATTCACATCATTAAAAATCACATCCGTCATTTTCTGGGTTACAAGCTTTGACTGCTCTCCGGTTTTTTCAAGCATCAATCCCTTAAAGTAAACCGTTTGCCCCGGGCGATAAATTTTCCGGTCTGTGAAAAAATAAGTCTGCAAATAACTTTTGTTTTCCTCTGACTGTCTTTTATATTGATAAAAACCATAATCACTGCATATTCTATCCCCATCATCACGCTTCATTTCAAGATAAAAATTACGATTGGTTGTTGTCGAAGGAATACTGAAATAACCCTCTTTATCAGTTCTTACTGAGGTCCCTTTCTCGAATTGGTAAACACGAGAATTATAATCATATTTTTCACTCCACAGTTGTATTAAAATTGAATTTAATCCATGCCCGCTTTCTCTATCAAGCGCATAGCCCTCATAACTATCATCCGATTTTTTTTGAGTGATGTAAGAAATGCTGCTTACCCAAAAATTTGCATGCGCAATTCCATTGCTCTCTTCTGTAAAGCTAGGATCTGTACCCGCAAAAAGTATATAATGCCCCTTTCCTAATTTTGGGATTTTTAATTGAACTTTATGATCGCAATAATCTTGCTCATAAGGTAAATCAATCTGCCACTTGAACGCTTCTCTTTTATTCAACAATTTGCTTTTAACTTCTTTATTTATCCCTCTATCCAAATCAAACTCATTTGTTTCATCTAACTTAACTACTTTAAAATAAGTTCTGCTAACATTTTTGTATTGAAGGAGAAAAAGCATAGGCTTTTCAGGAATATTAGCATCTTCAAGTGTTACTGTAAGCGATTTTTCAAGAATTAATCCTTTTAAATAAGCTGCATTCGTAGCGGCATCGCTCAATGGGAACTTTGCAATTATAGCTTCGCACTGCTGCATTGCCAATTTCTTATATAGCTTAAGCGAATCCTCTGCTGAACCATTGCTTGTAAGATTTGACTTGTCCCAATAATAGCTTGCCAGCTGATAAGAAACGTCCGTTGATGCAATATCATTTTCAAATAATCTTTGCAATCTTTTCAACGCAGCTAAATACAAACTGTCCTTTTCCAATTGAGTAGAGTGCTGCCAAACAAATTTTAATCGTATTAAATCAGCATCAATCAAGGTTTCAGGATTCTTATCTTTTTGATGAAATCGAATTAATTCTTGCATCAGTGTAATTGCATAAAGCTTCATTGAGGTAGAGTCCACAGATTTTACCTTGAGGTCTTGAAATGAAAAATAATCCTCAAAATAATTCGCCTTATCCAGTTCAAATGCAAAAGCCGGCTTTGCAATATCCGGCTCCTCATTCATAAAATAATCCAATGCACGATGCGCTAAAAAATCGTAAAGTGTTGGTCTATACTTTTTCGATCCATCTATCTTAATTAAAATCGCATCGTAGTTAACAAGTTCCGATTGCTTTAATTTAGCAGAAGCTTGGAGCGAGTTCAAATAATTTTCATCAACTTTTGCAATCAATTTACTTAAGTCCCAAGTTCGGATATCTGAATTGTCAAAATTTACTGTTTCGCTGCGGTTAATAAAAGTGTATCGATTGTTTTGATAGTACCTCCAATATGTCTCGGCAGCAATACTATGAATAATTGATTTTATTGGAAATTCAGCATCAGCTGCTTCCTGCTCAAGGTTAGCAATAGCTTTCACATACGAATCTTCCTCTAAATAACTTTCGTATTTCATTTTCTCAATAATTGCACGGATAAAATTCACAGTGTTCTTCTCTGACTTTGCTTTCGCATAAATTGCTGTAACCAATTCTAAAGCAGATTTTGAAAGTCCTTTATTTTGAAGGGAATCCACACGCTTCCACTCTTTTTCATAACTACTCCCCATTCTAAATTTTATTTTAATATCCTTATTGCTTGAACCGTTATAAATTCGAAAAGCAAAAATGCTTAAGGTGCAGAACACGGTGAGAAACAAAATCAATTTTAGTTTTTTCATCAATTCTTAAATTTGGTACTGAAGCTTGATGCAAGATAATTCAAAATTCCATATTTGTAAAATAGCTTTTACTAAAAAACAAATTACATTTGTTAGCAATGAACATCGCGCAAAAAAGACCCGGCCCCCTTTTTATTTTTTATTTACTTGTTGTTTATGTATTTCTGCAATTCATTTGGTGGAGCTATTTAATGGTGAAATTAAATAATGAAGTGCTTCAACAACGTTTGCAAATTATCGAATTAAGTAATACAAGTCCTTCCGCAATAGTTTTTGCTAAAAATGAATTACACAGCAAGATTCAAAAACGATGGCTAATGATTGCAGGCGAAGGAACAGTATTTTTAGTTTTGTTAATCTCTGGCTTCATTCAAACGCGTAAAACATTTAAAAAGGAAGCCGAACTAAATAATCGACAAAAAAATTTCCTCCTTTCGGTGACACATGAATTAAAATCGCCAATCGCCTCCGCGAAATTACAATTAGAAACGCTTCTTAAGAGAGACCTTTCAAAAGAAAAACAAATAGAAATTTTAACTAATGCCTTAAACGACACTGAGCGGCTAAATGCGCTTGTCGAAAATGTGCTAATTGCTACCCGATTAGAAGATAGTAACTATAAACTATTGCGAGCAAATATTAATTTATCCGATTTAATTGAAAAAGAAATTGGAAAATTAGCCGCCCATTTTCAACTTGAAAAGAAACACGTTTTACAGGTAGATGTTGAACCTGGTATCTATTTTATGACAGATGCATTTGCATTTGTTTCAATTCTCAGTAACCTGTATGAAAATGCAATAAAATATTCTGCTTCAGAACCGATCCTAAAAATTTCACTACGTAAAATGGATGAGCAGTTGGAGTTGCTATTTGAAGACAATGGTATTGGAATTTCTGAATCAGAAGCGCTCCTTATTTTTGATAAGTTTTATCGTGTGGGCAGTGAAGAAACGCGTAAAAACAAAGGAACCGGCTTAGGACTTTATATTGTTCGACAATTGGTGAAAAACCACAATGGAACTATTAAAGTGCGAAAAAATTCATCCAAAGGGAGTATTTTTGAAATCACCTTAAATACATAACCTTGGACCATGAAAAAACGCTGGGTTATAAAAAACACTCCAAATTTGGAGACAGTCAATCAACTTTCTAACGACTTAAATATTCCATCCATTCTTGCTCACCTGCTTGTACAAAGGGGAATTACCAACTTTAATGAAGCTAAATTATTTTTTCGTCCCTCACTTGAAGATTTGCATGATCCCTTTTTAATGAAAGATATGGAAAATGCTGTGCTTCGTATCGAAAAAGCAATTCAGCAAAATGAAAGAATCCTTGTTTTTGGTGATTATGATGTAGATGGAACTACCGCAGTTGCACTGCTGTATAGCTTCTTAAATTCGTTTTATTCTAATGTTGAATTTTACATACCGGATAGGTATGCGGAAGGATATGGAATTTCGTTTAAAGGAATTGACTTTGCCGCTGATAACGAGATTAGCTTAATCATAGCTTTAGATTGCGGTATTAAATCAAATGACAAAGTTGAATACGCAACCAAGAAAGGCATTGATTTCATTATTTGTGACCATCATCGCCCTGGCGATACAATACCCAATGCAGTTGCTGTGCTGGATCCGAAAAGAAATGATTGTAACTACCCATTTAATGAATTAACAGGTTGTGGCATTGGATTCAAATTGATTCAAGCGTTTGCCTCTAGAAATGAAATTGACTTTTCATTGTTACATATCTACCTCGATTTGGTGGCCGTTAGCATTGCTGCTGATATTGTTCCCATAGTTGGAGAAAATAGAATTCTAGCACATTTTGGCCTGCAGCATTTAAATAAAAATCCGCGAAAAGGCATTAAAATTATGTTGGAATTAGCGGGAGCAACCAAGGATAAAGAACTCACTATTTCCGATATAGTGTTTATTATCGCACCTCGAATTAATGCTGCAGGAAGATTACACAGCGGAAAAAAAGCTGTCGAACTTTTGATTTCTGAAGACAATTTAGAAGCCCTCGAATCCGGTAAAAATTTAAACGATACCAATACGGATAGAAAAAATTTGGATAAATTAATCACCGATCACGCACTTTCAATTATTGGAAGTAATGCCGAATTAATTGATCGTAAAACAACTGTGGTTTTTCACAACGACTGGCACAAGGGTGTGGTAGGAATTGTTGCGTCACGCCTTACCGAAAAATACTATCGACCTACAATTGTTTTAACTGAATCTAATGGACTTGCAACTGGATCAGCACGCTCTGTCAAAAATTTTGATGTGTATAATGCTATCGAAGCTTGCGCTGATTTATTGGAGCAATTTGGTGGCCATAAATATGCCGCCGGTTTAACTTTGAAACTTGAAAACATATCCGCATTTCAAACTAAATTTGAAGAAATTGTTTCGGCTACAATTAATGAAGAATGGCTTGTTCCTGAAATTGAAATTGATGCAGAATTAAATTTCAATGAAATAGACCCGCGATTTTTTCGAATACTTAAACAATTTGCACCCTTTGGCCCAGAAAATATGCACCCAGTATTTTTATCCAAAAAAGTGCGCGATAAAGGATATGCAAAAATTGTTGGAAACAATCATCTGAAATTTGATGCTACCCAAAGCTCTAATTCCATTACCTTTCCCGCAATTGGATTTGGTTTAGGCGGACACCTTGAAATGCTTTCTCAAACAAAAGAATTTGATATCTGTTATTCCATCGATGAAAATGAATGGAATGGTAGAATCAAGCTCCAATTGAACGTGAAAGATATTCGATTTTAAATTCCATTTATATCTCCTGTCTCAATTTTTTTATTGCGAATTCCATTTCGCAATCTGCCTTTATGTCCTATATTTAAAGGACTTACAGACATTTTTTCTTGCTTTTAAAAAAACCCATGACAAGTTTTCACAAAATTTCGACTGGCATTTGAATTGAAAGTATCCTTCACGAAAACGTTTTCAAAAAGTCTATAAAAAATATTAACAACTAAAAATAGGAGGACCTAAAAATGACACTCGTAAAATTCAAAAACAATTCATTACCAGTTGTGCCAACTTTTTTTGACACACTTTTCGGAAAAGATTTCTTTGACTACAATTACAACAACACCTTGGCAACGCTGCCGGCTGCCAATATCAAAGAAACAAAAGACAATTTCATTTTAGAAATGGCAGCTCCCGGAATGAAAAAGTCGGATTTCAAAATAGAAGTGAATAACAATGTGCTTACCATCTCTTCTGAGAAAGAAAGCAACAAAGATGAAAGTAACGAAGGATTTACGCGTAAAGAATTTAGCTATCATGCTTTCACTCGCTCATTCAATTTACCGCAAACTGTAAACAAAGACAATATTACTGCAAGTTACATGGATGGGCTATTAAGCATTAGCATTCCAAAACGTGAAGAAGCAAAAGAAAAACCGGCGCGTTTGATTGATATTGCTTAATCAAAAAAATAGTGGTTTAGTTTAGTGTGGTTGATTTTTGTTAGAAAAAGGCGGGGTGGTTCCCGCCTTTTTTAATTTTGGAATTGCAAAAATTAGTTAATTATCCACAATTGTTGGCAGTTAAAAATAGGAAGATTATATTCGCTTTTTCAAATACAAACTGTGATTGATAGTCTGGTAATTATCCCTACTTACAATGAAAAGGAAAACATCGAAAAAATTATTCGAACAGTTTTTTCTTTGAAGAAGGAGTTTCACATTTTAATTATTGAAGACAATTCGCCTGACGGTACTGCCAACATTGTGAAACAACTCATGATGGAGTTTAAGGATAAACTTTTTATAGAAGAAAGAAAAGGCAAACTTGGCTTAGGAACCGCCTATATTCATGGATTTCGTTGGGCTTTAAAAAACAATTACGAGTACATTTTCGAAATGGATGCAGATTTTTCGCATAACCCCAATGACCTCATAAGGCTTTACGACGCCTGCGCAAATCAAGGTGCTGACGCAGCTGTTGGTTCAAGATACATCTCCGGTGGAAAAGTAAAAAACTGGCCGGTTCTTCGCATATTAATGTCCTATTTTGCATCCGTTTATGCTCGAATTGTATTGTGGTTTAATGTTCACGACACGACTGCCGGATTTATGTGTTACAAAAGTGCTGTGCTAAAAAGAATTCACTTAGACGATATTAAATTTACTGGTTATGCATTTCAAATTGAAATGAAATATACCGCAAGCAAACTTGGCTTCAAAATAAAAGAAGTTCCTATAACTTTTATTGATCGACAAGAAGGCGTTTCGAAAATGAGCACAAAAATTTTCAAGGAAGCATTTTTTGGAGTGCTTCAAATGCGTTTTAAAAAAATTAAATAATCTTTTCATGCCGTCAACCTTCATTAAGAATGCAAGTATTGTTAATGAAGGAAATATTTTCATTGGAGATGTATTTATCGAAGGTGAAAAAATTAGTTGGATTAAGCCATATGTTAACGGCTCGGGTGCTACTCCCTCATTACCTGAGGATACTAGAATTATTGATGCCACGGGTAAATATCTTTTACCCGGAGTGATTGATGATCAAGTCCATTTTCGCGAACCGGGCCTTACCCATAAAGGAACCATTTATAGTGAATCACGCGCTGCTGTTGCCGGTGGAGTTACTTCTTACATGGAAATGCCCAACACAATTCCCAATGTTTTTACGCAAGAATTACTAGAAGACAAATACAACCTCGCTTCAAAGAATTCATTCGCCAATTATTCCTTTTTTATGGGCGCATCAAATAGCAACATCGAGGAAGTATTAAAAACAAATCCACAAACGGTATGTGGTATTAAAATTTTTATGGGATCGTCAACCGGAAATATGCTGGTTGATAACCGCGAAACGCTTGAAACTATTTTTTCTCAATCCAAATTACTTATTGCAGTGCATTGCGAAGACGAAAAAACAATTCGCGAAAATCTAGCTCTGGCAAAAGAAAAATTCGGAGATGCTATTCCGCCCAGCTACCATCCGATCATACGCAATGCTGAAGCATGCTACAAGTCTTCATCACTAGCGGTTAGTCTTGCTCAAAAATACAATTCCCGTTTGCACGTACTTCATATCTCAACCGCAAAGGAAACCACACTTTTTGAACAAAAGCCGCTGAACGAAAAAAGAATTACAGCAGAAGCGTGCATCCATCATTTGTGGTTTTGTGACGAAGATTATGAACGCTTAGGAAACTGGATTAAATGGAATCCGGCAATAAAATCTGCAAACGATAGAACTGAAATATGGAATGCATTACTCGACAATAGAATTGATGTAATTGCTACCGACCATGCCCCACACACAATTGAGGAAAAGCAAAATACGTATCTCAATGCCCCTTCCGGTGGACCTTTGATTCAACATTCACTAGTCGCTATGCTTGAGTTTTTCCATCAAAAAAAAATAACCCTCCAAAAAATTGTTGAAAAAATGTGCCACGCCCCTGCAACACTATTTCAGATTGAAAAACGTGGATACATTCGTTCTGGTTACTTTGCCGACTTAGTATTAGTGGATTTAAATTCCCCTTGGGAAGTAAATAAGTCTAATATAATTGCGCACTGCGGCTGGTCTCCATTTGAAGGAACTACTTTCCAAGCAAAAGTTCTAAATACTTTTGTAAATGGAGCTTGCGTCTTTGAAAATGGAAATATAAATGAAGCAATTCGTGGAAAAAGATTGACCTTCTCGCGTGAATAGTAATTCACTTTCAAAAAATATCTTCTTGTTCCTCTTGAATCTGAATGGTATCGCTAACCAACACCATACTTTTAGCAAATCCCTTTAAAATTACATTTGGTACAAGCTCGCTCTTTTCCTGTTCAGTTAGCGCACCTTTTCTAACCATATGCCCTGCTACCAATGAGTAATAACTGGCAACACTTTCTTTTAATTTTCCATCCGGCCCAAAGTTGTATTTAAACCCTTTCGGGCGAGGTACAATCATTGCTAAAAAAATACTTTCAGCGAGCGACAATTCCGAAGGTTTCTTTTCAAAATAAAAACGGCTTGCTTCCCCAATACCATATACATTTGGCCCCCACTCAATTATATTTAGGTACACTTCATACATTCTTTCTTTACTCACCAGTCGATTGTTTTCAATAAGCCAAACCAACATGGCCTCTTCCATTTTTCGAGCAATTGTTTTATTGCGTGTAAGAAATACATTTTTAACCAACTGCATACTAATAGTGCTGCCCCCTCTTACAAATCGTTTCTCCTTAAAATTTGTAGCTATCGATTTTCGAAAGGCATCTTCATTAAAACCGGAATGCGAATAAAAATTACCGTCTTCGGAAGTGAGTAAAGCAGCTTTCATTGAAGTACTAATTTCATTTATCGGAGTATAATAAGGATTACTTGTACCAACCGAAAAACTCCGTACTGCTCTATCTTTCTCGTATGCCGTATATTGGAATTCCCCATTCATTTTTGCCAAATTGGTATTTCCAAAACCTAATATCTTAAAATTCTTCTTACTTAATGAAGAGCTGAATTCAAGTTCATTAGGATATTTTGTGTCGATAAAAAAATGAAGCTTATAAGACAAGGAACCGCTCGTCTTTATTCCATCAATATTTTCAAATAATCCCTTCGGAAAGGATTCAAAAAAATCTTGCGCGCTACACTCCGGAAGGCTTACATCTAACTTAATTTTGTGTGTTGGATAAATCTGATAGCTCAAACAGGGATGATATTTGACTTTGTTATATGAAACCGTTGAAGTACTATCCAATTCCACAAAATTTGTCCCAATGCGCAACAAATAATCTAAGGTTTGGTTTTGAATTATCACATTGTTTGCGGAAACTCTCCAATGGTTGAGTTGAAAATTTTTTGCCGAAATCCGGCCACTTAACAATAAAGAATTATTTTCATAAGATGCTCTGTCCAGTTTCATTTGAATGGTGTCGAAGGTTAATGAAAGTTTCCATTTTTGCTTCAATAAAGGCAAAAATGTCCCACCCTTTTCTTGAGGAAATAGTTTCAAATCAGCTGTCCTTTCATCCGAAAAAATACTTCCTTCTGCAAGCCATCGCTGTGCAACATTATTCTCCAACAAAATAATTTGTGTGCTAAAAACATGGTCTTTAATTTCAAGCTTTGGCACATTCGCTTTCATTTCTATACTATCCCCTTCAAAGCTTACAATTGTATTTTTAAAACGAACACTCGATGGAATTGCATCAAATAAGGTGCTTAGCATTTTTTCGGCATACCTGCTATAATCCGCTTTTACAATAACACTATCCTGTTTATCCTTTTTTTGTTGTATCAAAAATGAAAAATTATTCCGGTTTGAACTTTTAATAATGTGTAAGTAGGTATTGGCTATTTCCAAATTACTAAAACGCACTTTTCCTGTAAGAAGCGGAAACAAACGAATATTAAGAAATACAGAATCTATTTGAAGTAAGGTATCGGATGCTTGCGGTGCCAGAGTAACTCCTTTTATAAGCAATCCATTTAGTCCCTTGAAATCAGCTAAATGGATAGCAATTTGAGTATGATAGCGCTGCTCGAAGGCTGTCAATTTTTTGTTTAGGATGTAGGTCAGCAATGAATTTCTGAAAAGTAGAAATAACACCAATAGGCTAAAAAAGCCAATACCGCATACTATAAGTATTCTCTTCAAACGAAAGTTCATAAGCTCCATCAATATTTGTTACTTTTGCTTTCAAATAAAAGCAATGCAATTTATAAATAAGTCCATACTTTTTGCGGGTTTTCTATTTTTCTTGATTTCATGCAGTTCTAAAAAAGATACACTCCCCGATGGTATCTTAAAAAAAGAAGCAATGGTTGCGGTAATGATAGATATTCAATTAGCTGATGCAGCAGTGAATTTAAGCAATTATGGCCAAACAAATTTCCCAAACGACAAGGAAAAACTATTCGAATCTATTTATTTAAAACATAAAATAAATAAGAAAATTTTTGAAGCTAGTTTTTCCTACTATACTGCTCATCCCGATGATTTTGAAAAGATTTACGATGAAGTAATTACCGGCTTGAGCAGCAAACAAGCAGAATTGGCAAAATAATTTTAATAAGGTGTGCGAAAACAAACGCGCGCAAATTTTTTAGTCGCCCTCAACGTTTCCGTTTCCGCTTCAAAAAATCCCATGTGCCCCGCATTTTCCAAGGTTTGTGTGTAGGTATTTTTAGCTAATGAAAATAAGGGTTTAATTCGCTCAAATGGAATTGTAGTATCTAATTTACCTGCAATAAACAATACCGGATAGCGTGCAAATTTCAATACCACTTCTCGATTTTTACGCACTTTCATTCCTTCCAATGCTGCTATTATACCTTGCTGCGAAGTGCGCACACTAATGCTTTGAGCAAGTTCAACCTTGTTCCTAAAGAGATCCACATTTAAGGGTGCGAACAATTTCTTTGTAGCTTCTTGCGCATAAACTTTAGGATTCTTTTTTACAAATTCAATAGCCTTTTCGCGATCACGCTTTTTCTCTTTAGAATCAGGCAAGGCAGTGGAATGAAATAAAACCATTCCTTTCAAATTATCGGAATACAATTCTGCAAAAGCTAAAGCTACATACCCACCCATTGAATGGCCAACCAAAATATAGCGTCTTAAATGCAAACTGTCGAGCACCGCTTTCACACTTTGAGCCATCAATTCCATCCGATGCACATATCCAAAACACTCGCTTTCACCATGGCCAGGTAAGTCAATTAAAATTACTTTATACACCTTTGAAAGTCGTTCCGCATACTCACTCCAAATTTGCGACGATTCTAAAAAACCATGCAAAAGCACAATGGCACGGCCTTTACCTTTTACTTGGTAAGAAATTTTTCCGTATTTGAAGGGTACGGTTTGCATCACTTTTGTTGCATCAAACGCTCAATCTCTTCCACTTCCAATGGAATATTTTTCATCAAATCCACCGGTCCTTTTTTAGTTACCAAAATATTATTCTCAATTCGGATACCTAAACTTTCTTCCGGAATATAAATTCCGGGTTCACATGTAAATACCATGCCTTCCTCTAGTGGGCGCTTGAAATCACCCACATCATGTACATCTAATCCTAAAAAATGTGAGGTGCCATGCATGAAATATTTTTTATACAAAGGCTTATTCTTATCCTGTTTGGCAACTGCTTTCGCATCTAATAATCCAAGTCCAATTAATTCCTTCTCCATCAATTTTCCAACTTCCACATGATACTTCTCAATTGTATTACCAACAACCAACATCTTCGTTGCTGCTTTCATCACACGCAAAACAGCATTATATACATCCTTTTGGCGTTTTGTAAACTTTCCGTTTACCGGCAAACAACGGGTTAAATCAGATGCGTAATTACCATACTCTGCTGCCACATCAAGCAATATCACATCGCCGTTTTTACATTCGCGATTATTCTCTACATAATGCAAAACACAAGCACTTGCACCTGAAGCGATAATTGGCCCATACGCAAATCCTTGTGAACGATTACGAATAAATTCATGAATCAATTCCGCTTCAATTTCATATTCTTTCACACCCGGCTTAATAAATTTCAATAACCTTCTAAAGCCCTTTTCTGTAATGTTACATGCTTGCTGTATTAATTCAATTTCATACTTTGATTTAATTGCTCGTAAATGATGCATAATTGGCGCCGAGCGCTCGTATTTATGCAAAGGAAAATTATCCTTACACCACTTAATAAATCGAGCATCTCTTGTCTCCGTTTCAATTGTCGCTCGTGTATGTTCATTGGTATTCAAATACACATTTTCAGCACGAAACAAGAGCGTTTTAAAGAGGGTATTAAATTCATGCAACCAATAAATAGTTTGGATTCCTGATGCAGCAGTTGCTTCTGCTTTAGTATATTTATGTCCCTCCCAAATTGCAATATGCGCATTGGTTTCCTTTAAAAATAAAACTTCGCGGTGATGCGAGTCTTTTGCATCAGGAAAAATAACAAGTATGCTTTCTTCCTGATCAATACCCGACAAATAAAACAAGTCCGAATTTTGCCGAAAGCCCATCGAACCATCCGCATTCGTAGGCAATATATCATTACTGTTAAATACCGCAATTGAATTTGATTTTAATTTTTTCGCGAAACGTGCACGATTTTCGATGAACAATTTTGAGTTAATGGGGTTGTATTTCATAGCCTATGATTTATATCATACCCTTAAGTTTCCTGTAATCTCTAAGGGAATAATGATGTTTGGAAATTAAATTTGTTTAGAATGTATTTGATTATAAATTTGTGTGCTGTAAATATAAAAACTATTCATCACAAGCTTCCTCAAATAAATCCTTCACACAACAATGAGTCAATCAAAAAAATTTTTGGAATCATCTCTAGGTAAAAAAGTAATAATGGGCCTTACCGGTCTATTTTTAATCACTTTTTTAGTTGTACACTGCGGTGTAAATGCTTGTATTTTTGCCAACGATGGCGGTCTACTATTTAATACTGCCGCACATTTCATGGGTACCAACATCCTTATTCGTACTACCGAAATAGTGCTTTTTTTCGGAATCATCCTTCACATTGTTCAAGCTTTAATCCTAACACTTAATAATGCTAAAGCGCGCCCGGTAAAATATGCTAAAACCAATGCAAGCGCCAATAGTACCTGGTATTCACGCAGTATGGGTTTACTCGGAACTCTCTTATTGTTGTTTCTGATTTTGCACTTAGGGCATTTTTGGGTAAAAAGCCGTTTTACCGGTTTACCCGGATTAGATGCCAACGGGCACGATAATTTATACGCCGAAATGAAAATTGTTTTTTCTTATGGTGGTGCAGTAGCAGTATATGTATTAGGTATGATTTCATTAGCTTACCACTTGCTTCATGGCTTTCAATCCGCTTTTCAAACCCTTGGATTAAACCATAAAAATTTTACCCCATTTATTAAAAAATTAGGAATTGCATTCTCCATTATTGTTCCTTTGATTTTTGCGCTTATGCCACTGGCAATGTACTTTCATTGGATAAACTAATTAACCTGCTTCAACACTCAAACTAAATGAAATTAGATAGTAAAATTCCTGCAGGTCCGCTTGCTGAAAAATGGACAAAACATAAATCCAGCATTAAACTGGTAAACCCGGCGAATAAAAGAAAACTGGAAGTTATTGTGATTGGAACCGGACTTGCCGGTGCCTCTGCTGCTGCCAGCTTAGCTGAGTTGGGCTATAAAGTAAAAGCATTTTGCTACCAAGATAGCCCGCGCAGAGCACACAGTATTGCTGCTCAAGGCGGAATTAATTCTGCCAAAAATTATAAAAACGACGGAGATAGCGTGTATCGCTTGTTTTACGATACCATTAAAGGTGGCGATTTTCGTGCCCGCGAAGCAAATGTGCATCGGCTAGCCGAAGTAAGTGTAAATATTATTGATCAATGTGTTGCACAAGGTGTTCCTTTTGCGCGCGAATACGGCGGCTTACTCGATAACCGTAGCTTTGGCGGCTCTCAGGTTTCACGTACTTTTTACGCACGTGGTCAAACCGGACAGCAACTCCTATTAGGCGCTTACTCCGCATTGAGTCGTCAAGTTGGACTTAAAAATGTTGAAATGTTTAACCGTCATGAGATGGTTGAACTGGTTAATATCGATGGCAAAGCACGCGGAATTATTGCTCGAAATCTGGTAACCGGCGAATTAGAGCGTCACTTTGGACATGCGGTTGTTTTGGCAAGTGGTGGATATGGAAACGTATTTTTCTTAAGCACCAATGCCATGGGATGCAATGTAACGGCAATATGGAAAGCTTATAAGCAAGGTGCATTTTTTGGCAACCCTTGTTTCACTCAAATTCACCCAACTTGTATTCCGGTAAGTGGCGATTATCAAAGCAAACTCACCCTTATGAGCGAAAGTTTGCGTAACGATGGCCGTGTTTGGGTACCAAAAGCAAAGGGCGATAAACGTAAACCCCAAGATATTCCGGAAGAAGAAAGAGATTATTACCTCGAAAGAAAATATCCAAGTTATGGAAACCTTGCTCCTCGCGACATTGCTTCACGAGCTGCTAAAGAAGCCTGTGATGATGGTCGTGGTGTAGGCGAATCAGGCTTGGCGGTGTATTTGGATTTCGCTGCAGCGATCAAACGCTTAGGAAAAAATGTTATCGAAGAACGTTATGGAAACCTCTTCGATATGTATGCACACATCACCAACGAAAATCCTTATGAAGTGCCCATGCGCATCTATCCTGCTGTGCATTACACCATGGGTGGTCTTTGGGTGGATTATAATTTAATGACTACTGTTCCCGGCTTATACGCAACCGGCGAAGCAAACTTTAGCGATCACGGTGCTAATCGTCTTGGCGCTTCGGCATTAATGCAAGGCTTGGCCGATGGCTACTTTGTTTTACCGTATACCATCGGAGAATATTTAGCCGGTGAAATTTTCACCAAAGCAATTCCAACCGATCATCCTGCTTTTATTGATGCCGAAAATAATGCCAAAGCACGAATGGAAAAATTGCTCTCAATTAAAGGCACTAAAACAGTGGACGATTACCACAAAGAATTGGGGAAAATTATGTGGGATTATTGTGGAATGGCCCGAACTGCCGAAGGTTTAACTAAAGCAAAAGGAATGATTAAAGAATTACGCAAAGAATTCTGGAGCAATGTGAAAGTTACCGGCGGAATGAACGAACTAAACCCCGATTTAGAAAAAGCAGGCAGAGTTGCTGATTTTATTGAATTGGGCGAGCTAATGGTAAACGATGCCTTCCAACGCAATGAATCCTGTGGTGGGCATTTCCGTACCGAATATCAAGACGAAGGCGAAGCAAAACGCAACGATGAAAATTACGCCTACGTAGCAGCTTGGGAGTTTAAAGGAATTGACAATGAACCGGAAGTACATAAAGAAGAACTGGTTTACGAAAATATCAAACTAGCTACAAGAAGCTATAAATAAGTTACTGTTCCGGATTTCCGGAAATCCAAAACAATAAAGAAATAAGCGATGAAATTTACATTAAAAATATGGCGACAAGCCAATGCAAAATCCGACGGTAAATTGGTAGATTATCCTATCGATAATATTAATGCGGATATGTCCTTTTTGGAAATGATGGATGTGTTGAACGAAGAACTTATCCGTAAAGGCGAAACTCCGGTAGCATTTGATCACGATTGCCGTGAAGGTATTTGCGGTACTTGCAGCATGTTTATTAACGGTCGCGCACATGGTCCTAAAAGCGCCACTACCACTTGTCAATTGTACATGCGTAATTTCAGTGATGGCGAAACTATTTTTATTGAACCCTTTCGTGCAGCCGCTTTTCCGGTGATGAAGGATTTGGTTGTGGACCGCTCCTCTTTTGATAGAATCATGAATGCAGGCGGATTTATTTCTGTAAATACCGGTCAAGCTCAAGATGCCAACAATATTCCGGTAAATAAAAAAGATGCCGACTTAGCTATGGATGCCGCTGCATGTATTGGATGTGGAGCTTGTGTTGCCAGTTGCAAAAATGCCAGTGCCATGCTTTTTGTGAGTGCAAAAGTTTCCCAGTTTGCATTGCTACCCCAAGGTCAAATTGAACGTGAAAAACGTGTTTTAGCAATGGTGAATCAAATGGATGAAGAAGGTTTTGGAGCCTGCACAAATACCGGTGCTTGCGAAGCAGAATGCCCTAAAGAAATTTCGCTTAGCAACATTGCACGTATGAACCGTGAATATTTTGCAGCGCAGGCTAACGATTAAGCTTATCCTATTTTAATTTGCCTTTTTATACTTTCTTCTAGCGAGATAAAGGTTTCCGTCCTTGAAACACCCTTTATACTTTGAATTTTTTCGTTTAATACTTCGCGGAGATGGTTGGTGTCTCTGCAAAATATCTTTGCAAACATACTGTAAGTCCCAGTAAGGTAATGCAGTTCTACAATCTCATCAATTTTTTTCATGCGCGCCACTGCATCATTATATTCAGACCCCTTCTCCAAAAAGATTCCTAAAAATGCACATATATCATAACCAACTTTCATAGGATTCACCACAAACTGCGACCCTTTTACCACCCCCATTTCTTCTAATTTTTTCATGCGCACATGCACTGTACCGCCCGATATCAATAACTCCTTTGCTATATCGGTGTACGGAATGGTAGCATCTTTCATCAAAATAGAAAGTATCTGTTGGTCTAGTTTATCAATTTGGTAAGGAAGTGGCATATAATTTAAATCAGATTTTAATACTGTTAACAAATATAGGCATTTTATGAAATTATCGTAATTTTTAACAAGTTTACATGAAATAATATCAATATATCTGAAAGTATACTACTTTTGAAACGGTTTTAATGGGTTAATATATTACAGTAGTAGATTACAGCCACGAATGTCGCTGTTGTCAAATCTGCCAAGCACTTCAAAAGATTTGTCGGGATAGACTTTACACAAGTCTTGTGTAGAAATGAAGCTGCAGGAATTGAGGTTTGCGAGATCGATGACATTTAAACCTCCGGTTTTTTGGGTTAGAGCCGGACTTAAAGGATCATCGATCTCTCTTGCTTCAACACGCATCCAAGGCGGGCATTCAAAAATTCCATCCCCTTTTGAATACGCTTGAGATAACAATTCTGTCATCCCAAATTCCGAATGTATTTTTGTTACTCCAAACGCTTGTGTTAAAATTTGGTGGAGCTCGGTTCTAATTAATTCTCTTCGCCTTCCTTTCATGCCACCTGTTTCCATCACGATACAATTGCTTAAATTCAGTTTGAATTTTTCCGCAAAATCAAACAAAGCATGCGTCACGCCAAGTAAGAGCGTTTTCTGTTTAACTGCGCTTAATTCATGTAAAGTGTCTCTCAGCTTTTCGTCTGCTTTCAAATAATAACCGCTTTTTGAATGTCCACTTTTGCGTATTAAATCATCCACCATATAAATGAGTGATGATCCACTCCGCTCGCTATAGGAAGGCAATAAAGCCAAAATGCAATACTCAGATGGTTCAGCGTAGAACTGAGTGAATGAGCCAAGATAACTCCTTTTATAGAGTTCCAAATCACTAACATAATGCGCACTGCTCATTGCCCCTGTTGTGCCGCTACTAGTGAAAACTAGCTCAGGTGTCTTATCTCCACAGTGCACGCGATGCGACTTAAAAAAACTGATAGGCAAATAAGGAATTCTTGAAAGATTGTTTACCGAACTTCGGTGAATCGTTAGGTTATCAACAAACATACGATATACGCTATTCTCGGAATATTGAAAGGCAAAAACTTCCAAGGCACAAGCTTCAAATTCTTGCTCACTTGTAATGTTAAAGATTCGATTCTCCAACTCCTTCATAAAGTATGTTTGTTCAAGGTTAACACTTTAAAGAAATATATTTTTAACTTTGTTCATCTAATTTTTCAATGAAAAAGATTTCAAAAATAGCGCTAATTCTTATGCTTCTAACTGGTGCCTCTTTTTATTCTTGTAAAAAGAAGGATAAGTTTCCTGCTGAGCCTGAAATTACCTACAAAGCTTTCGAAAAATTTGGTGCCGATTCTGCTCACTTAATTATTTCCTTTACGGATGGCGATGGAGACATTGGTTTAACGCAGAGTGATACCAGCGAACCTTATTTATTTAACTTTTTTACCAGATATTACACTAAGGTAAATGGCGTTTTTGTAGAAAAGGTTTTACCGATTCCATTAAACTTTAGAATTCCAATTTTAAACTCAAGTAAAAAATCAAAATCCTTGGAAGGAGATATTTTAATAACCTTTCTTAAACCTTATTATTTTCCAACATTAAAAGATACTATTCAATACGAAATATACATCAAAGACAGAGCACTGCACGAAAGCAACCGCATTCGCACCGATGAAATTATTGTTCCTTAATTCTCTACTTGTCAATTTCTCCAGCGTATACTATTCCTGATTTAACATTCGCTTAACACACACGTAATACCTCAATAACATTCGATTTACTGCTTTGCGCATTAATTAAATGCAAAATAATTGTAAATAAATGTTTAAAAAATCGGATGGTAATGCGCTTCTTAAACTTGCAGTTGCACTCTTACTTCAACTTTCTTTTTACACCCCTGCCAGCTCTAGCACCACAACCATAAATCACGATACATTAACAGTTGATTCGACTCAATTAGCATTAAAAAAAATTGCCGGTCAATTGGATTTCTTAAAGCGTACCAGCATTTCCGGATATTTGCAAGCGCAGTTTCAATACGCGGACTCTTCAGGTATTGAAAGCTTTGAAGGGGGTAACTTTGCCCCTAATGTGGATAAACGATTTCAAATTCGTAGGGCCCGATTCCGAATTACACATGAAGAACGCCTAGGTATTTTCACGATTCAAATTGATGGAAATGAGAGAGGTGTGAAGGTGATGGATTTCTATGGTCGATTAACAGACCCTTGGATAAAAACCTTTTCGATTACTGCCGGAGCATTTAGCCGTCCATTTGGTTTTGAAGTGAATAATCCATCTAACCTACGTGAATCCACCGAAAGGGGGAGAATGTCACAAACTCTTTTTCCAAGTGAGCGAGATATTGGAGCCATGCTATCCGTGCAGTTTCCCACAAAATATAAGCTTCACTTCATAAAATGGGATGCCGGTTTTTTTAATGGCGTGGGTAGACTACAAACTGACTTTGACAAACAAAAGGATTTCATTTCAAGGCTTTATTTAATAAAAGCTAACAAATCAAAAACAATTCAATACGGTGGTGGAGTTTCTTATTATCGCGGCGGGAGTCGAATGAACACGAATAAATATTATAACCGCATAAATACGGTGAATAATGTTATTCAATTTAGTGCGGATTCATCCTTTTCAAACGCAGGAAGTATCGCAGCAAAAGAATATAAAGGAGCCGATGCTCAGTTTTCTTTTCATTGGCTTTTAGGTCAAACAACTTTACGCGCTGAATATATTAAAGGATATACACCAAGTACAAAGTCATCTACCCTAAATATGGATGTACAGCCAACAACCGACATATACAAACGTCATATTGATGGTGCATATTTCTACTTTATACAGACTATTGGTAAAACAAAGTTGCAAACTGTTGTAAAATACGATTGGTTCGATCCCAATACAAAAATTAAGGGCAACCAAATTGGAGCTAAGGGAAATACGGGTAAAGCGAATAATTTCACCTCTGCAGATATTAAGTACTCCACATTAGGCTTGGGAATTATTTACAATTGGGACGATAACGTAAGATTAACTGCATACTATGCAATGGTTCAAAATGAAAAAACACAATTAACGGGATTCACACAAGATATACCTGATAATGTTTTTACTTTTAGAGTGATGTATAAGTTTTAAAAAGGGCATTCTAACTACACAAACTTATCCCCTTTTAAACTTTTTACATCGTTCACAAATTGCCGTATTTGTTGCTCTTCCGATTTTTTACACACCAATAATACATCATCCGATTCAACCACAATGTAATCGGACAGCCCTTCTAAAACTACCAATTTGTTTTTAGGAACGTGCACAATACAGTTTTTGCTATTATAGAGCATTACATTTTTTCCCACCACCGCATTACCCTTTTCTTCCTTGTCCATGTGTTGATAAAGAGAACCCCAAGTTCCTAAATCACTCCAGCCTATGGCCGAACTGCGCACATATACATTACTTGCCTTTTCCATAATGCCATAGTCAATTGAAATATTCTTGCATTGCGGATAAGTGTTTTTAATAAACTCCACTTCTTCCGGCGTATTTAGTTTGCTAAGTCCATCGTTAAAAAGGGCATGCATTTCCGGCATATAGGTTTCAAAGGCACGAATTATACTTTTTACACTCCATATAAAAATACCGGCATTCCATAAAAAATCACCACTTTGACGAAAAAATTTAGCCATTTCTAAATCCGGCTTTTCTGTGAATGTTTTCACTTTCTTCATGCGTGGATCACTTTCCTTTGTTTCGCTTTGGCGGAATTGTATGTAGCCATAGCCGGTATCCGGGCGAGAGGGTTTAATACCCAATGTTACCAAACAATCCTCACTCGAAGCCTTTTTGAAACACGATTGAATAGCCTTTACAAAAGTGTTCTCCTTTAATATGAGGTGATCACTGGGAGCTACCACCACGTTGGCTTGGGGATTTAATTTCGAAATTTTATAGCAGGCGTAGGCTATACAAGGAGCTGTATTTCTGCGCGCCGGCTCCAGTAAAACGCGGTCTTCGGCAATGCCATTTATCTGTTGATGCACCAATTCCTTGTAAATTTCATTGGTAACAATAAATATATTTTCTTTAGGACAGAGCTTTAAAAAACGTTTATACGTTTGCTGCAGCAGCGTTTCGCCTGTACCTAAAATATCGATAAATTGCTTGGGAAAATTAGTGCGACTCATCGGCCAAAAGCGGCTTCCTATGCCACCTGCCATAATCACACAATAGTTGTTCTTCATACTCGTTTTAGTAAAATAATTGGAAGTTAGCGTATGTTACCACTAACTAGATGGTTATTGCTATTAATTTAATTTTGAGAGGGCGTTTTTTAAGTTAGATACTATTCCTGTTGTATCCTCTAACGAACAGGTTCCAACCGATATCCTGTACCAGGTGGAATCAGCCGAGGAGCCGAATGCAGAAAAGGGAACAATCCCAACCTTTGCTTCTTCAAGAATGTATTTTGTAATGTCTTGGGTACTATTCAATACTTCACCGTTATGCTTTTTCATACCTTTTAAATCCAAGTTTACCGTTAGGTATAATGCAGCCTGTGGAGCAATGGAATCAACCTTATATCCCAGTGCCTTCAGTTCAACAAAACCTTGATGTATTGCTTCTAACCGCGCGTGAATTTTTGATCGAATATCGTCTAAAAAATTATCCACCTCAGCTGACTGATTCATGTAAGCAGCACTTGCAATTTGCTCTGCACGAGGCGCCCATGCTCCCACATGCCCAAGTATGGATTTCATTTTTTCGATAATCGCTTGAGGTCCAAAACCCCACCCTACCCGAATACCGGTGGCTGCAAAAGATTTAGACAGGCCATCAATAAATACAGTATAGTCGCGCATTTCGGGTCGAAGTGAAACCGGATTGTAATGCACAGTTTCACCAAAAGTAAGTGTCCAATAAATTTGATCGTACATTAAATACAATGGTTTTTCATTGGCTCCTCTTCGGTTATTCTCAGCCAACACCAAATCACAAATCTCTTCCAAACCCTCTTTTGTAAAAGTTGTCCCGGTTGGATTCAAAGGCGAACAGAGTGCCAATAAATTTGCTTGCTGAATATGAGGCTTGAGTTCAGCAGCGGTGGGCATAAAATTATTCTCTGGCAGTGTTTCTACCAATATTTGTTTGGCTGAGGCAAGGTGTGTATAATGGTTATTATTCCAAGAGGGAACCGGAAATAAAATGGTATCTCCCGGATCAATTAAGGCACTAAAAACAGAGTATATTAAAGGACGCGCACCACCGGCAATTAATATTTCACCGGGAGAGTAGTGTAAATCACCTTTGCTTTTTAAATATTCCGAAACAACTTCACGTAAGGCCAGTATTCCATCTGCTGGGGGATAATTAGTTTCGCCCTTTTCGTAAGCTTCAATAATTGCTGTCTTTAATCCGCTTGGAATTGGAAAATAGCGTGGGTTAAAATCACCAATAGTAAGGTTGTAAATCTTTTCCCCGTTTTTAATCTTTTCATTTATTTCGCCCGCCAGCTTAATTATTTCTGAGCCAATAAGGTTCTCGGCCATTCGCGATACTTTTAATTTTTTTGCAGGGATAAGCGTTGCCATCTGATTTTTATTAGAGTGCAAATTTAATCTAAATTATTTCTTTTGATGCGGATTTATGTTGCAATGTGAATTCAAACTAATTTCACACTTTTGAGGCATCACATTAATAACTATATACACATCATCATCGCTAGCCTATAGGTGCCTTTACAGAATATTTTAAGATTCCTATTTTCCCAAAGAATCCGCTATTTTTCCTGTTAGGCACTAAATAGTTTGTAATTTAATTTATTAAAACTACTTTTAAAAAAAATAATCAAAACGTATATGAAAAAACTACTCCTTTGCGCTGTTTTGGCTTTCGGCACCATCTTTGTAAACTCTTGCAAAACACCAAAACAAACTACTACTGAAGAAGCATGTGCAACGCCTGCTCCATCTTATTCAGCCGAAATAAAAGCTATAATTGAAACTAAATGTGCAACAGAAGGTTGTCACGCAAAAGGGAAGGGTGATTTTAGAGTGTTTGAAAATTTTAAACGCAAAGTGGATACCGGTCAAGTAAGAGATAAAGTAATCGTTAAAAAAACAATGCCATTAAAAGGTACCTTAACTCAAAGCGAATATCAAGCTATTAACTGTTGGCTAAAAGACGGTGGAAAAGAAAATTAATTTAAACAAATAATAATCTATATGAAAAAAGTAATCCTGCTCGTAACCAGCTTGTTAATTTCGGCAAGTAGTTTCTCACAAATTTATGTCGCCAAAGATAAATCGGCACAAATCAAATTCTTTAGTGCTACACCTGTTGAAAACATTGATGCTACCAACGATGCAATAACTTCTATCTTAAATGCTTCAAATGACTCTGTAGTGGTTAAAGTTCCCATTAATGCATTTATTTTTCCAAAATCCTTGATGCAAGAGCATTTTAATGAAAACTATATGGAAAGTGCAAAATTCCCTCAAGCTAAATTCCGTGGAAAAATTAATGAGAAAATCGACTATACCAAAGCCGGTGAAAATAAAGTAACCTGTACCGGAGACCTTACCATTCATGGTGTTACAAAACCAACAACTATTTCCGGTACTATAAAAGTGGTTGACGGAAAATTAGTGCTGGATTCCAAGTTTTCGGTGAAGTTAAAAGATTTCAATATCGAGGTTCCGAAACTCGTTTTCCAAAATATTGCTGAAGATATTCAAGTTACGATGACCTCTACGTATTCACCTTACGTAAAAAAATAAGAACACTTGTTCACAAGTTGAATGTGAACAATTTTTATCTCGTTAAAGCGCTTTTGTATTTACTTTTGCAAGAAAATTGCGGTGAACAAAGGCGCTTTTTCATTTCTTCCCAATCCACTCGATTCGAATCGAAATAAGAGTATTATTTCTTATGATATTTCGGAATCGGAAGCAAGCAAATCCAAAACATTGGATAGTTTACTCGCACCCAAAAAAGTTGTAAAGTTTGAGTTAACGGCTCCCATCGGCCCTGAGCCCATTAAGGATTTTGTACCCACCACCACAAAAAAAACTAAAGAAAAGCAAAAAGCAAAAGTCGAGCAAAAAACAACGGCTATTGAAAAGAAGCTGCCCGAAAAAACCCCTGAACCTAAAACTGAATTAATTACAATTGCTCCAAGTCCGGTTATAGATTCGCTTCCCAATGACACAAGTTCAGCGGTGGTGAATGTTCCCCAAAAAACGATTTTACATCCACTTCCTCCCAAATCAAACAAAAGCTATTCTAAAAGTTTATTTGAGAGCCATCTTTTACATCCAAAGGAAATACTTCCCAAAATAAAAAAACAAGAACATGAAGATTGGACTACCGGTGTTTTATTGCTTGTTGTTGGGATAGCTTGTATTTTAAATGTTTCTTATCGCAGTCGATTAAGACAATTGTTCAACGCTTTTGCCAGCAATCGCTTTGTTGCGCAAATCGTGCGCGAGGAGAATGTAATGTTTCAGCGCATCAGTATTTTTCTCTCCCTAGTATTCTTGCTTATTACCTCGCTTTTTATTTTTCAATTGGGTCGGTTTTTCACCTTGCCTTTTTCCTCCAACAATAGTTTTATTAACTACTCGGTTATTTTAATTTCTCTTTTTGCTTTTTACTTTATAAAAATAAGCACCTTTAATTTTTTAGGCTTTTTATTGCGTATCGATAAGGAGATGAAAGAATATGTGTTTACACTTTTTTTGTACAATCATTTTATTGGTGTTGGACTCATTCCATTGGTAATTATTTTAGCATTTATACCCGGTACCGCACACAAAGGAGTTTTTATTACCGGGGCTATTTTCTTTGTGTTTGCCTTTCTGCTGCGCGCTTTTCGGAGCTATGGAAATGTTTCGGCCGGGTCGCGCTTTTCTATTTTCTATTTATTTTTATATCTTTGCACCCTCGAAATTTTACCCTTAGTGGTGATAACGAAGTTGATAATTAACATTGTATAGTTCGCGGGTAGTAATTTATAATGCTAAAACAATTGAAGGAGCCGAACAGTTTGAAAGTAAAAAGTATTCTTGTTTCTCAACCCAAACCGGAATCCGAAAAATCCCCCTATTTTGATCTTGCTAAAAAGTGCAATGTAAAAATTGACTTTCGACCTTTTATTCATGTAGAAGGAATTCCGGCTGCAGAGTTTCGAAAGGACCGTATCAATATAGCCGAACATACTGCAGTTATTTTAACAAGTAAAAATGCAGTAGATCATTTTTTCAGAATGTGTCAGGAAATGCGTGTTTCAATTCCGGATACCTTAAAATACTTTTGCATTTCAGAATCGACTGCATATTATTTACAGAAATATGTAATTTACCGTAAACGAAAAATCTTTCACGGCAAGCAAACTTTCTTGGACTTAATAGATGTTATTAAAAAGCATAAAGAAGAAAAATTTTTACTGCCTTGCTCCGATAAACACAAAGAAGAGGTTCCGGATGTTTTGGATCAATTAAATATCAATTATACAAAAGCCATCATTTACAAAACCGTTTGTAGCGATTTGAGCGATTTAGCGGATGTAAATTACGATGTTTTGGTTTTCTTTAGCCCTTCCGGGATAAAATCCTTGTTTCAAAACTTCCCAAAATTCAAACAAAATAAAACCCGGATTGCTGCCTTTGGCCCCACTACTGCAAAAGCGGTAAAAGAAGCCGGATTGAAGCTTGATATTCATGCACCCATGCCAGCCGCACCTTCTATGACCATGGCACTGGAGCAATATATTGTGAAAGCCAATAAAGGAAAATAAACAAATCCGATTTTCCAAATTCCTCAAAATCAGCGCTTTTATACTTTAAGTAAGCTCCTCACTTTCAATTCTTCACAGTTTTTTGTTGATAAAGTTTGTTGGAAATAAAAAAAGGTGTAACTTCGCAGCCCCAAATGAAAAAATATGTCTTTTTGTATGGGAATCAAAACATTAAAATAAACTAAATAAGGTGGATACACAAAGTTATAAAACAGTTTCGGCAAACCGCGCCACTGTTAACAAGCAATGGGTTCTTATTGATGCTGAAAACGAAGTATTAGGTCGTTTGGCTTCAAATGCAGCTAAAATCATTCGTGGTAAAAACAAAACAGAATTTACGCCGCATGTGGATTGTGGGGATAACGTTATCGTTATCAATGCAGAGAAAATTAAGTTAACCGGGAACAAAATGACCGAAAAAGAATACGTACGTCACACCGGGTACCCTGGAGGACAACGTTTTGCTACTCCAAAAGAGTTATTGGTGCGTAAACCGGAAGCAGTTGTGAAAATGGCTGTGAGAGGGATGTTGCCAAAAACAAAATTGGGTAACGCTATTGCAAAAAACCTGTTTGTTTACGCAGGAAGCGAGCATCCGCATGCAGCTCAACAACCAAAAGAAATTAAATTAAATTCTATAAAATAAGTCAATGGAAGTAACAAATACATTAGGCCGTAGAAAGTCAGCTGTAGCCCGCGTTTACATGACAAAAGGCAAAGGCAACATTACTGTAAACGATAAAGATTACAAAGTATATTTTCCAACAGCTACTTTGCAATATGTGGTAAATCAAGCTTTCGCATTAACTAACAATGTGGGTGAATACGATATTACTGCAAACATTGACGGAGGTGGAGTTTCAGGACAAGCTGAAGCATTACGTTTAGGCATTTCTCGCGCATTGTGCGAAGTAAATCCCGAAAACCGTGCTACTCTTAAGCCGCTTGGTTTAATGACCCGCGACCCAAGAATGGTAGAGCGTAAGAAACCGGGACAAAAGAAAGCAAGAAAACGTTTCCAATTCAGCAAACGTTAATCGTATATACAACAAAATAATAGAACTATATTTCAATGGCAAGAACAACTCACGAGGCATTATTAGAAGCAGGCTGTCACTTTGGACACCTTAAGCGCAAGTGGAATCCAAGCATGGCTCCGTATATTTTTATGGAGAAAAACGGAATTCACATCATCGACCTTAACAAAACTATGGTTAAGTTGGATGCTGCGTCTGAAGCCTTAAAACAAATTGCAAAATCAGGCAAAAAAATATTATTTGTTGCTACTAAAAAGCAAGCAAAAGACGTAGTGGCAAGCGGTGTTAAAAACCTGAATATGCCTTATGTTACAGAGCGCTGGCCGGGTGGAATGTTAACTAACTTTGCAACTATCCGTAAAGCGGTTAAGAAAATGTCTTCTATCGACAAAATGGCTACTGACGGTACTTTTGATAATATTTCGAAAAAAGAAAAATTACAAATTACCCGTGAGCGTGCTAAATTGGAAAAAAACTTAGGAAGTATCGCCGACCTTACCCGTTTGCCTGCTGCTTTGTTTATTGTAGATATTTTTAAAGAACACATCGCAGTTGCCGAAGCTAAAAGATTAAACATCCCAACTTTCGGAATTGTAGATACTAACTCTGATCCAAACTTAGTAGATTACGCTATTCCTGCTAATGACGATGCTACAAAATCAATTCAATTAATTATTGACATTGTTGCTAAAGCAATCGAAGAAGGACTTTCTGAACGCAAAGTGGATAAAGATAAGGACGATGACGATGCAAAAGAAGAAGGAGAAATGGTAGCTGAAGGTGCTGAATCACCGCGTGCAAGACGTACAAGAGGCGAAGATGGCGACGATAAAAGAACCGGAAAACGTCCACGTGCTAAAGCTTAATTATCAGATAAAAAGAATTAACTCATTTGTATTGCGTAAAATCAATACTTAAAATCATAAAATTAACATGTCAACATTAACGATTACTGCTGCCGATGTAAACAAGCTGAGAACGCAAACCGGAGCAGGCATGATGGACTGCAAAAAAGCACTGATGGAAGCTGAAGGTGATTTTGAAAAAGCAGTTGATTATTTAAGAAAAAAAGGACAAAAAGTTGCTGCTAACCGTGGCGACCGTGATGCCAAAGAAGGATGTGTATTGGCTAAAGTAACTGCTGATGGCAAAAGAGGAGTGGTTGTAACGTTGAGTTGCGAAACCGATTTCGTTGCGATCAATGAAGACTTTGTTGGATTTACTACTTCCCTATTGGATTTAGCTATCGAGAAAAACCCTGCAAACGTTGAAGCGTTTCATGCTTTAAGCATTGGAAACCTAAGCGTAGCTGAAAAAATTACTGAATACGTAGGTAAAATCGGCGAAAAAATTGAATTATCACGATACGAAGTAGTTAACGCTGAGAAAGTAGTAGCTTACATTCACCCGGGAAACAAATTGGCTACGATTGTTGGTTTTAACAAAAACATTGCTGATGAGCAAGTAGGAAAAGATGTTGCAATGCAAATTGCTGCCATGGCTCCTGTTGCTGTTGACAAAGGAGATGTTGACCCAAGCCTGTTAGAGCGCGAAATTGAAATTGCAAAAGAGCAATTACGCAACGAAGGCAAGCCGGAAGATAAAATTGAAATGATTTCGAAAGGAAAGATTGAGAAATTCTATAAAGAATCAACCTTGTTAAATCAAGAGTTTGTAAAGGACAACAAGAAAACGGTTGCCCAATACCTCAACGATGCCGAAAAAGGATTAACCGTTACCGCCTTTAAACGCGTTTCGTTAAGCTAATCGTTCACTTATTTAAATCCCGACTTTAAAGTCGGGATTTTTTTTGCACTTACCTATCGTTACACACATAAAATTGGGCACATGAAATATAAAAGAGTACTTCTAAAGTTGAGTGGTGAGGCGCTAATGGGCGAAAAGCAATTTGGGATTGACCCTGAGCGACTCGGACAATATGCCAATGATATTAAATCCATTGTCGACAAAGGAATTGAAGTAGCGATTGTTATAGGTGGCGGAAATATATTTCGCGGCATACAGGCTGAGAAAGGTGGAATGGACCGTGTGCAGGGCGATTATATGGGGATGTTGGCCACTGTGATTAACAGCATGGCATTACAAAGTGCATTAGAACGCTTGCATGTAAATACCCGCTTGCTATCAGCCATTAAAATGGAACAAATTTGCGAGCCTTTTATCCGCCGCCGAGCGGTACGCCACTTGGAAAAAGGACGTGTTGTAATTTTTGGAGCCGGTACCGGAAACCCTTATTTTACTACCGATACAGCTGCATCCTTAAGAGCCATAGAAATTGAAGCCAATGTTATTTTAAAAGGCACCCGTGTGGATGGCATTTATACTGCCGATCCTGAAAAAGATAAAAGCGCTACAAAATACGAAACGATCTCCTTTGATGAAGTATACGAAAAAGGCTTAAATGTGATGGATATGACCGCCTTTACCCTCTGTAATGAGAACAAACTACCCATCATTGTTTTTGACATGAATAAAGAAGGGAATTTAGCCAAATTGATTTCGGGTGATAAGATTGGGACTTTGGTGGAGTTTTAATTGCAATTTAAGTATAAATTTAAGCCCTGGACGAAATGTTCAGGGCTTTTTTGTTTTGCAAACAATTGATGATAAATTTAATCATGGGGAGGTCACATGCTGGAAGTGCACGCCAGTAATTGGGCTAGTCAGTAATTGCAACTTTTCACATTTTAATTATCAAAATCATATGAAAATGAATTTTAGATTTACGCTTTACAGGCAACAACAAAAACTCGAAGAACTCTTTTTGTATGTGCTGCAATTGCAGAAGGAGATTGAGGTTTTGAAGTCTTATAAGAAATAGTTTTAGATTTATTTGAAATGATACTGAAATTATTGGCTATTGTTTTGCTTTCGCTTTTTACTTTGGGGTTGAAAGGACAATCACTTTTTACAGTTAAATATAAAATGCGATTAAATAGTCAAGTATGGGGAGTTGCTGATTCAAAAGTTGATAGCAGTTATATTTTTTTAGGGGGTTCAGCATTCAGAGATTCATTAAATACAGATAAGGCATGCACAATAATTTTAAAGACCGATTACACTGGTTCTTATAAATTCATGAAATATTTTCAATTCTCTACCACATACCCGAATTCCACAGCTTCCATTATTACTGCAGATGCAAAAGGAAAGGAATTTATAATAGCAGGCCGGATTTCAGGCATCGATACTATTACCTTACAAAATCAGAATATTCCTTTTATTGCTAAGTTAAGCGATAGTTTATCACTTAATACCGTAAAGAAGTTGACCCTATCTAATTCTGACAATATTTCAAGTATTGTAAATACACCTGATGGGGGATTTGTGCTTGTTGGAAGTACAAATTTTTCTAGTAACTCAAGTGTAATTGATAGCAGTAAAATGTTTGTAATAAAATTAGATTCTTTGTTAAATCAGCAATGGAGCAAATTATTTGGTGATACGTCTAGTTCTGAAGGTTGGGGTGTATTTTCGCTTCCTGATTCAGGTCTAATTCTCTCAGGGCTTACTTACCAGTTTAATACTGATCCGAATAACTTTCCAGCTCGAAGTAACTGTTTCATTTTACGTTTAGATAAGTTTGGAAATAAAATATGGTGTAAGCGTTCACTGGGTAATTTGGAAAACATGTATAGAGGCAATGCCTCTTTTGCACTTACTATTGATTCTTGCATTGCAATATGCTACACCGGTTTGGGTACAGGAGTTGCTAATAGTCAAACCAGTTTTGCAAAAATTGATTTTAATGGAAACCTTATATGGCATAGATTTCAAAGCACGGCATGCAATTATATTACAGCATTAAAAGATTCAGGATTTATGAAATTGTCGGATCAAAGTTCTTACATTGATAAATTTGGGAATATTCAATCCAGGAAGTATCAAAATTTTCCATTCCAATATAATTATAATTCTATTATACATACAAGTGATAACGGTTATGTAATTGCCGGTACTGAGATATTACCTTCGCAAAATATTCGCAATATTTTAATTGTAAAGAAGGACAGCACTTCCTTTACTTCTTGTTATAACAATACGGCAACATCTAATATTTTCTCAATAATTTCTCCTGTTACTTTTACCGATTGGAATATACCTATTAGCGCTACAAATGCGAATGAGGTAATTTTGCAATTTATAAGCAATGACACTATCCCGATTATGCAACTCATTTGTAGTAATACTGTAGAATTTGCAACAGATGCTGCAGATTTTGTTTTAAAAATTTATCCAAATCCAACTAAGGGTATTTTTAATGTGCAGCTACAAAACATAAAAGAAGCCTTCAGCTTTGAAGTAAGCGATGTGTATGGCCGCAAGGTGCTTAGCAGTAAAAGTAATTCAACAGATAACAAAATCGATTTAAGCGATCAGCCGCAAGGCATTTATATTGTGAGTGCGAACTTGGATGGGAAGCAGTGGGTGGAGAAAATTATTAAGGAATAGTGTTGTTATTATGTATGAAGTCACGCGCTGCAAGCGCGCGCCAGTCTATTGAATCACGCGCTGAAAGCGCGCCTGCATGATGCAAATTACTGCTTCACATTTATGGTCCCTTTAATTTTTTTGAATTTGTATTTGCTGAAATCCTGGTTGGATTCGAGGCCTTCGCCCATGATGATTTCGGTTTTGGTGGTGATTTTTACGAACACATCGGAGTAAATTTGTTCCTTTTTTTCGTCCCAAAACAGGTGTTCGGTATTTAGCTTCTCCCCTTTATTATTTATAACAATTACATTGTTTTTAGCCTCCATCATGTTGCTTTTTTCGTAGCGGATGGCATAGTTGGCCTTTAGGTTAGATTCAAGCTTATTTTGATCGTTGTAAAAAAACACATTCACCCCTTTAGGGAATTCCACATAAGCATTTTCGCCATCGTAATGATCGAGTTGGGCCGCGTTCAGTTTCATTTTAATCCGGGCTGAATCACTGTAAACGATGAGTACATTTTTACCTGATTCTGAGGGGATTTTCTTTTTGGAGGTGATTAAATTTACCTGCTCAATATCGTTTTCACAGGCTGTAAAAGTCAACGATATTGCTATATAGGCAAGAACAATGCGGCTATTTTTCGAAACGAAAAACATTATGGTATCAATCAAATTTGCGTTTAATAAACCACTTGTCGCTAAAGGTAAGACCTACGCTCAAGCCGTAAAATTTTTCTTTCACAAGGTTATCGGTAGTTGTACCGCGCACGCCATATTGGAAAGCCACATTTAAAGTAGAGAGACTTTTAATGATGGGAAATCCGGCACCAAAATTTACGGATTGTTGAGTGAGTAAGGTATTTCGAATTTTAAGATAAGTTGTTGAATAACTTACCCCTGCGCGGTATTGCACGTGTTTCCAAAATCCCCTCCCACTGCTGGGGTTGGGAATGTATTGCACGCCTAACGAAATAGAATTGCTGTTGTTTAAACTGTCTTTCACACCAAAAGAGCTAAACTTACTCCAATCCTGAGTTTTAAAATCGGCACCAATCATTAATTTATCCGACTTATTTGCAAGTATGCCAAAGCCAATACGGGTAGGCATTTGAATGTTTCCTTTCACGTTTTGAAAACGATACACGGTATCAATAGCGTTTTCGAAATCATTTATTACCCTATAGGTTAGACCTAAGCCGGAATGTTCCGCATCTAATTTTGTAGCGTTAGAGAGGGTTATTCCACCAATGAGCGACCACTTCTTTTTTAAGTTTGCACGGTATTGTATGCCGTAATCCAAATCAAAATCTCCAACTTTATAATAATCAAAGTCCATTATGTTATTTAATTGGGTATTGGCATCGGTAAAAATGACTCTGCGCTCATAAGTCATGTTTCCAAAAATGTAGGAGGCATTTATTCCCAATGAAAATCCTTTTAACCAGCTGCTGTCCGATTTATTAATAAAAGGAGAAATGCCGGTTCCCAAAAATACTTTATTCAGGCCACCTGAGCCGTTGTACAAGTACTGCACTTCTTCGCCGTTAGGAGCAGTCGAAAAATTGCTGAATTTGTATCCTATGCTACTAAAAGGCAATAGTCCAAAACTAAGTCCCCAACCCTTTTTTAAGGGGATGCCAAATGCAAGTGAAGCAAGGTTTCCGTTCTTTACTTTTTGGGTGGAGGCAGCAGTGCTTTGCTCGGTAATGGATAAATTTACACTGGTTTGAAAGGTGGAGAGCTCAAGACTGGAGTAAGATGCAGGGTTTGAATAATTAATCCAAGTGGAAGAACGAAAACCCTGAGAAACGCCACCCATTGCCTGACTTTGTGCAATGCTGTTATCCAAAATATCGCCCAAACCATAGCGCGAATAAGGTGATTTAGTTATGGATTGTGCATCCGCTTTTGTAAGCAGGAACGAAAAAAAAGCGAATACTAAAACGCGATTATTTATTGACATTATATTCCAGAATATGATTTAAGCCTTCGAGCACCAAATGAGGGCGCGCAAAGGTGCTGTTTTTTAACCGTTTTACAAAAAAATCGGTATCGCCTCCGCTCACAACAACTGTTAAGTCGGAAAATTGTTGTTGATACAATCTAATAACTCCATCCACTTCTGCACAAGCTGAAACCAAAGCACCCGAAAGCAGCGAACTATGCGTATCCGTACCAATTAAGGTGTTAAATTCTGCATCCATCTCCACCAAGGGCAAACCATCCGTAAACTGATGCATGGCTTTTAAGCGCATCCTTAATCCGGGTGAAATGGCTCCTCCCAAAAAAGAAGAAGTGTTGTCTACAAAATTATATTTCAAGCAGGTACCGGTATCAACATTTAACACATTTTTGCCCGGAAAATAATGTGCAGCAGCCACCGCAGCAGCCAGCCTATCGCTTCCTAAAGTGCCGGGAGTAGCATAACGATTTTGAATTGGAATGGCAGTAGCATCCGAAAAAATTAGTGGTGCTGAATGAAACTTAATGGATTGAACGCTTTCCAAATGAGCATTCACCACTGATGAAATAATACAGGGCTGGGCGACATGCGCATCAAAATTAAAATTGCTTCGAAAATTATCGAAAGAATCGAACACCTCCAAACGCATTAAAGCAGCCTTATCGAAGGAGGCTGCTTTAATACGGGTGTTACCAATGTCGAGAACTAGATTCACCGAAGAAATTTCTTTCCTGCAAATCTACTTAATTACCAGCTTTTTAGTAATACTATTTTTATCGGTGGTTAATTGAATAAAATAAATTCCTTTTGGATAGGTTGTAAGATCGAGCTGTGTATTAAATTGGTTAGCATTGAGTGCTGAGTTTTGTTTCAGAATTTCTTTGCCTTCCATACTTGAAATCATTAGGCTAATTGATTTTGAATCCAAATTATAATAGCTAATGCTGATTTTTCCATTGCTTGGGTTAGGATAAATTGTAAGGTCCTTTTCTCTCTCCAACTCATTTCCGGTAGAAATAGCAGTTGCCAAGGTAATGTAGTAATCTTCGGTCTCACCGCTACCAAAGGCTGCACAAGCTTCATTAGCAAGGTTGCTGCTACCGGCAATTCGTGATCTGATGCGCATACCGGTTACTCCAACCTTAGCAGAGTCGTCAATTACGAAAGGAACTTTTGTAGCAAGTCCTGAGACAGTAGCATGACTCACTTCTTTCCATTCTTCTGGATCAAAGGTACCGCTTTGGTCATAATCAATCCAAACAGAGATACTGCACTCACCAATGGTTTTCACATATAAATCATAGTAATTTCCAATGCCTAAAGTGGTAGTGGTGTTCCCTGTACCGGGATATTTTGAGTAAGCAAAGCCTGCATTAGCTGCACAACCCGAATTTGCATTATTGAAAGTTGTTTGCCCAAAAGCTACAGAATCGATATAGTTTTCGAGGGTGCAATTTCCATTGATTTCGTTGTTGCAATAATCGCACAAAGCCACTGATTTGTTTAAAACATGCACTGCTGTTGAGGTAACTGTAGTGCCGCCATTACATGTTACATTACAATGATAATAAGTATCAAAATTTTGGCTTGTTAAATACACTTGAGTAGTTGCGCCTGCAATTGATGTCCAGGTTTGATTATCGAATGATTTCTGCCATTGAAAAGTATATCCGGTGTCTGTGCTCAAGCTATCGATAGATAATGAAAAAATGTCGGAGGCACATACTTCCATGGTTCCGGATTTAGCAAAGCCGGCGCTAAATGGCAAACTACAAGAGTTAGGAGTTAGTAAATTCACTAAATAATCTTCGGTTTCGCCATATAAATAGGTTCCGCAAGGATCGGCCGATGTAGTGCCATTTCGCAACACCAAACGCATTTTAGTAAGACCTGATAATGCTGTCGAAGGTATTAAAATGGTATCACGTATAGGATTAGGGCCACCTATTGTTTGGGCGTTCAAAATAATTTCACCACTAGGATCAAAAATTCCATCGTGATCAAAATCGATGTAAATGCCTAAATTACACGTGGCAAAGGTTCCAAAATTAATTTGAGAAACGGCAAGCGGATAGCTCAAGGTCTTAACCAAATTCACCGGTGGTAGATAACCAAAATCGGTGTATGAATTTATCGAAGTTGGGTTATTTGTAACCGGAAGCGCTATACCATTATTTAATAAGCCAAATGAAACGTTTCCTATATCGTAATTATTAACTGCACTGGTTGGACCTGAGGTGCAATAACAATCAACAAATGAATTAAGCGCTACAAATAATGCGGTAGAAGTAGATGTAACACCTGAGCAAATAAGTTGGCAACGATAATAGGTACTGCTGGTTTGAGACATTTGATAATACAAAGTATTTGCACCTGCAATGGGTGACCAGTTAATGTTATCGGGCGATGCTTGCCATTGGTAGGTGATGCCTGATGAAATGGAATAACCTGCAAGGCTCAAGGTAAAGTTCACATTAGGACAAACAGTTGAATCGCTTGCTGCGGCTGTTCCTGCTGCTGTTGGTGCAATGCAGGGTGGAGCCTGTGCAAGGTTCACGATATAATCCTCAGTTTCACCCCAAGTGTAGGTTCCGCAAGGGCTCGGCATAACAGTACCCTCTCTTAAAACAACCCGCATTCCGGTATTTCCCAAAGTTGCTGAAGCTGGAATAACAACTAGCCCGGAAACAATGTTGCCGAGTTGGCCTGCAAAAGTGGTTCCATCAAAAACAAGTTCAGTGGCCGGATCGTAGCTTCCGTCTTGATTGTAATCGATAAAAACAGCGATGGTACATACATAAAATCCATTCAAATCAATTTGAGTAACTGAAATGGGATATGGAAAACCAAGGAAGAAGGTTTGAGGTGGCAAGCTTGTAAAATCCGTATAGGTATTTACAGAGGTAGCATTGGTTGTAGCCGGCGTTCCGATACCGTTATTTAAAGGTCCAAAAGTTACATTACCTATATCATCATCTGCAGTACTTGTTGCTGCTGAAGTGCAATAACAACTTGCGAAGGTATTAGTTGTAACATAAATACTTGTGGAAGTATCGGCAGCAGCACTGCAAGATACAATGCAACGGTAATAGGTGCTGTTGGGTTGAGTGCTTGAATAGGATGGTTGAGTTGCTCCACTAATCGGCGCAAACGTAATGTTATTTGCCGAACTCTCCCATTGGTAAGTTAAGCCACTCGCAAGAGTTACACCATTTAAACTTAGGGCAACCGGAACACTAGGGCATACCGAAGAAGCATTAGCAACAGCAGTTCCTGCATTTGGAGTACCTGCACAATTCACATTTGGAATAATAGTGAGTATATAATCTTCAGTTTCTCCGCTTCCAAAACTCAAGCATGCATCAGGTGCTCCATTGGGTGTTGCTGAACGGCTTCTGATGCGCATACCTGTTTGCCCAATAATAGAGCTAAAGGGCACTGAGATCGAGATAGTATTAGGTATATTGGGAGCAGAAGTGGAGGGAATACAAACCTGACTCCATTCAGAAACATCATAGGTTCCTGATCCATCAAAATCAATCCATACAGAAACATAAGCTGCCACTGGCAAAGTTACACTAAGATTATAGGATAAGCCTTGAATTAAGGATGCTGTGGTGTTACCTGATGGAGGAAAAACAGTTAATGTATTAGCTGTGGTTCCGGTGCAAATACTTCCAAGATTATTTAACGTGGTACCGGCAATTACCACATCATTAATGGTGTAAGAGGCACATCCGCCGCCGCCTAAGCCGGTTACACAATAGCATAAACTTGGTGGATTTTGAGACACTTTTATACCTGCAGAAGCTGCAGACTGTGCATTACAAGTAACAACACAATGATAAAACAACGTGCCGGTTATGGTAGTAGCATATAGTGTATTGGTTGCTCCACTAATGGGTGTCCAAGTTACACTGTCGGTTGAAGATTCCCATTGATAGGTTTGTCCAGAACCAATTGAATTTCCTATTAAGGAAATTAGGGTTGCTACTCCTGAGCACCCGGAGGTAAAGGATGCCGCAGCAGCGCCGGCAGTAGGAGGGGCTGTACATACAGCACCTTGCAAAATATCCACCAAATAATCCTCAGTTTCTCCAGTGCCGTATGTTCCACAAGGACTTTGCGTTGCAGATCCTGCCGCTCTTAATACAATACGCATACGGGTGAGGCCTGTAAGCGCTGTGTATGGGATATTAAGGGCCGAGCTAATTATATTACCATTAACTGCCGAAGTGGATGCACCCAATGTAAACGTTTCAACCACCGGGTCAAACAGACCGTCATGGTTAAAATCGATGTGTGCGGTTGCATAATTTACACTAAAAGCAGCGCTGTTAATTTGCGTTATGCTTATCGGATAGGTACCACCTTGCGTTAAAGCAGTAGCAGGTAAATTTGAGAAATCGGAATAGGTATTTACCGAAGCGGCATTATTCGTGGCTGTTCCGGCTGTTCCATTATTTAATGCTGCAATGGTAATATTTCCAATATCGCTGCCGGTTGCACCTGTAGGATTAGAAGAACAATAGCAATCGACAAAAGTATTCGTGGTGATTAATAAGCTGGTTGAAGTATCTGCAACACCGGTGCAGGTTGAAATGCATCGATAATAGGTGTTACTTGTTTGAGTGGTGCTTAAATTGATATTTGCTGCACCAACTATATCTGTCCAAACGGTATTATTTGGAGAGGATTGCCATTGATACGTTAGTCCTGAAGCGAGTGTATTTCCATTTAAGCTCAATGAAAAGTTTGTATTTGGGCATACACTTGAATCAGTTGCTGCAGTTGTACCTGCATTAGGCGGCGCTGTGCAAGGTGTGGCTGGAATAAATGAAATACTCCCAAGCCATCCTCTTGGAGTATTGGTAGGGGTAGTTGGAGGAGCGCCTCCGCCGTATCCTATGTTGTCGCCGGTTACAATGTTACAACCACCGGCCGATATGGTAACTGTTGGAAGATTCGGAGCAACAATTGTATGATAACGCTGCACTCCAGCCGTTCCGTTGTAAGCCGAGACTGCGAATCCGTAATTTGCTCCGGCAGGTACTAAAAAACTTAAGCCCGTAAAAAAGGATTGTGTAACCGTAGTTGTTGTATTGGCTACCCCTGCAATAGTTCCTGTTGCAACGAGTGTCCAACCATTTGCTACCGAAATATTTCCCGGAGAACCATTCAAGGGAGTTGTTTTATACCAAAAATCAACAGAAACATTCGCTGTTGTACCCACTATTCCTTCAATGTCGGTAATTATTACATCGCTTGAATTTGTATTTTCAAAATTAAAAGTTACGGTTCCTGACCCGTTATTATTTAAAAAAGTAGATGTTGTAGAAATCGTAATTTGTGCTTGACTTACTGTGCTTGTTACTAAAAGCAATAAGGCAAGAAAGGAAATAGTTTGGATGACTGATTTTTTCATTTTGGATACAGCATTTTATGTTAAAGTCGTAAAGATAAACATTTCTAAAAAGCAAAAAGTCCCTAAAATTAGGGACTTTTTGCTTTTTATGTAGTAGTATTTATTCTACAATAAGCTTTTGCGTGCTGTTAGAAGAATCAGAAATCAATTGAACAAAATAAATTCCTTTTGCAAGATTCTTAAGATCAAGTTGTTTGCTGTATTTTCCACTCACATTGCTAATGGTTTCAGAATACACCAATTCGCCTCGAGTATTCAATACTTTTAAAAGATTTTTTTCGGAAGAATTACTGTTAAAGGATAGAATAAAAAACTCATGTGCAGGGTTGGGGGCAATAGTGAACGATTGATTTTGAATTGACTTTTTAATTCCATTTCCGATATCAATTGTAACAATATAATCTTCTGCTTCTCCGGAACCGAAATTCGTGCAAGCAGATGTGGAATCGTTCGTATTATTTACGGCTCTGCTTCTTATTCTAAGACCTGTTTGCCCGCCGGGAATGCCCCATGGAATGGAAACTTGCACTGTATTAGCAACTCCGGCAACCGAAGTGGTGCAAACTCTTGTCCATTCGTTTGTTCCAAAAATCCCATCTTGGTCATAATCAATCCAAAGTGAAATAATATTATTAGCTAAAGTAGTAATATTGAATGTGTATGTATCTCCTCTTGTTAAAATGGCTGTAGTGCTTCCTGATGCAGGATAAGGTGTTAAGGTATTTGCTGTAGTACCAAAACAAGTATCAGCTGATAAACTGTTTAGGGAAGTACTCACAATTTCCACAGCTGTAATTCGGTCTGTAGCTGAACATCCTGCGCCACCTAAACCAGTGGAACAATAGCACAACGTAGGTGGATTCAAAGAAACCTGAATACTGGAGGAAGTGGCAGATTGAGCACTACAAGTTACTATGCATTGATAATATGCGGTTGAACTTATTAGAATTATTAAAGAGCTATTTATTGCTCCGCTAATGTTCGACCAAGTTGCATTATCAGTTGACATTTGCCATTGATAAGTTTGTCCGGAGCCAACAGAGTTGCCATTTAAGGAAATTGTAGTTGCTAGTCCAAAACAGCCGGAAGTAAAAGTAGCAACGGCAGCTCCGGCAGTTGGAGGCGCTGTGCAAACAGTTCCTGCCAATACATTAACCAAATAATCTTCTGTTTCACCGGCAGCATAAGTTCCGCATGCGCTTTGAGTTGCTGAACCACCTGTTCTCAACACAACACGCATTCTTGTTGTTCCTGTAAGGGCGGTAAATGGAACAGTAATAGTTCCTGCTGCTATGTTTCCATTTGCAGTAGAGGTTTGTGCGATGGAATACGTTTCGTCAATTAAGTCAAACGTTCCATTGTGATTGTAATCGATATATACCGTAACATAGGATGTTGTAATTGCAGCACCACTGTTTATCTGTGTAACAGATATAGGGTAACTTATTCCTTGCATTAAATCGGTTGCGGGAAGTGATGTAAAATCAGTATATAAATTAACTGAAGCAGGATTGCTCACTGCGGGTGTTCCAACACCATTATTGAGGGTTGCTATAGATACATTATCAATATCTGCACCTGCAGCTCCAGTAGCAGCAGAAGCGCAATAGCAATCCACGAAAGTATTGGTAGTAACCAATAAGCTGGTTGAGGTTGAACTTTGTCCGGAACAGGTAACAATACAGTGATAATATGTATCCGTAGTTTGAGAACTGAGATAAGATGACTGTGTTGCGCCTACTATTGGAGACCAATTGACATTATTTGCCGAACTTTCCCATTGAAAGGATAAGCCACTTGCAAGTGTTGCACCCACCAAACTCAAATTGAAGTTTGTGCCAGGGCAAACAGAAGTATCTGTTGCTGCAACCGAACCGGCTGTTGGGGTGCCGGTGCAAGCAATTGCAGGAACAAAAGTAATTCTTCCTGTAAACGCTCTTGGGTTATTTGTTGGGCTCGGGAAAGCTCCACCGTAACCAACCGTTGCTCCAATTGAAAAATCGTACACATTTAAATTCACACCACCAGCAGATAAAGTAGTAGGTGTTGGCGCAGGTGTTGGTCCGCTATAACGAATTCCAGCTGTGGATTGCAAAGCAAAACGATACGAAGTTGCAGCCGGGATTGTAAAGGACATCCCTGTAAAGGTTGGATAATATCCATTTGCTGCTACCGTAATCGGACTTATTGGCCCTGTAATGAGCGTCCAATCCGGCGAAGCTATAGTTGGAGCACCTCCCAAAGAGGTAGAACTATACCATAAAGAGGGGGTTGTGCCAGTATTTGCTGTTTGCCAATAGTTATCAATTTGAGTAATCTGAATTGCAAAGCTATTTGTATTTTCAATAACAAAAGTTATTGCCGAATTTCCTGCAACACCATTACCTCCTGTAAAATTTGTTCCGTTTTCTGTGGTAATGGTTGTTTGGGCATTCAAATTTGAATAGGTGAATAATGCGATAACAGCAAAAAGCACCACTCTTGTTAAATGATTTACTGCAGCAATCGATGTTCTTGACATGTAGGTTTTTTTCATCTTGTCTTTTGGATTAATAAATATATGGAGCGAATTTAATTTAAGTTTTCAAAGTTTGCAATTTTTCATTTCCAATCTGTAGTGATTATTCTACCTTAACCTTATCAAATTCAAAAAAACAATGCCACTCTGGGTTCTATATGCTTTAGCCTCAATGGTATTTGCAGGGCTCACTTCCGTAATTGCAAAATTTGGATTAAAAAATGTGCCGAACGATTTAGCACCGGCCATACGCACCTCTGCTGTTTTCGTTTTTATTTGGATGAATGCCTTTGCTTTGCGCTACACAACTCAACTTTCAAATTTCACCAAACGCGATTTAATATACTTATGTATTTAAGGATTAACCACAACACTTTCGTGGATTTTCTGTTGTCGTGCCATTAAAATAGGCCCTGTATCGGTAATTGCAAGCATAGCTAAAACAAGTCTTGTTATTACAATTTTTTAGCCCTTTTTTTTCTATATGAACCGCTCACTCCGAAAATTCTGTTGGGAGCAAGCTTAATCACAGGCGGGACATTGGTTTTGGTATTTCAATAAAAACACATTCATTGGTATTCCTCTTTTTCCCTAAAATCAATTTTACTGATTGCGCTTCGTCAATATTCCTACAGCATTCTAATTTATTGGATATTCTGGTGTTTAATTAATTTTACAACACTTTATGAAATCAGAAATTATCTTTGCGCACTTGAATTCTGAATTTAGCAACCTTAGAGAAAAGGACTTTGATTATAATTTCAAACTAATTGCTCCCGAAACTTTAAATCCATTAAATTCCTTTAAAGAAGTATGCAAAAGCGAATTTTAGTTTGTCCATTAAATTGGGGATTAGGGCATGCAAGCCGCTGTATTCCTATTATTCGAAAACTTATCGAAGAGGGACATACTGTTGTTATTGCAGCTGATAAAAAACCGCTAAAGCTCTTGCAACTTGAATTTCCGAATCTTGAGTTTATCGTTTTTGAGGGTTACGAAATGCACTACTCAAAACACTTTTTATGGGTGAAGCTAGTAGCATCCATTCCCAGCATGATAAAAGGCATTTTAAAAGAACATTTAACGCTTCGCAATATCATCAAGCAACACCACATCGATGTGGTTATTTCGGATAATCGATATGGTTGTTGGAACAAGGAAGTTTACAGTGTTTTTATTAGCCATCAGTTATTTATCCAAACTCCAATATTAAAATCGCTGGTAGCAAAAATTAATTTTTGGTTTTTGTCGCGCTATAATCAAGTGTGGGTGCCGGATTTAGCAGGTTCCTTGAATTTATCTGGAGCCTTGTCTCACGGTGAAAAGACACCCAATAACATCGTGTATATTGGTCCTTTGTCACGATTTGCATCCGCACAAAAACTAAAAACCAATGTAATCAAATATGACCTATGTATCCTTTTATCCGGACCTGAACCACAGCGCAGTATTTTAGAAAATAGAGTGATAGCGGAATTGAAAGGACTCAAACTAAAAACTGTTTTTGTGAGAGGGCTAACAGATTCAAACAAAACACTCGAAAGCAGTGAGCTATCTGCTTCTTTTAATCATTTATCCAGTGAGAAATTAAGTGAATTAATAAGCTGTTCAAAAACAGTTCTATGCCGCTCGGGTTATAGCTCTATAATGGATTTAGCGGCACTCGGCAAAAAAGCAATTTTTGTGCCTACGCCAGGTCAAACCGAGCAAGTTTATTTGGCTGAATATTTTAGTGCAAAAGGCATTAGCTATTTCCAATTGCAACCTAATTTTAATTTAGCAGAAGCCTTAAATGAAATTCAAAATTACAAGGGCTTTGAAAACTATTTGAATACTTCCCATTACAAATTACCACAACAACTTATTCGATAAGCTCTTCATTTAATTGTTGAATGGCCTGGTTTAATTCAGAAAGTGCCTTAGTGCTTTTTTGAACTTTAGCAATAACACAACCTCGTTCATACCATAATAAAGCCTCTTTCAAATCGCCTGCTTCTTCGAGCAGTTGACCAATTTGCAGATAGGCCCCCAAATAATTTTCATCCCGATTTAGGAGTTGAAGAATGAGTTGAATTGCTTCTTGAAGTTTGCCTTGCTTGTGGTATTCGAGAGCCAAGGCATAATTTAAAAATGAATCATACGGTTCCTTCTCGAGCATTTTCAATAGGGAAACCACTCTTTCAGAAGTATTCATTTTTTACAATAAAGAATTTAAATAACCGACTTAAATTGATTCAGAAAACGCACATCATTTTCAAAAAACAAACGCAAATCATTAATTTTATACTTCAACATGGTGATGCGTTCGATGCCCATACCGAAAGCGAAACCAGTATATTTTTTACTGTCGATGTTGCAATTTTCAAGCACATTCGGATCCACCATTCCGCAGCCTAGTATCTCCACCCAGCCGGCTCCTTTGCAAATGTTACAACCTTTGCCTTCGCAGAATGGGCAGGAGATATCCATTTCGGCACTCGGTTCTGTGAAAGGAAAATAAGAGGGGCGCAAACGGATTTTAGTTTTATCACCAAACATTTCTTTGGCAAAATAAAGGAGCGTTTGTTTTAGATCTGCAAAAGATACATTTTCATCAATATACAATCCCTCCACTTGATGAAACTGGCAATGTGCACGCGCAGAAATTGCTTCATTTCGGTATACTCTTCCCGGCGAGATGGTTCGAATGGGCGGTTTTGAATTTTCCATAACCCTCACTTGCACGGATGAAGTATGCGTGCGTAATGCAATTTGCTGATCGATAAAAAAAGTATCCTGCATGTCTCTTGCCGGGTGTTCCTCAGGAAAATTTAACGCGGAGAAATTATGCCAATCGTCTTCAATTTCAGGGCCTTCACTTACCACAAATCCGATTCGGGAAAACACTGAAATTATTTCATTCCGCACTAAGCTTAATGGATGCCTAGAGCCCAACAAAGGTGCATCAGCCGGGCGAGTAGCATCTACTTGATTTGCGGGCTCAACTACTTTCGCCTCAAGAATATCTTTGAATTCAGCAATTTTTTCTTGAGCTTTATTTTTAAGTTGATTGAGCACTTGCCCCATTTCGCGTTTCACTTCAGGGCTCACCATTTTAAACTCCTCAAAAAGCTCGGTTATAGCGCCCTTTTTTCCTAACATGCTCACTCTAAATCCTTCTAGATTTTCCTCACTTTGAGCAATAAATTTTTCAACTTCAATCGATAAAGCAGCTATCCTTTCTTTCATTAGTATTGTGGCATTAGGTGGTCAAAAGTAAAAAATTATTGTGCAATTGGGCTAAAGCAAAATTTTGTGAACGGAGAAAAATAAGCGGAACATTTGATTTGGCTCAATTGTTAAAAAATCATTAACAACAATAACAGCTGTTAAACCGCGTTTTGTGATTTGAGAAAATAATTACTAAACTTGCGCCTCACTTATAAAAATCGAAATTTTAAAACCAATTTAATAACCAATAAACAAGACAAAAATGAGCAGTACAAAATCAACACAAGAGAGTAGTTTCAAAGCGCTATTCGCAGCTATAGTTATACCTACGGCTTTAGTGGTATCATGGATTATATACAAATTTATTTTGGGAGCCCCCGGAAATTTTGATGCAGAAGGTCATCCAGTAACAGGCAATTACCTTGGTGTAATCTATATGGGAGGTCCAATTGTACCAATTTTGATTACTGTTAACTTATTAGTTCTTACCTTTTCAATTGAGCGTTTTATTACTATCTCAAAAGCAAAAGGCAGCGCACGAGTGGAGCCTTTTATCCGCAATGTAAAAAACTTGATGGGCACTGATAAAATTGATGCTGCAATGGCAGAGTGTGATAAACAAAAAGGTTCAATTGCTGCGGTAATTAAAGCTGGTTTAGGTAAATACAAGTATGTGGAGAATGACAACACAATGGATAAAGAAGGTAAAATCGCAGCCATTCAAAAAGAATTGGAAGAAGCTACTTCATTAGAATTGCCGATGCTTTCGAAGAATTTGGTTATTATTTCAACTTGTGCATCTATTGCCACTTTAATTGGTCTTATTGGAACAGTATTGGGTATGATTCGTGCTTTTGCCGCGCTTGCTCAGGCCGGTGCACCGGATGCAACAGCACTTGCAACAGGTATTTCCGAAGCACTTATTAATACGGCTTTAGGTATTATTGGTTCTACAATAGCGATTATTATGTATAACTATTTCACCAACAAAATTGACACCTTAACTTATGGTATTGATGAGGCAGGATTCAGCATTGTGCAAACATTTAATGAAAAACACAAAGCATAATTTTTTTTGAAATTATTGAATTCGTAAACCTCTTTAAATAAATAAGAAATGCCTAAAATTAAAGTTCCCCGCAGCAGTCCTTCGCTGGATATGACGCCGATGGTGGATTTGGCTTTCCTCCTCGTAACCTTCTTTATGTTGACCACGCAGTTTCGTGCAACTGAGCCTGCAGTAGTGGATACTCCTTCTTCCATTTCGGAAAAAATATTACCAGAAAATGTAATGTTGATTTCGGTGGATCATGATGGCAAAATTTTTTATGCTATTAGTGGACAGGAGACCAAAATAAAGACCTTATTGGATATGGGTAAGCAATATAAAATAGATTTTACACCGGAAGAACAAAAACGCTTTTCCCTCATGACAAGTTTTGGAGTTCCTATTAAGCAATTGAAACAATATATTGCTTTATCTGAAACAGAAAAAGGTAAATTCAAATCAATGGGAATACCTGCAGACACAACAGCTAGTAATGAGTTGAGCGATTGGATTCAAGCAGGATGGAGAAATGGTGCATTGGCAGAACGTGCCTTAAAAGATGCCGGTCAAAAACATGAACCTTTGCGATTTGCCATTAAAGCTGACGCAAAATCTAACTACATCACAGTAAAACAAGTATTCGATATTTTCAAGAAAAAGGAAATTTATCGGTTTAATTTGATTACTGATTTGGAGTCGAAAGACAAAGAGTAAAAAAAAATTTTTCCACTTATGGAATTTTCGCAAAGCGTGCATCCCTAAAAATGGAACACAAGAAATACATTTAACTAATTAGTTTAAACAACGAAATTAAATGGCAGAATTAAATTCAGACGGTGGTGGCAGTCATGGTAAACATGAGAAAAAACGCGCCAAAAAATCGTCCACTAAAATAGACATGACGCCCATGGTGGATTTGGCGTTTTTGTTGCTTACTTTTTTTATGCTCACCACCACCTTCAGCAAACCCAAAACAATGGAGCTGAATATGCCGGCCGATCCAATAGAAAAGCAAAAGCAACCAAAGGTAAAAAATGCAATTACCTTTTTACTCACTGAGAACAATAAGGTGTATTGGTATTACGGTGAATTTTATGCGGCTACTAATCCGGATGGGAAACCTGCAACCACTTTGAATAAAACCAATTTCAGTAAGGATGGCATACACAAAATTTTATTGGAAGATTACAATAAAGATGTAGCTACCCGTATTATGGAATTGGAGAAAAAAAGAGATACACGTCAAATAGCAGACAGTACTTTTAAGCGTATGGCGGTAGAAATTAAAGGTGAGAAAAAATCCTTGATGGCACTCGTAAAAACCGACGATAAAGCAACTTATGGCAATGTGATTGACATGCTGGATGAATTAAATATTTGCTATGTAGGAAAGTATGCATTAGTTGATATTAGTGCCCCTGAACTTGAACTGGTTAAACAACAACCCAATTAATATTTTGTAACATGGCAGAGAAAAACGGAATGTTTGTACAAGATTGGAGTAACGTTGTTTTTGAAGGACGTAACGAACTTGTATTTGAAAATAAGAACAAAGAATATGGAGCTTATCAAATTAGAAAGGGATATAACCGCACGGTTACCTCTGCATTACTGATTGGCATAAGTGCATTTGTGTTTTTTGCATTGCTTCCAAAGATTATTGATTTATTAACTCCATCGGAAGATGATGCGCTAAAAAACAATACAGAAGTGGCAATCGATTTAACTGCACCGCCACCCATTGATGAAACAGAGCCACCACCGCCACCACCGCCACCACCGCCGGTTATGGAAACGGTAAAATTTGTGCCTCCGGTTGTAACCGATGAAGAGGTTCCCGATGAAGAAATTCCACCTCCACAAGAAAAACTTTCGGAAACACAGGTTAGTACCGAAACTCAGGAAGGTAATGGCGGAGATATTATTATCCCCGACGGAACCGGTAATGAGGTTGTTGGAACACAGCCGGAAGAAGTATTTACAATAGTGGAACAAATGCCAAGTTTCCCGGGTGGTGAAGAAGAGTTGTTCAAGTATTTGAGCAAAAACATTAACTATCCTGCCATGGAAAAAGACAATGGCATTTCGGGAACAGCCTATGTTACATTTGTAGTAGATAAGGATGGTAAAATAAAGGATGCTAAAATTGCACGTGGGGTAAAAGGTGGGTCTGGATGTGACAGAGAAGCATTACGTGTAGTATCGAACATGCCGGATTGGAAAGCAGGTAAGCAAAATGGTCGACAAGTGTCTGTTCAGTTTAATTTACCTATTAAGTTTGTGTTAAAATAAAAGTTTAAATAAAGTACAATCGTAAATAGCGTTGGGTTTTACTCAACGCTATTTCTTTAACTATAATCGTATGATAAGTGAGAATCCAGGATTAAGAAAAACATTATTCTACTTTAGCTTGCTAATGGTGTTGGTTTATATTGCATTGGGCATAGCAGTGGCTTTTAGTAATTTTATGATTGAAATGGTTCCCAACAATCGAATTATAATTGGTGGTATTTTAATTATTTATGGAGTGTTTCGATTATATATCTTAAATCGTCAGCGTAAGAGTTATATTTTTTTCCAGGAACAAAAAGCGGCTAAAACTGAGGAAAATAAATGAAAAAAGTATTTTACAGCACGCTCCTGATTTTATTCATTTCACTTTTAGGGTGCGATAGTGGAGGGCCAAAACAATTTACAGATACCACCACTTCCGGTAAAGTTAGTATTGTGGTGGATGAAAGTTATTCACTTTTATTTGATTCACAAATTTATACCTTTCAAAAACTGTATAAGCGGGGTAGCATACACGCAAGCTATCTTCCTGAGCAAGAGGCACTGAGCGCACTTATGAAAGATTGCTGCAAAGTTATTGTCATAAATCGTGATTTGAGTAGTGATGAGCGATTACAATTTAAAAAGAATAACCTTTATCCCATTTCTACAAAAATTGCCGAAGATGCTGTTGCCTTGATTGTAAATAATGAAAATATAAATCTACAATTAAGTTTAGCCCAATTAAAATCTATATTGTTGGGAAAAGACAGTTTATGGAAGCAAGTAAATCCGGAATCGCAGGAAGGCAGGATAAATGTTGTATTCGACAACAACAATTCAGCAAATGAGCGTTATTTAAGGGAGGTATTACTGGATAATCAGCCCTACCAAAAAAATTGTTTTGCAGTAAAGTCGAATCCTGAAGTGATTAATTATGTGAATACACATAAGAATGCTTTAGGCGTTATTAGTGTGAACTGGATTAGTGATCAAGACGACACACTAAGCCAACGCTTTTTAACGAAAGTAAAAGTAGTAGGGATTTCAAAATCGGAGGGACTTGATTTTTATAAGCCTTATCAGGCCTACATAAAAACAAAAGAATATCCGCTCTGCAGAGATGTGTATATGATAAACCGACAAACCCGCGCAGGACTTGGCACGGGCTTTGTTTCTTTTGTTGCGGGTGAAAAAGGACAACGTATGATATTGAAGTCAGGACTTGTACCGGCAACTATCCCCAGCAGAATCGTAGAGATAAAAAACTAAAACAATCCACAAAAAATGAAGAAAGTAATTTTAGCCCTTGCTCTTTTAGTCGCACAAGTAACTATTGGACAAACGTTGAAAGATGCGCTTAAGTTGACCGACAATGAACAATTTTATGCTGCCACAAGGATGTATAAAAATCTTGTGCAACAGCAACCCACCTTAGGTGAAAATTATTTTTACATGGGAGAAAATTATTTTAAATCGGAGAAATTGGATTCCGCACAACTGGCTTACAAAAAAGGAGCTGAAGTGAATCCTGCCAATCCTATAAATTTTGTTGGACTCGGAAAAGTATTGTGGTATAGTGGTAAATACGATGAGGCAAAGGCAACCTTTACAAATGCCCTCACCTTAAGTGCTAATAAGAATGCTTTGGTGCAAATGAAAATTGCAGAATGCTATACGCAAGCCGAAAAGAAAGATTTAATGGCTGCATTTTCCCTTTTGACAAGTGCTGCGAAACTTGAACCTAAAAATGCAGAAGTATACATTCTTACCGGAGATGCGTATTTAGAAAATAATAATGATGGTAGCAATGCCATAAAAAACTACGAAAAAGCAGCTGAAATTGACAAATCTTCTTTAAAAGCCATTTTACGAATTGGGCAATTATATGGACGCGCTCGTAATTATAACTTGGCTTTAGAATATTATAAAAAGGCTGCTCTTATTGATTCATCCTTTGCTCCGGCATATCGTGAGCAGGGAGAACTTTATTATATGGCCAAGCAGTACAATGTTGCCAAGGCTAAATACAAGCGCTTTTTAGAGCTTTCGAGCAACAATTTGGATGCAAGAACACGTTATGCTTCCTTTTTGTATTTGAGTAAAGAATATGCCAACTCTATTGCTGAAATAAATGAAATCCAAAAACTGGATACGAGTAATAATATTTTGAATCGATTGCTTGCTTTTTCTTATTTCGAAACCGGTGATTTTGCGAATGGTCTTTCCAAAAGCAATGCTTTTTTTAAGCGAGCAGATGTGGAAAAAACAAAAATTTTAGCACAAGATTATGAGTACAATGGAAAGTTGCTGATTAAAACAAATAATGATTCTTTGGGAATTGAGCGATTAAACAAGGCTTTGGATTTGGATACTTCTAAAACCGATTTATACAGTGAAATTGCATCTTCTTATATGAAGCAAAAAAAATATGCACAAGCCATTAGCAATTATCAAAAAAAGTTAACCATGGGTAAACCTAATGCGAATGACTATTTTGGGATGGGTCGTGCCTATTATTTTACGAAGGATTTTGTGAATGCGGATAGTTCATTTTCACAAATCATTAAATCAAATCCAACTTTACCTTTAGGCTATTTGTGGAGAGCTAAATCCAATACACAGCTGGATGCCAGCAACGAGAAAGGCTTGGCAAAACCCCATTATGAAAAATTTGTAAGTCTTATTAAAACTGAAGAAATAGAAAAAAACAAAAAAGATTTAATTGAGGCGTATTCTTATTTAGGATTTCAAGGAATGAAGCAAAAAGATACGGTTGCTGCCAAACAAAATTGGCAAAAAGTATTGGAAATAGACCCGGGCAATGATAAAGCCAAGAAAGCTTTAGATAGCTTCAAATAAATAAGCTGTTAACCTATCGTATTTAAAGCCAATTGGATGTGAGCAAGGTGATGCTTTCCATGCCAAGCATATAGTGCGGCGAGTTGCTTTAAATTATATTCTATTTTGGAACCGGGGTGAAATAATTTCTTTTCCCAATCCTCATTACTTAATGATTTTAAAAGGATAGTCCAGCGTTGATGTATGGCATCCAATAATTTGAGTGAAAGTTGAATAGGGCAGTTTTGTGTATCGGATAGCAGGGCCCATTTAGCTTCATCATACGGTTTTATAACCGGGATAGCTTCGGTTAGTGCTAATTTGAAACGAATTACCGAATTGGAGTGGCTATCGACCAAGTGATTTAAAATTTGTTTAACACTCCAACCGCTTTTACGATAGGTTAATTGCAATTGTTGTTCGGAACAATTTTGAACAAGAAGTTTCATTTGGGATGGAAGGGATTCAATGTCACTTAAAAATTGTGTCAGCTCCTTATTAGTTACCTTCTCGGGAAGCTTAAATCTGCCAATGGGGTAGCATAATTTTTCTTCTTCCAAGCCTTTCATTTATTAACTCTTATTGCTTATTTAAAAACTCTGTAACTAATTTTTCTGCTTGTTCGAAAGCATGTTCCATTTTATCGTTTAACACAATTTTGTCGAAATCGGGGGCCAGTTTTATTTCTTGTTCGGCTTTACTAATTCTTCGAGCAATACTTTCGGGTGTTTCGGTTTCGCGTAGCTTTAAGCGATTTTCGAGATGTTGAATGGAAGGTGCTTTTACAAAAACAGCTAGGGCTCTCTCACCAAATATTTTCTTAAGATTTAAACCGCCATGTACGTCCACATCAAAAATAACATGATGCCCTTTATTCCAAATGCGTTCAATTTCTGATTTAAGTGTTCCGTAATAGTGATCGGTATATACTTCTTCCCATTCGAGAAACTCGTCGTTAATTATTTTTTTTTTGAAATCCTTTACCGATAAAAAATAATAATCTTCGCCTTCCTTTTCATCTTTTCGCATGGTGCGACTACATGCCGAAATTGAAAATTCCAATACCGGAAATTTTTTGAGTAGATGTTGTACAATGGTAGTTTTACCTGCGCCGGAAGGGGCCGAAAATATAATGAGTTTACCTTGCATTTCAGAGTTCGTAACGGTTATAAAACATTGAGGAGTTGTTCTTTAATTTTTTCCAATTCGTCCTTCATTTGAACAACTAATTTTTGCATGCTAGAATCATTTACCTTTGAGCCGATTGTATTGATTTCACGGCCAATTTCTTGCGTAATAAATCCTAATTTTCTTCCAACTGATTCTTCCTCTTTCATGGTTTTCAGAAAATATTCGCAATGGGTTTTCAGGCGCAATTTTTCTTCGGTAATATCCATTTTTTCGATGTAGTAAATCAACTCCTGCTCTAGTCGATTTTGGTCGATCCGTTCCTTTTGGATAAGTTCTTCTAAGTTTTTTTCAATGCGTTTTCTTAGTTCTACAGCTCGCTTGCTATCTTTCTTTTCGATTGCAGCCAAGTGATTTAATATATTCGCAAGCCGGCTCACAAATTCCTTCTCGAGTACTTTTCCTTCGGCAGTTCGAAAACTAATGAAGGCTGCGATGGCTTTGTCTAAGCAGTCCTTAAGCAGATTTTCTTGTACCTCATCCGGTTCAATAATTTCAGGCTTTAACACTTCGGGCATTTTTAAAATATGAGAAAGCAGGTCGTGAGATGATTCATTTAACTCTATTGCGAGCTTTTTAAATTCATGGTAGTAACTTTTGGCAAGACTTGTATTAACTGAAACAAGCTTTTCCGGGTCACTATTTTCGATGTAAACTAATACATCTGCTTTGCCACGTTCAATTAATTTTGCAGCGCTATTGCGCAACTCCAATTCTTTGCTTCTAAATGCTGAAGGGAGTTTTATGTTTAAGTCAAGTTGCTTACTGTTTAATGAACGCACCTCCGCCACAATTGTTTTCCCATTGGCATCTATTGTAGCTTTTCCAAAGCCGGTCATCGATTTAATCATATTATTTTTTTGGACTTCAAAAGTAAGCATTAGAATGAAACTGTTGTATTAAACTTTATTTGAATTAATTGCTTTTTCAAATTGCAAAAGGCACGCAAATTTTATTAAATAGTAGACGATTTAATTCAACTAATTATCCCCTTTAAATGCATTAATCGAATACTTTTAAAACGCTTACTGTTTATAAGTATATTTAACATACAAATTTACCACCTGATTTTTTAAATATTTTCGTCAGAGAAACAATTCATTCGATGTGAAAAAAATAGCTACTCTCCTTTTATTTCCACTCTTTTTATCTTTCTGTTTGCTCGGAACGACAATTGCTTCGAATTTATATTGGGTAAATAATTCCGGTAATTGGGAGGATGGTGCACATTGGTCGATAACCAGTGGAGGTGCTGCTGCAGGAATAATTCCCGGAGCGGCTGACAATGTTTACTTTGATGAAAATTCATTTAATCAAAGCGGGCAAAACATCACCGTAAATGGAATTGCACGTTGTAAGACCTTTTCGTGTGCACCCGCAATTCCATTAGCAGCCTTAAAAGGTTCAGCTTCGGCACAGCTTTATGTTGGAGGTTCATTCCTATTTTCTCGAGGAATTCAAAATCAATTTCACGGCACAATTTATTTTTATTCCAATACGGCTCAAAATGTCATAGAATCAGCGAATCAACTCTTTCTTGGTAATTTATTTTTTGAAGGTGTGAACAGTTCATGGGCCTTACAAAACCATTTATTGCTTGATAAGACCAAGACAATTACACTATCCGGCGGTAAAATTCTTTCAAATAATTATTTTATTCAGGCAAAAACCATTCATGTTTTTGGACCTCAAAAAAGCACTTTAGATTTAGGAAAATCAACCGTTATACTTCAAAATAAAATTATTAATGATGCCGCAACTAATTTTACTTTAAAGAAAAAAGATGCTGTGTTACTAAACCCAGCTGTACAAAAATTTTCTGGTATTCAAGCAATTATTGATAGCATTCATGTAACAGTTACTCCACCGAAATGCAATGGTGATTCCAATGCGATTGTAGAAGTAGATTCGGTTTTTACAGCAACGCCCGGAGTTTACACCTATGCACTCACAGATGGGAATTCGAACTACTCCGGAAATCCAATGGTGAATTTGCCTGCCGGAACTTACATCATTACCGTTACAAACACCAGTAATGGAGAGGTACTGAATCAGTTTGTTATTATTAATGACCCTCCCCCAATTATCATCCCTAACTATACAAAAACACAGCCCAAATGTTTTGGAGATTGTAATGGAAAAGTAAGAGCTAATCCATTAGGAGGTACACCAAGTTATAGTTACCTCTGGAACAATGGGCAAACCGGGCAAACAGATAGTTTACTTTGCGGAGGATCGGTGAGCGTAATTGTTACCGATTCGAAAGGTTGTGCAAAATCGTTTACTACTAATTTGAATCAACCCACTCCCTTATTGACCAACTTAACAAAAAGAAATATTAGTTGCAATGGAGCTTGTGATGGAACTGCAAGAGTTACACCGTCGGGTGGAGCAGGCACTTATGCTATACAATGGACTCCCGGTGGATCCACTAATCCACAAAACAATTTATGCCCTGGCACATATCGGGTACAGGTAACTGATATTTCGGGTTGTATAAAAAGGGATAGTGCTATTATTACAGAACCATTGGCCTTATTGGTGAATACTGTTAAAACCGATATTAGCTGCAATGGGGCGTGTGATGGTTCAATAACCGCAACACCTGCGGGAGGGCGCGCACCCTATACGTTTTCATGGAGTGCACCAATTGTGTCGACATCTGCCACTGTGAATGCTTTATGTGCCGGAAGTTACACTGTATTTGTGCGCGATTCCAGCAATTGTTTAAGTCAACAAACAGTTGTAATAACACAACCCAATGCATTAACTGCAACCATTAGCCCTTCACAAATTACTTGTTTTGGGCAATGCAATGGTTCTGCTGTAGCATCCACATCTGGGGGTACACCACCTTATTCGTTTTCATGGAATACAGGAGTATTAAGTTCATCATTAACCAATTTATGTATTGGCACATATACGCTCTTTATTACTGATGCAAAAAATTGCAGCACTTCGGTTAGCGTAACAATAACTCAACCCAATCAGCTAATTGCCACCTCATCAAAAACCGATATTACTTGCAATGGAGGCTGTGATGGAACTGCAAACATACTGCCCAGTGGCGGAACCGCTCCCTTCACCTATTTGTGGTTGCCCGGTAATCAAACAAGTTCGAATCTTACTGCTTTGTGCGCAGGTGTTTATACCTACACCGTTAAAGACGTAAATAATTGTTCTGTACCGGGATCAGTAACCATTACAGAGCCTCTTCCATTAGCAGTAGCAGCAACTCCCACCCAACCGAGTTGTAATGGAGTTTGTGATGGAAAAGCGACTGCAAGTGGAAGTGGAGGAACGGGGCCTTATACTTATTCCTGGAGTAATGGCCTAACTACTTCAACTATAGTAAATCTTTGTCCAGGTGTGTATACCGTAGAAGTAACCGATTCTAGAGGCTGTAAAGCGAGTAATACCGTTACCATTACACAGCCACCCTTGTTGACCATTAATTTAGCAAGTACCACATCGAGTTGTGGTGTTTGTACCGGAACTGCAACCGTATCGCCGGCAGGAGGAACCCAGCCTTATCAATACTCTTGGTCTAATTCACAATTAACTCCAACAGCTGTAGGCTTGTGTATTGGAAATTACTCAGTAATTGTAACTGATGCAAATAACTGCCAGGTGAATAGAAATCTCACAATTGATCCTGTGGTGGTTATCTTAATTACCAGTTCATCTACTAATGCATTGTGTGCCAATTCATGCAATGGAACAGCAACTGCCAATGCTAGTGGAGGACAACAGCCCTATTCATTTCTTTGGTTTCCAAGTGGACAAACTACGCAAACTGCAACTGGATTATGTGCAGGAATTGATTCTGTGCGTGTAACAGATGCAAATGGCTGTTTTAATGTCTCAACCATAACATTTACTGATCCGCCCGTTTTAAACAATTCCGTGAATGTTACAAATGCAACTTGTTTTGGAAGTTGTAACGGCAGTGCTATCTCGATACCAACAGGAGGAACACCACCCTATACTTTTTCGTGGAGTGCAGCCGGGCAAACTGGAAATTCGGTGAATGGATTGTGTGCCGGTACTCAAACGGTGACCATTACCGATAACAATGGTTGTACTAAGGTGAGTACCTTTACGGTTACAGAACCAACTGTAATAGCGGCAAACGAAGTTGTTGTTAAATCACAATGTCTTTTAAATAATGGGTCAATCACTCTTGCCCCAACCGGAGGAACAGCTCCTTACACTTATTCTTGGGCAGCTCCACTGGTATCAAATTCATCAAGTGTCTCAAATCTGGCGGCAGGTTCATACTCTGTTACAATAACGGATGCCCTTTTATGTTCAAAACTATTTACAATTGCTATTAGCGATGCTGCGGGTCCAATTGTTAGTTCTTCAAAAATAAATACGAGTTGTCCGAATAATTGCGACGGTTCAATTTCTACCACACCACCTGTTGGAGTTGGCCCCTTTACCTATTTGTGGACACCAGGCAATAGCGCAGCAACTTCGATTTCTAATTTATGTGCCGGTGCCTATTCGGTAAAAATTACGGATGCTAATGGATGCAATACCCTTTTAAATGACACCATAATTTCACCACCTGCAATTAGCTCAAATGCAGTGACGGTAAATACTTCCTGTGGAGGACAGTGCAATGGTAGTTTAACATTGACTCCTTCAGGTGGAACAAATCCATTCACCTATTCATGGTCAACCGGCGCGCTTGGCACTAGCATTTCGAATTTGTGTGTTGGATCCTATATTGTACGTATTTCGGATGCTAATAATTGTTTTGATTTTGACACATTAACAATATCAGAACCAGCAGCACTTGTGCTTAATTTAAATAAGACAAATGTAACTTGTAATGGAAATTGCGATGGGAAAATTACAGGAGTTGTAAGCGGCGGAACACTTCCTTATTCATATGTTTGGAGTAATGGACCTACTGTTCCATCGGTAGCCTTGCTTTGCCCAAACAGCTATACTCTAACTGTTACCGATTTTAATAATTGCAATATAAGTTCATCGGAAACAATTACAGAGCCGGCTGTTTTAGATGGTCTTGCATCTTTCACGCCCAACTCATGTAATGCTGCCTGCGATGGCACTGTAGATGTGCAGGTAAATGGGGGTACACCTCCTTTTACCTATTTATGGTCGCCCGGAAATTACACGAATCCTGCTGTTAGTGATTTGTGTGCCGGAACCTATTCCGTAACAATAAATGATTTTAATAATTGTTCGGTCATAAAAACAGTGAATGTAACGGAACCAAGTCTTATTTCAGTGGCAACTACTTTTACATCCCCTAGCTGCAATGCGGCTTGTGATGGAACAGCAACAGCCACACCTTCGGGAGGCTCAGCTCCTTATTCATATTCCTGGTCAGTAAATGGGTTAACCTCACAAACCATTACCAATTTATGTGCAGGCACATATACTGTTTTTGTAACTGATTTGAACGGATGTAGCTCCAGCCAAACAGTAACTGTAACACAACCGGCAGTACTAGTAGCGAATGCAAGCAGTGTTAACTCAACTTGTAAAGCAGTATGTAATGGTACAGCTACAGTAATTCCATCCGGAGGTTCAGGAGTTTATACCTATTCTTGGTTACCAAGTGGTCAAACAACTCAAAGCATAAGTGGCGTTTGTGCAGGGACAATAAGTGTGATTGTGACGGATGCAAATGGTTGCAGTGTGACTCAAAATTTAACTTTAATTGATCCAGCTGCTATAACTATAGTATCGGGCGCAACTCCAGCGAATTGTGGTGCTTGTGACGGTGCATTGGCAATATTTCCTGCCGGTGGTTCGGGAGGACCATATACGTATAGTTGGACACCTACCAATCAAACCGGGCAAATTGCAATTAATTTATGTGCCGGGTTATATAGTGTAACTGTTACTGATGTAAATAATTGTGTGCAACCGTTTACTTTGCCCTTAAGTAATAATGCGGGGCCGGATACAGCAGTTGTTACACTATCAAACGCCAGTTGTAACGGACAATGTAATGGAACTATGGCTGTTGCAGTGAGTGGAGGAACATTGCCTTATACTTATTCTTGGCTACCAACTGGACCAACCGGTGTGGCGACCTTAACAAACCAATGCGCCGGAGTTTATATATTGCAAACTACAGATGCAACAGGATGCATTCAGCTCACAAGCGATACTATTACTGAACCTTTGCCAATTGTTAGCAATGATTCGGTAGTTGACATAAGCTGTAATGGATTAAGCGATGGTGCCATTTTCTTGTTTCCATCGGGAGGAACTGGAGCATATTCATACTCTTGGAATCCACCTGCAGGAGCCGTTTTATCAAGTATCACCAACTTAAGTGCCGGGCCCTATCATGTTACTATAACCGATGCAAATAATTGTGCCTCACCGTTCGATTTTACTGTTGCCAATCCTGCAGCGATTACGATACAGCAAACACATACGGATTTAAGCTGCAATGGGGTATGCAATGGTTCAGCAACCGTTACACCATCCGGTGGTACTGCGCCATACCGATATTCCTGGTCGAGTAGTGCTAGCGATACCTTAGCTACTGTCGGAAATTTATGTGCAGGAAGTTATACGGTTTTTGTGACAGATGCTCGCAATTGTTCGCAATCGGCAATTGTAGTAGTCAACCAACCCATAGCCATCTTAAGCAATTTGGTAAAGAATGATATCAAATGTTTTGGACAATGTAATGGAAGTGCCAAAGTTAGCCCATCGGGAGGTATAGGTCCGTATACATTTACTTGGGTTGGTGTGGTAAGCTCAGCAGATTCTGTTTCAAATCTTTGTGCCGGAAATTATGCTGTGAATATTGCGGATGCAAGTGGCTGTTTTATTACCGTTCCGGTTACGATTACAGAACCCGGGTTGTTAAATGCAAATATTAATAGTGTAGATATTAGTTGCAATGGAAGTTGTGATGGAACAGCCACATCGGTTACCCTTGGCGGTACAGCACCCTTTAGGTATTTATGGTCACCCGGAAATGCTAATACTGCTGGAATTACAGGTTTGTGTGCCGGAACGTATGTATTGACTGTTATTGATACTAATAATTGTTCCATTACACAAACAGCTGTGATATCGGAACCGCCGGTTATTACAAGCACATTTATCACCACCAACCCCACCTGTAACACTAGTAATGGAAGCATAATAGTAAACGCCAATGGTGGAACTCCCGGATATACTTATAATTGGATTCCGGGTGGGTCAACAAATGATACAGTAAGTAATTTATCAGCCAATCTTTACACAGTTCAAATAACCGATAGCAGAGGTTGTTCTATTAACTCAAGCGTGCCATTAAGTACCAATGCTTTTACGTTATCAAAACTTTCCTTAAATGCAAGTTGTTTTGGCAGATGTGATGGACTTGCATCCGTTACTCCTGTTGGCGGTACAGCTCCATTTACTTATTTATGGACTCCGGGAGGCTTATCTACTGATAGCATCACAAATTTATGCCCTGGCACCTACTTCCCAAAAGTAACTGATGCAATAGGTTGTGTTGTATTTGAGACAGTTCAAATTATAGAGCCCACAGCAGTTCAAGCAAACGTTACATCGACAGATGCCAGTTGTGGCTTATGTGATGGTACAGCCCAAGTTAGTGGAACAGGCGGAACAGGTTCTTACAGTTATTTGTGGAGTATAAATCAAACTTCTTTTAGTGTAGATAGTTTATGTTCAGGAACCTATTCGGTGCAAGTAAGTGATAATTCAGGCTGTGCAAGTACCAGTAATTTTAATATTTCCAACACCACAGGACCGAGTGGGGAAAATATAGTAAAAACTGACATTACCTGCCATGGCGTTTGTAATGGAACAGTGAGTATTACTCCTATTGGCGGGCAAGCGCCCTATAGTTACTACTGGCTTCATTCAGGAGCCACAACAAACTCGCTAAATGGACTGTGTGCCGGAACCTATACTTTTGAAATTATAGATGCCAATGGATGTAAAAGAGTTTCATCGGTAACTATTACAGAACCGGCAGCTATTAATCCGGGAACGAGCTTTATGAATGCGAGTTGTGGAATTTGCGATGGAAGTATTACCTTAAATCCAACCGGAGGAATTTCGCCTTATACCTTGTTGTGGAGCAATGGGCAAAGCACTTCTACATTAAATGCTTTATGCGCAGGAGTTTATTCGGTTCAAATTACGGATTCAACTAATTGTTCAACAAATGCATCCATCATTTTAAACAATAGCAATGCGCCCTCAATTTCTAATTCATTTACCGATGCTACCTGTTTTGGGACTTGTGATGGATCCGTTTTTGTAAGTGCGTTTGGAGGTAGTTCTCCTTATTCCTATCAATGGAATACCGGACAAAATGTTGATACCCTTTATGGATTGTGTGCAGGAACATATTTTGTAACTGTAAATGATGTAAATAACTGTAAGAGCATTGCACCAATCACAATTCAAGAACCAACACCATTAGTGTTTAGCTTGCCGCATACCACTCCAGCCAGTTGCGGAAATTGTGATGGAACGGCTTCGATACTGCCGAATGGAGGGACATTACCCTATACTGTTTTTTGGAGCAGCGGAGATACAGGTGCCTTTGCTAATAATTTATGTGCCGGTGTGTATTCCATTTTTATGAAAGATAAATCGGAGTGTAAAACTGCGGCTACTGTTACAATAAGCAATAGTACCGGACCGGTTGTTGTTGAAAGTTTCACTAATGAAAGTTGTGCAAATTTATGCGACGGAACAGCATCCTTAACGGTTACTAGCGGATCTCCACCTTATTCTTATTTGTGGTTACAAGGCAGCCAAACGAATGCATCCCTTACTAATTTATGTGCAGGGACTTATGATTATCAAGTTACAGATTCGCTTGGTTGTATATTCACTTCATCCATTACACTAAGCACTCCCGGAATTATTAGTTACAATGAAACACAAGTACAACCCAGTTGTGGCGTTTGCAATGGCTCAATAACGGTAAATCCAAGCGGTGGAACAGGGTCTTATACTTACTCTTGGTTACCCGGAGGAGCTAGTACAGCAAGCATCAGCAATTTATGCGCTGGAATTTACACCTTGCATCTAACAGATGGTGCAGGCTGTAGTTATATAAAAGTATTTACATTAAATAATTCGAACGGACCAGGCGTAACAACCAGTTTTACCGATGCTCACTGTAATGCTGCATGTGATGGAACCGCAACCGCGGTGGTGAGTGGCGCAAATGCTCCATTTTCATATAGCTGGAGTCCCGGAGGGCAAGTTTCTGCCTCCATTACCGGGCTTTGTGCGGGGCCTTATATAATTGAAGTAACAGATGATGTAGGATGTAAAACCTTTAATAGCATCAGCATTTCTGAACCACCACCAATATTATTCAGCATTAGTAATACTGTAAATGCTAGCTGTGGAGAGTGTAATGGGAGTGCAACAATAATTCCATCCGGAGGAGTATTACCCAATGCTGTGTTATGGAGTAATTCCGATTTGGGATTATCAGCCGACAGTTTATGTGCAGGAATTTATACAGTATCTGTAACAGATAATGGAGGTTGTGTTCAAACCAAAAATGTGAGCATTAGTAATTCTTCCGGACCATTAGTTACTGCAACAAAAACCGATGAAACCTGCTCCGGATCATGCAATGGAACTGCACAACTCACAGTAACAGCGGGGGCAGGACCTTTTAGTTTTTATTGGTTATTCAATGGTGCTACCACCTCCTCATTAAGTGGACTTTGTGCCGGCTCTTACAATTATGAAGTAATTGATACAAATGGCTGTGTAAGTGCAGGTAGTGTTACAATAAGTCCTGCAAGTACCGTAAACATTGCATTTACGAAAACTAGCCCAAATTGTGGCGTGTGTGACGGTGCGCTGTCGACAACTATTACCGGTGGAGTTGGGCCTTATACGTATGCCTGGTTACCTGCAAACACGCCCACATCGAGCATTTCAAATTTGTGTGCAGGTATTTATATTGCAACTGTAACCGACATAAATGGCTGCGCTCAAATAGATACAGTAACTTTGGGAAATACAACAGGTCCATCAATAGTTTATACGGCTACAGATGTAACTTGTAACACTTCTTGCAATGGTAGCATAACCGCGACGGCATCAGGTATTAACCCCGGTTACACCTATTCATGGACTCCAGGAAATCAGGTAAGCAGCACAATTTCTAACCTCTGTGCCGGTAATTATATAGTAGAGGCGCAAGATAATTTAGGCTGTAAAGGATTTCAGCAAATCAGCATTAATGAACCTAGTGCAATATCGTTAAGCTTGTCGCAAATAAAAGATGTGCTGTGCTTTGGCGATAGCAGTGGCAGTATAACAGTTATTCCTTCAGGAGGAACCATACCCTACCAGTATTTGTGGAGCATTGGAGGTTTCACGACACCTACTATTGCGCATGTGCCAAATGGAAATTTATTTGTTACCATCACAGATGCAAATGGCTGTGATACGGTATCGCCAACATTGGTAATTAGCACTCCAAACGCATTATCTGCAAGTGCTGTTGTTACTTATGCACAATGCAGCAATTCTTTGGATGGTGCAATCGATTTGACACCAAGTGGCGGAACACCTCCTTACAGCTTTTTATGGGATGACGCTAATTCAACAGTTACTGAAGATTTAACCGGAGTAATAGCCGGTGTATATCATGCCACCATTAATGATGCAAACGGATGTAGCTTTGTTTATTCAGATACTATAAAAGCATTAGTAATTGTTCAAGCTGGTGCAGGACCGGATGATACCTTGTGTTTTACCAATCAAATTACCTTACAAGGAAATGGAGGAAGTAAATACAAATGGTTCAGTATAACAAATTCAGGGCTTCAATTTATTGATAGCACTTTTGCCGTAATTGTAAAGCCGGTGGTGGGTATAAATGACTTTATATTGGTTGCATATAGCGGTGCATGTTCGGATACTGATACTGTTCGCATCTTTGTAAATCCCTTACCTGAAACAGACTTGGGTCCGAACGTAAGTATCATACAAGGCAGCACTGTGCAATTAAATGCGGCTGGAGGAACCACGGGCTCAAGCTATTTGTGGTCACCTACAACTAACTTAGTTGATACACTCACTGCCACACCAACTGCTACGCCCATCGTAACTACAACCTATACGGTAAAGATTACCAACCCAACAGGCTGTTTTGCAGTTGATTCAATAACCATAACCGTTCTTCCTACCATTGGCGTCAGCAATGGTATTACTCCTAATGGAGATGGTAAAAATGATGTTTGGGAAATTGATGGTATACAGGCATATAAAAATTGTGAAGTTGAAGTTTATAATCGCTGGGGTGAAAAACTATTCAGTTCTCCCGGCTATGTTGAAAAGTGGGATGGTAAGTTTAAGGGTAAGGATTTGCCGGTAGGAACTTATTATTACATCATTAACTTACACGATGAGGTGAATACTGAAAACCTAACCGGACCAATAACCATAATGCGTTAAGACAATGAAAAAAATCAGTTTACTTCTAATTTTCATGTATGTTGCGCTGAATGTGGTTGCGCAGCAAGTTCCGCTTTACACCCAGTACATGTTGAATGAATATATTGTAAATCCTGCAGCGGGAGGCAAGAATGATTTTTTTGAAGCGAAAAGCAATAACCGATACCAATGGAAAGGGATTACGGATGCTCCTCGAACCTACATTCTTAGTGTAAATGGACCACTTCGGTCACGTAAAGTTGGGTTGGGGGGCTATCTTTTTACAGATATTACCGGGCCTACACGTAGAACAGGAATTTATGCCAGCTATGCCTATCATTTAAAAATAAACGAGCAGGTTAAACTTGGCTTGGGATTATCTGCCGGCTTACTTCAATTCACGGTTGATGGATCAAAAATTAAACTGCACGACGATGCAGATGTTGCCTTGGATAATAGTTTACAATCGGTTATTCTACCGGATTTTGGCTTTGGTTTAAATTTATATTCAAAGCAATTTACCTTAGGTTTTAGTGCTCCGCAATTGGTTCAAAACAAATTGGATTTGTATGAAAGCACCAATTCTATAGCATCGAAATTAGAAGATCATTATTTTATTAATGGAGCTTACCGCATTCGCCCAACCGAAGATTTTGAAATTGAACCCTCTTTTATGGTAAAGGTTCTAAAACCGGTGCCTACGCAAATCGACGCCGGACTTAAGGTTATGTATAAGGAAATGATTTGGATTGGTGGCGCATATCGCTCTAAAGATGCTTATAGTGCTATGCTTGGATTATGCATTCAAAAGCACTTAACATTTGCTTATGCGCATGATTTTACCTTTTCAAACTTAAAAAATTACAGCAGTGGCACGCACGAAATATTAGTTGGTCTCAAATTTATTAAGCCACCTAAAGCCAAATCAGTCGAATAAAATTCTTTTCGCCAACATCCTTTCTCTCATTTCCATTTCATATAAAGCAAGATTATCAATGATTTAAATGCCTTTGGCAAGGACTTTTTTGCTATTTCCTTTAAATTTTTCTAAGTTTGCAGCCCTTTTAAAAAAAGGACATTTGTAACCATTTAATAATTAATTAGATACAATTTATGCAGAACATTATTTATTTAGTACCGGCCTTAGGAATTTTAGGATTGGTAGTAATGGCAGTTAAATCTGCCTGGGTTAGCAAGCAGGATGCGGGCGATAAAAACATGCAAGAGCTTGCAGGCTATATAGCCGATGGCGCCATGGCATTTTTAAAAGCAGAGTGGAAAGTTTTGGGAATTTTTGTTGCTTTTGCAGCAGCATTATTAGCTTACTCAGGAACAATTCATGAAGTAAATGGGGTTCCTATTCATTCCAGCTGGATTATTTCAATAGCCTTTATTATTGGAGCTGTATTTTCAGCAACTGCAGGTTATATTGGAATGAAGGTAGCAACCAAAGCAAATGTGCGTACAACCCAAGCAGCACGTACCAGCTTAAAGCAAGCTTTAAAAGTTTCATTTACTGGCGGAACGGTAATGGGATTAGGTGTTGCAGGATTAGCTGTGCTAGGATTGGGAGGCTTGTTTATTACCTTTCTTTCGGTTTTTGCTGATTTAGGTGCAGATACTGTTAAAACTGCTATTGAAGTATTAACCGGGTTTTCATTGGGTGCTGAGTCTATTGCATTGTTTGCGCGTGTAGGCGGAGGTATTTACACCAAAGCAGCAGATGTGGGAGCAGATTTAGTTGGTAAAGTAGAAGCCGGAATTCCTGAGGATGATGTGCGCAACCCTGCTACTATTGCTGATAATGTGGGCGATAACGTTGGAGATGTTGCCGGAATGGGTGCCGATTTATTTGGTTCTTATGTTGCAACCATTTTAGCCACCATGGTGCTTGGACAAGAGATTGTATTAACAGATAATTTTGGTGGAATGTCTCCCATTTTATTACCGATGTTAATTTGTGGATTAGGGATTGTTTTTTCGATTGTAGGAACTTGGTTTGTAACCATTAAAGATGATAAAGCAAATGTTCAAAATGCGTTGAACTTAGGAAACTGGTCATCGATGATTTTGACTGTTATTGCTTCTTACTTTGTGGTGATGTATTTGTTGCCAGAAGGTCCAATATCACTTCGTGGAATGGAGTTTGACCGTATGGGCGTATTTTATGCCATATTAGTAGGTACTGCAGTAGGCGCGATAATGAGTATAGTGACTGAATATTATACCGCAATGGGTAAAGGCCCTGTAAATTCAATTATACAACAATCTTCCACCGGACATGCTACCAATATCATTGGTGGATTATCTGTAGGGATGAAATCAACTGTTATTCCAATTTTAACGCTAGCGGCAGGTATTATGGCTTCTTATCATTTTGCCGGTTTGTATGGTGTTGCAATCGCTGCTGCCGGAATGATGGCAACAACTGCTATGCAGTTGGCTATTGATGCATTTGGTCCTATTGCAGATAACGCAGGAGGTATTGCAGAGATGAGTCAGTTACCACCGGAAGTGCGTGAACGCACCGATAATTTGGATGCGGTTGGAAATACCACTGCAGCTACCGGTAAAGGATTTGCAATTGCTTCGGCCGCTTTAACCTCTTTGGCTTTGTTTGCAGCCTTTGTCGGGATTGCCGGTATTGATTCGATTGATATTTATAAGGCTCCTGTTTTAGCCGGTTTATTTGTGGGTGGGATGATTCCATTTATTTTTTCTGCGTTATGTATACAAGCAGTAGGGCGTGCCGCAATGGACATGGTTCAGGAAGTGCGTCGTCAGTTCCGCGAAATTCCGGGAATTATGGAATACAAAGCAAAGCCTGAATACGAAAAATGCGTTGCTATTTCTACAAAAGCTTCTATCCGCGAAATGATGATGCCGGGTGCAATTGCTTTGATTACTCCGGTAATTGTTGGATTTGTATTTGGACCTGAAGTATTAGGAGGTTTATTGGCAGGTGTTACCGTTAGTGGTGTATTGATGGGAATTTTCCAAAGCAATGCAGGGGGAGCTTGGGACAATGCTAAAAAATCGTTTGAAAAAGGGGTAATGATTAACGGTGAGATGTTTTATAAAAAATCAGAACCACACAAAGCATCTGTTACAGGTGATACTGTGGGTGATCCGTTTAAAGATACATCAGGACCATCAATGAACATCCTAATTAAATTAATGAGTATTGTTTCATTGGTTATAGCTCCTTATATAGCAGTTGTTGGAAATGATGGCGGAGAAGGAAAATGCGAAATGGACAAAGCGAATTGCTGCACTACTGAAATGGGAATGGGTGGAAAATGCGAAATGGGTAAATGCGACATGAGCGAATGTGCTAAAATGAGCAAAGAGGAATGCGCTAAAATGTGTGATGATAAAGGCTGTACCGCTGAAGAAAAAGCGTATTGCATGAGCATGTATGGTGCCGACGGAAAATTTGTTGGTCCAAAATGCGATATGAGTAAATGCATGAACATGAGCAAAGAAGAATGTGCTGCTTATTGTGATAGTATGAAATGCAGCCCTGAGGAAAAAGCAATGTGTTTACAACATGCTGGAAAAGGTGCTATTTCATCTTGTATGGAAGGATGTGATCAAGGATGTAAAACAAAGGAAGAATGTGCTGCAAAATGCGGTGAAGCTTGCGCAAAAATGCATAAAGAGTAACCCATTATAATTTATTAAAAGACCTGCTTTGAGTTTCGAAGCAGGTCTTTTTTTTGGATGATTTTTGGATGAGGAGCTCTTCTAGCATCTTCCTAATGGCTAATTTTAAGTATTAAACCTAAAAATTATGCTAGAAAAAATCAATCTACAAAACGTGTTGTTTCTGGATATAGAAACAGTTCCTGAGGTATATGAATACGCTGCCCTATCTACTGAAATGCAGGAACTCTGGGACAAAAAAATGCAATATTTTAAAAAGGAAAATAATACCTCGGCTGAACTCTATTCGCGAGCAGGAATCTATGCTGAATTTGGAAAAATTGTATGCATTTCTGTGGGATACCTAGAAGTCCAAAACAAAGAAAACACTTTTCAAATCCAATCCTTTTTTGGAATGGACGAATTTCAGTTACTTACTGATTTTACTGCATTCTTAAACAATAGGTATGGAAAAAAAAGTTATTTGTTGTGTGCGCACAATGGAAAAGAATTCGATTTCCCCTATATAGCAAGGCGCATGCTCATACAAGGAATTAAGCTGCCATCGGTATTGGACCTTGCAGGCAAAAAACCTTGGGAAGTGCCTCATTTGGATACGCTTGAAATGTGGAAATTTGGCGATTACAAAAACTTCACCTCCCTAAATTTATTAGCAGCCATATTTAAAATCACCACCCCAAAGGATGATATTGATGGGAGTGAAGTATCAAAAGTGTTTTGGGAAGAAAAAAACGTATTGCGCATTGTGCGCTATTGCCAAAAAGATGTGCTAACCGTGGCGCAATTAATACTTCGCTTTATTGGAAAGCCTTTGATAGAAGAGTCATCGGTTTTTGTGGCTGCTTAACATATAATTCCTTTAATTTGCATTAATGACAGACCTGTTACTTGATGTAAAAAATTTGCGAACTGAATTTTCTGCGGAAGAAGGTCAGGTGATAGCCGTAAATTCCATTTCGTTTCAAGTTCTAAAGGGTGAAACAGTTGGCATTGTTGGCGAATCGGGTTCGGGCAAATCGGTAACTGCACTTTCGCTGATGCGCTTATTGTCCTCTCTAGGAAAAATCACCTCGGGGGAATTGCTCTTTCATTCCGGAAGTCAGGGCGATGTGGATTTGACAAGGCTTTCGGAAAAACAAATTCGCAAATTAAGAGGGAATGAAATGGCCATGGTTTTTCAAGAACCGATGAGCGCCTTAAACCCTGTTTTTACCTGTGGCAACCAGGTTATTGAGTCCTTAATTTTACATAAAAAATTATCTAAAGCTGCTGCTAAAAAGCGCTGTCTTGAATTATTTAGCGAGGTGCAATTAGATAACCCAGAACGCATCTACAAAAGTTATCCGCATCAATTATCGGGCGGGCAAAAGCAGCGGGTATTAATAGCCATGGCAATTTGTTGTAATCCCGACTTATTGATTGCAGATGAGCCCACTACTTCATTGGATGTTACGCTTCAAAAAACCATATTAGCGTTGCTGCGTAAATTGCAGCAAAAGCAGGGCATGAGTATGCTTTTTATTTCACATGATTTAGCTGTGATTGCCGAGATAGCAGATAGGGTTTTGGTGATGTATAAAGGCGAAATTGTAGAGCAAGGTAGCGTGAAAGATATTTTTAAAACACCCCAAAATCCCTATACAAAAGGACTTTTGGCCTGCCGTCCTCCACTTGATTTACGCTTAAAAAGATTGCCCGTTATTTCTGATTTCATGGCACCAGATGCCGCAGGGGTGCTTAGTGAAAGCAATGTAAGTGTTGAACAGTTTCGGAAAGCACTTCAAATTAGTACATCAGAAAGAAAAACCCGTCTCGATAAATTATATGCTCAAACACCCTTGCTTCAAGTAAAAAACCTTAAAACAATATATCCCATTAGCAATGGTTTGTTTGGAAACGTTACTGCCTATACGAAAGCTGTTGATGAGGTGAATTTTGATGTTTACCCTGGAGAAATTCTTGGATTAGTAGGAGAATCGGGATGTGGAAAAACAACTTTAGGCAGAAGCATTTTGCGATTAATTGAGCCTAATTCGGGTGAAGTTTACTACAAAGGAAAAAACCTACTACAATTAGACGATGCGAGTATGCGTAAACTCCGCAAGGAAATGCAACTCATATTTCAAGATCCTTATTCTTCTTTAAATCCAAGAATGACAATTGGTAAAGCGATAATGGAACCGATGCAAGTTCATGGTTTGTATGCAAACGACACGGAAAGAAGAAAAAAGGTTATTGAATTATTGGAACGGGTTAGCATGAACGAAAGCCATTTTAACCGCTATCCGCATGAATTTTCGGGTGGACAAAGGCAGCGGGTATGCATTGCACGTGCTCTTTCGGTGCAACCTCAATTTATTATTTGCGATGAATCGGTTTCGGCTTTGGATGTTTCGGTGCAAGCGCAGGTGTTGAACTTGATTCGCGAATTACGCGATGAGTTTGGCTTTACTTGTATTTTTATTTCACATGATTTATCGGTGGTGAAATTTATGAGCGATAGGATGATGGTGATGCACAAAGGAAAAATAGAAGAGATAGGTGATGCGGATGCAATTTATGCTGCGCCGAAAAGTGCGTATACGCAAGCATTGATTGCTGCAATTCCTAGTGGTGGTTTAGATTTGAGGAATGAGGTTTCTTCTTTTTAAGTTATTTTTTTGAACCACATAGGATCATAGGAACATAGGATTCACATAGGGATGTGCTATGTGGCTATGTGTTTATATTTTTTCAGTTACTCTTTTTTTGAAACAAATAGGGTCATAGGAACATAGGATTCACATAGGGGTGTGCTATGTGTTTATATTTTTTCAGTTACTCTTTTTTTGAAACACATAGGGTCATAGGAACATAGGATTCACATAGGGATGTGCTATGTGGCTATGTGTTTATATTTTTTCAGTGACTCTTTTTTTGAAACACATAGGATCATAGGAACATAGGATTCTCATAGGGTTGAGCTATGTGGCTATGTGTTTATTTTTCTCCAACGACTCTTTTTTTGAAACTCAGACCCTCGCTCCTATTACCAAAATATCATCCACTTGGCTTTCGTTGCCTTTCCAAATTTCGATGTAATTATCGAGGAAGAAACCTTGTTCTTTCATGGTTTTATAAGAGTTTGCAAGTAGTGCATCTCTGAATTTTTTAGAGGTTAATTTTTTTCCGTTTTCTCCTCCAAACTGATCGGCGTATCCATCGGTAAATAAATAAATGCACTCCCCTTTTTGTAGCTGTACTTTATGCGATTCAAATACCTGGTCATCGGGCGTAAAGCCTCCGATAGCGGATTTTGTGGCCTTAATGATTTCCATTTCGCCGCTGTTGCGCAATATCCACAAGGGATTAAATGCACCGGCATAGAGCACCTCATTCGTTTTTGAATTGATACTGCAGAGGCAGATGTCCATACCATCGCGGCTTTCGTTTTCGCTTTGTTGGAGCGCCGTTTTTACACCATGATGCAATTGCGAAAGAATTTCGGAAGGGTCGATGATGTGTTTGGTGATAACAATTTCATTTAAAATAGTATTTCCTACCATGCTCATAAATGCACCCGGAACACCATGGCCGGTGCAATCGGCAGCTGCTAAAATATGATGGGAAACGCCTTGCACATTTACCGAACCAAACCAATAAAAATCTCCGCTAACAATGTCGCGTGGTTTAAATAAAATGAAGGAATCGGGCAAGGCGGCTTTTACTTTTGCATCTACCGGAAGGATAGATTGCTGAATTTTTTGAGCATAATTGATACTGTCCTTAATATCTTTAAAGGCATCGCTTAATTGATCGTTCGTTTCTTTTAATTCTACCGTGCGAGAGGCAACAGTATCTTCCAGCAATTTTTTTTCTTTGGCCAGTTTTGCGGTGCGGTAATTGGTGTAGAAAACAATTCCAACAAGGGCAAACAAAATAGCCAATGTAATAAACCACCAGCGCTGCCAAATAGGGGATTCGATGGTGAATTTGAATTCGATATTTTTGGTACTCCATACCCCATCGCTGTTTTGAGCTTTCACTCGAAAAATATAATCCTTACCGGAGGGGATGTTGCTATAGATGGCTTCATTCAGCTTTCCGGGAGGCGACCAATCTTTGTCAAAGCCTTCAAGGATGTAGGAGTATTTCATCTCCTTATCTACACTAATAGCTTGAAAATCGAAAGTTAAGTGGTTGTTTTTATAATTCAATTTTAGGGATTTTGGTAAATCCGTGACATCGTCAATTAAATCAGAATACTTTGACCAATCTACTTTTTGGTAAAACAACCTAATATCCATTAAATAAACAGTTGGTGGGGTATAATTAATTTTCTCAAATGATGGATTAAAAATAGAAAAGCCCTCTGCACCGCCAATCCAAATGTTTTTATTTGAATCAACCATCAATGTATTCTCTGTCAATTCATTTCCAAAAAGTCCGTTTTCTTCAGTGTAATGCTTTATTGAAACAACATTGAAAAGACTATCCAATTTAAGCTTATTTAATCCTTTAGGTGTGCTAAGCCATACTACATTTGGATCATATGCATCTGCAATAGCAGCAACAATAACATCAGAGGAGAGACCTTGCTTTTGAGTAATATTTTTAAACCCTATTTTGGTGTCATAACAAACCAAACCCTTATCTGCTGTTGCAAAGAGTAATTGGCCTCTTTTATTGCTAACAATACTTTCAATTGTAAGATTTGCTAATTGATTCTTCGCATTGAAATGAACAAATTTTTTGCCATCATATTTTGACGCCCCACCATTTAAATACCCAATCCACAGTGAATTATCACTTGATTTTGTAATTGTAAAAATATTATTGTTTGTCAGCTCATTTTTAGATGTATAAATTTTTGTTTCTGATCCAGTAATTGCAAAAAGCCCCTCAGTGCTTGTTGCAATCCACATTGTGTGATCAATGTATACAAGCCCGTATATAACGCCAAGATTTATGTTATTAATCATTGGGAATGACTTAACAAACTCCAATTTCGATGTCTTTCTGAGAATGATAATTCCATCATCTGTCCCAAGCCAAATATTATTGTCTTTATCTTTTGCAATGCAATGAATGGACTGATTCTCTATTTCTGGAATATTGTTTATTGATCTAATTTTCAGGCCATCATAATAACAAAGACCTGAAGCTGTACCGATTAGTATAAAGTTTTTATTAAGCTCAAAAAAACTGCTTATCTGTTTATGTGGTAGGCCATCAAATTTATTGAAATTAAGAAATGATTCGTTTTTAAAAACACAAAGACCTTGTCCATTTGTACCCACCCAAAGATTATTTTCGTGATCTAATCCAAGTGCATAAATTTCATTTGATGGAAACCCCTCCCGTTCACTATATTTTTTAAATTCATTATTCATAAATTTAAACAACCCACTTTCTTGAGTTGCTATCCAAATTGCACCGTTTGCATCTTCAAGTATTTTCCCAACCAATGCCGTATTTGTTTCAACTGAGTTGAATAGTTGGCTAATTTTATTGTTTTCGAATTTATAAACAAATGCACTAGTTGAACCTATCCAAATCCTTCCTTTACTATCTTGTAACAATGAAAAGACACTGCTAGATCCACCTATAGCATCCTTGAATACTTGAATGCCCAATTTGTGTGATTCTGCATTTATTGAACTTATTTTGCATACTCCAAAATGATATGTTCCAATCCAGTAATTTTCATCAGTATCTTGAATAATAGTAAAAATAGAATCTGTGGGTAAACCATTATTCTTCCTATAATGAGTATATGATTTTCCGTCATATTTAATTAAACCATTTCCAAAAGTAGCGATCCAAATATTGTTCTTTTTATCACAATAAATTGAATAAATCACTAAAGAATCTAACCCAAAATCATGAATTCTACGGAATTTTTTGCCGTCAAATAATGCAACACCTGTTTTAGTTCCAATCCAAATATTGCCCAGTGCATCTTCGCAAAGGCTTGTTATATCATTTGTGTGTAAGCCATTTGAAGTGGAATAGTTTACAAACTCCTTTCCATTATATTTACAAACCCCACCGTCTTGTGAGGCTAGCCACATATAGTCTTTACTATCTTTAATAATTGCATTTATAGTAAAACCACCAAGACCATCCTTGTTCTTAAATTTTAGTAAATTATAATGTTGAGCACCAGCAATATTACCGGTACATAAAAGGATGAAAAAAAATATTCGTTTGAAGGCATTCATATTATAGCATTCCAAAACTAAATATTTTTTCGATAAGGAAAGTCCCAAAAAGTCAACCAATACAAATTGTACTAGCTGCAGAAGCTAGATTGAAAAATCTTATTTAATTAGTTTTTATAATAATTTTTTCAAACTTAATTAAGTATGATTTTTCTAATAATCACATCATTAGAATCAGATATTTTTAGTAAATAAATCCCTCTTGTGAAGGCTTCAGTTTTGATAAAGCTTTGTTCACCAACCTTCAAAGCTTCAATCTCGTCATAAAATATACTATTTCCTAACATGTCAAAAAGTTGAATATTTATATTATTTAGTTGTCGAAAGGAATAAAAAGAAATTCTTTCTTTAGCCGGATTAGGGTATACCATTATACTATTTTGAAGGCGCTCTATTTGACTACTAAAAAGCAATGTACTATCAAATGGCATAGCTACTTTATTTTTAATATTTGACCGAGTGGTGCTTCTATAAAGTGTATTCAAACGAGCTGACGGGTTACAATCCACATCATAGACCATCTCAATGGCATAGCGACAAGAGGGACAAGTTGCAGCTTTTTTGCTAGTATCAGTATAATTTAATGTTGAATTGAAGGCAATGCTATCTTTAAGGATATTAAATGGTCCAGCACCTAATGTATCTCTCATCACTCGGTAATATCTCAAAGTATCATTGCTTCCTAAATAAGGAGTCCAATAAAGCTTTGGAAAATTTCCCCAACCCAATAATCCATATAAATAAATTGTTTTATGGATAATTACACCGCTAAAACTACCAACATTACCACAAGTATCTTTCACTGCCAACTGATAGCTTTCTCCTTCAATTGTTGTAGGATCAGATGCTAAATCAAGGTAAGAAGTGGGTACAGTATCTTTTACTGTTGCCACTTTTTCGAATAATGAAGTTCCTTTGTTTTTTCGCATTATTACAATACTGTCACTTTGCGCTTCATTTGGTTTCTGCCACCATAGCAAACTTTTTTGACTTGCAGAATCAACAGTAATATAACACAACTCAACTCTTGGAATTGCTTCAAACGTAATATTAATTGTAGCGGCAGCACCGTTACCACATGAGTTAGAACCATATACACTTATGTTACCGGATACACCATATGGAGAATAATTCACAACAATTGAATTTGTATCTGCATTGCCAATAATAACAGCAGAGTCGGGCAAAGTCCACACATAATTTGTTGCATGCGCAATGGCCGGAATACTATAAGTAATTCCAAGCTGGTTGATGCAAGAGGAGATTTGCGTATCGCCGGATATAGCTCCCGCGGCTTGTGGAAGCAGCGATTTATTAAGAATGAGGTATAAGGTATCACTTAGTCCGCAGCTATTTTTTCCGGCCACTCCAATACTATCGATTCCGGCGCCAAGCCCTATTGTTATGCTAATACTGGTATCGGGTGTAATGTTGTTTACAAAAGCAGAACTCAAGCCCGATGATAGTATCCATTGGTAAGATGTTGCTTGTTGCATGGGTAAACATGAAAATAAATTACCTGAGCTGCCTTCGCAGTTTGCACTAAGGCTAGTTACTCCATCGTTGCCAGTAGGAATTTGATATACCAAGGGATCGGCATCATTGCAATCGTCATTATTAGTTACCTGTCCGGCAAGCGGTGTGCAACTTAAGGTAGCTGCTCCTGCTGCATTTCCATGGCCATCGTTATCGGCATCGGGATAATAGGAAATGGGAAAGTTAATTTGAAAAGCTGTGGAGGGATAAATATCCTGCGCAACTGGATTGCTGCTAATTACCTGAATTTTATAATTGCTTGCAGCAAATGTAAATGGTAAAGTGGCATTGATGGTTCCGCTTGTGGTGGAAGAAAGTGTTCCTATAGTAGTTGGGCTTGCGAAACTTCCGGAACTATCGCTTAACTGAGCAGTAAATACATTGCCGGCATTAAACGTCCCGGTAACGGTATAGTTTACACTTACACTTGTTCCGGCACATTCCGGACCTGCTATTGCTCCGGTAGTAATTGAATTGGGTCCTGAAATTTTCGCAAACCAATAATCAATGCTTCCTCGACTCGCTTGAGATTTATCGCCGGTTAAACCGGAAGTTGACCAGCCTGCCACCAAGTAATTTCCATCGGGAGTTTCGCAAATTGATTTGGCATAATCATCGGCGCTACCGCCAAATCTTCTTTCCACTTGAGCAATGCCATTGGCATCCACTTTCACCACCCAATAATCATAACTTGTGCCGGCTGTTCCTTGATTCCCTTGGGATTTATCTCCCGATGCAACAGAGCTGGAAGCGCCGCCCAACAAATACCCGCCATCTGTAGTTTGAATGGCATCAAATAAATTATCAGCGCTAGTTCCACCAAAACGCTTGTCCCATTGTTTTACGCCGGTAGCATTGGTCTTAAGAATCCAGTAATCAAAATTTCCTCGGCTGGCTTGGCTTTTGTCGCCATTGGCGCCTGATGCTGAACCTCCGCCCAAAAGATAGCCGCCATCGCTGGTTTGTAGCACCATTTGTAATTGGTCGGCACTTGTTCCACCAAAGGTTTTATCCCATTGTTTTACTCCGTTGGCATCAATTTTCACTATCCAATAATCATCTAACCCTTGAGAAGCTTGACTTTTTTCGCCGGTAATTCCGGAATTCGAGTATCCGCCTAAAATATAGCCACCATCGCTGGTTTGTTGCACCGCAAACAATTGATCGTCATCAAATCCACCATAGGTTTGGTCCCATTGTTTGGTTCCTCCTGCATCAATCTTAACTACCCAGTAATCCCATGTAACACCAACAGTTCCGCGGTTTGCACCAGTTTTATTTCCACTTATTCCGGAATTAGAACGGCCGGCTAAAATAAACCCGCCGTCGCTGGTTTGTTTAACGGATTGCAAGTAATCTTCGGAAGTACCGCCGAATGTGCGGTCCCATAATTTTGTTCCTGACATGTTGGTGCGTACCACCCAATAATCGCCGGCACCAATACTGGCTTGGCTTTTATCGCCACTAATACCGGAATTGGACCATCCTCCTAAAATAAATCCGCCGTCGGCGCATTGCTGCACTTCAAAAAGTTCATCGTAATTGCTACCCCCGTAACTTTTATCCCATTGCTTCACGCCAAGGCTATTTACATTGATTAGCCAAAAATCGCCGGAGCCTTGACTTGCGTTGGTTTTATCGCCGTTCGCGCCGGACTCAGAGTAGCCGGCTAATAAGTAAGCTCTGGTATCAAAAGTATTGGTATCTAAAATAGAAAGTACATCGTGAAATTCATCGATAGCAGTTCCTCCAAAGCGATAATCCCATTGCTTGGTAAGCTGCGCTTGTGAATTAAGTGTGGAAAGATAAAAGCATCCCGAAAGGAGCATAAATTTAAACCAGCAAAAGGTTTTAATTGTGTTTTTAAATCGGGTAGCAATAGTATTCATTTTCATTAATTTTAGTGTTAGGCGTTTTACAAAAATAACATTCTGAGTGGAATACTATTCCACCTGAATTTTAATAACCTTACGCTGCTCCTCAGAACTAATTTTTATCAGGTATAAACCGCTTTGTAAGTCTTGAATCGAGATTTCGCAATTGTTCTTTCCCGATTCATAAGCGTTTATTACACATTGTCCAATAGCATTGTAAAGGCTAATTTGATACGCATTATTTGCGCTGAGGTTACCAATAGTTATTTTTTCTTTTGCAGGATTGGGATAAATGCTAAAAGAATTTTGCAGAGGAAGTTTATTTTTTATTCCAAAGACAAGGCTATCGTAGGGGATTTCATTTTTATTTTTGATATTTGAGCGAGAAGTAGTTATTGCTACCATCGCTCGTGCATCGGGATTGCAAAAATTTCTGAAAACGGTTTCAATAACATAGCGACAGGTTACACAATTTAAAGGGCTTATGTAATCGGTAAAATTAAGTTGGGTAGCAGGTAAGCTATCGGCCAAAATTGAAAAAGGTCCACTTCCGGTTGTATCAACTAGCACTCTGTATAAGCGACTTGTATCGCTAGCCCCAATATAATCGGTCCAATACAATTTGGGAATGTTGGCCCAGCCCAAAAAACCGTATAAATAAATGCATTTATTTTCAGAAACGGCACTTAATTCACCCACATTTCCACAACTATCGAGCACGGCAATTTTATATTTTTCGGGATGTAAATTTGGGTGGGAGGAAGTATCCAAATAACCTGCAAGTGCAGGATGAATAGTAGTATCAATTGGTAGAAACACTCCTGCGGTTTCGCGATAAATTACATAGTTATGCGCATACGTTTCAATAGGTTGTTCCCAAAAAAGCAACACTTTTTGAGTAGCTGAATCAACTGTAGAAAAACAAATTTGTGCCGTTGGAATGGGTTTAAAATAAATGGGAAGAGCAGCTGAAATGCCCGCTCCACAATCGTTGTAACCACTCACTATAATATTACCGGAAGTAGTGTAAGGACTAAAATTGATGCTCACTGCATTTGAATCCGGATTCCCATTAATGCTTGCCAAAGGCGGTAAAGTCCAGCTATAAAAATCGGCATTTGCAAGTGGTGCTATACTGTAATTGATTCCATTCTGAAGTGTACAGGCGGCTGCTGAATCGAGACCGCTAATGCTACCGGCTGCTGCGGGCAAGGGTTTAAGGATAATGTTAAAATCAGCCGAAGCAGCACCGTCACCTAGCGAATTGTTACCCCAAACTTTAATTGTAGCAGCGAGAATTGAAGGGTCAAAATTAACAGTAATGGAAGGTGTTTGAGTGGTATCAGAACCACTAGCACTCATTAACCCACTAGGCAGATTCCAAATGTATTGAGTTGCATTTGTTATAGGCGCAACGGTATACACTTGGCCGGTAGATCCTGCGCAAATAGTATCGTTTCCACTAATAACACCTGCTGATGAAGGAAGTGGGTATTGATTAAAAAGTTTACCTTGGCGGGACATTTTTGAGGCACACACCTTTCCGCCGGAAGTTACCCAAAAGCAAGCAACAGCACTATCAGCAGCGGCAACCAAGGCATAGTCGTCGTAAAAAGGAACATCATTTGGAATATGAATGTTACGTCCATTTGCAATCCATTTTAAGGCTCCGGCAGTATCTTTTAGTTGTGCTAAAAATCCGGGTGCCATGTTGGCCACCATCACTAGCTCATTTGCAGCGTTTGCAATGCTTCGTGGGGAAGGACTATACGAACCCAATTGAAAAATGCTGTCTCCGTTAAGAGTCCATTGATTGTTTCCATTTAAATCGGTTTTCTGTGCATACACATGGTAAAAAAATGCAGGCGGACGACCATCGCTCCAGGTGGTGTAAATATTATTTTTAAAATAAAGTATTGCGGGTGTTGTTTTAGAAGCAGCCACATTACTCATGCTTCGAAAATTTGGTATCCATGGAAGCGTTCCCCTTGCTGTTATTTTGGCTAAAACAATATCTGTGTTGATACTGCTTTCCCAAGTTACATATAAATTGGTGTCCTCGTCGCAAGTTAATTTCATTGCGGAATTTCCTCTCCCACCGGCCAATGTGGAGATATCTACTTCGTTCGGAAAACTTTTTAGGCCTAAGGCATTGTAGTGTTGTACATAAATATGCGCCCCAATTCCACCGGTTGTTACCGCATAAAAAAAGCCATTGTGTTTGTCGCTGACGGAGGTCCAATAATAGCCATTTGAACTGGGTTGAAAATGATTTATAGGCCAGCGTAAATTTCCATTAAAGTCGATTCTATTAAATCCAAATCCTTCGGAGCCACCAAAATAAACACTCGAATAATTGATAAAAAACCCGGAGTCGCTAGGCATAATATTTAACCCATTATTCGTAACCGAAATCATGGTAACTGATCGGGATGAAACGAGCGTTGCCTGAGACCATAGCGCTGTTCCATTAAATGAAAAATAATTGCAAAACAAACTATCAGGGTACACCGCAGTGTTTAAATTCCAAGCGACAACAAATCCATTTTGAGTTTTTATTGCCTTATATCCGCTGATTGTGTTTGATGAAGCAGAAAGCAGTTTTTTACCGTTCTGAGGATATTGCGGAGCGCCATATTTATTGAGGTGCTGAAAATATATGGCTGTTTTCCCATTACCGCTCCGGGCATCCAGCCACATGAGATAGGCACCGCTATTTCCATCGTCGAAGGCTGTTATGTTACTACTTGAATTTGTAATTGAATTCACGTAATAGGTTTGAGAAGAATCCGGAATAAATTGTTGGGCTGTTGCAAATAGGGATATGAGTAGGCTTACTAGTAGGAAATAAATTTTTTTCATGTGCATTTAATTTTCAATAATACTTAGCTTTAAATAGGCGGTATGTTGAGGTGCAATGAGTTCAATAAAATAAATTCCAGTTTTCAAAGCGGGCAACTGCAGTTGGATGTTTTGAAAAGCGTTGGCACTTTCTACTGTTTTATAAAACACCGTTTTTCCAGGCGCATCAAAAATACGAATCTGCAGACTTGTGAAAGCCAAATCTGCTGCAATGTTTAAAATATTTTTTGCCGGATTAGGATACATTTTAAAGCCTTGATTAAATCCGTTTAGATTTGTAAACCCACAGCAAATAAGTGAATCAAAAATTAAATCCGCCTTATTTTTGATGTTGGAACGTGAGGTGCTTTTAGTAGCAAGGGTGCGGAAACTTGGATTGCAATTACTTTGATACACCATTTCAACCACGTAACGGCAATTCGGAAAACCGGCAGAACCAACATCCGTGAAGCTCATCAAGGAAAGTGGTGATATATTTTTTGCAATTGAATCGTTGAATGCACCGGTTCCGGTGGTGTCTCTTAACAAATTAAAGTAGCGTGAAGAGTCATCGATACCTACATAATCGTTCCAATACAATTTGGCGACTCCGCCCCAATCAATAGAGCCATACAGTCGAATGGTTTGATGTTCAAAAGGAGCGCTAATATCGCCTACATTTCCGCAAGTATCCAATACGGCTATTTTATATTTCTCAGCTTGAATGATCGGTGTTGAGCCACTATCGATATAGGAACTAAATTCAGTATTCGAAACCGTATCGATGTTGACATACACCCCGGCTATTTCGCGAAAAATTACATATCCATCCACGTAATCTTCAATTGGCTTCTGCCATTCCAGTAAAGTTTTTTGGCTTGCTGAATCAATGGTAGCTCGACAAATTTCGGCGACAGGGATGGGAATAAAATCAATAAACAGTTCGGAAGCTACTCCATCACCACATGCATTTTGACCTTTTACTTGAATGAGGCCGGAAGCGGAAAATGCACTGAAATTAACCGTAATCGAATTGCTTGTAGAGTCACCAAAAAAGCTTGCTCCGGGCGGCAATGACCAAGAATAGTTTGAGGCATAAGGTATCGAATCAATAAAATACGAAATCAAATTTTGGTTGATACAAGCAGTTACAAAACTTTCTCCGGTAATTGCGCCTGCACTATCGGGAGAAGCGATACATTGTATGGTAATAAAATAATCCTCGGTTTCACCATCACCCCCACCTTCGCTGTAAAAGAAGTCGCATGCACTGGTTGAATCATTCACATCATTCTCGGAGCCATAGCGAATGCGCATTCCGGTTAAGGCTGCATTGGCTGAATTAGGGATTGTAATTTCGACAGAATCCTCGAACCCGGGAGTGGATGAATCTGTTATTTTGTAATACTCATTTTTTTCAAAATTTCCATTCACATTATAATCAATCCAACATGAAATTGGCCGACTTTCGGTTGTAGAAATTTTTAATTTATAAGTACTGTCATGATAAAGTATACACGTAGTATTTCCTGTAGGTGGATAAACAGATAGCGCACTTTCATTTACATAAGGGGAAGTAGTGCTTGCATTATTTAATGGAGTTCCTACTATGCTCACCCGATTGATAAATATAGTGGTTAAAGATTCCTGACCACCCAATGTGTCGGAACAATAGCACAAATTAGAAGGGCGCATGGCTATTTTAATACTTTGCGATGTGGCTGAATTTCCTGCTCCACAGGATACTAAACAACGGTAAAAAGCAGTAGCATTTTGCACCACTTTTAATACAGTATCGGTTGCATTAAGTATGGATTGCCAACTTATCGAATCATTGGATTTTTCCCATTGATAGGTTAATCCGTTGGCTAGTTCAGCACCTATTAAATGAATAGAAGTTTTATCACCGGCACACAAGTCATTTAATCTTGAAAATGCTCCTCCTGCATTAGGCAAACCACTACAAACAGGAGCCGGCAAAATAGAAATTAAATAATCTTCTGTTTCTCCTTCATAAATACTTCTACAAGGATCCGGTTGGTTGTAATCATCAGAACTGAGTTTGACTCTTAATCCGGTAATACCGGTGAGTGCGTTATAAGGAATCGTAATAAAACCGCTAATCTTATTACCATAGATTTGTTGCACATTAATACCATTAAAAACATTTTCGCTAATTGGATTAAATTGTGTGTCATGATTGTAATCAATATATATTGCAACCCTATTATTAGAAATAAAGGAAGAAGACGAAATACCCGTAACAGAAACAGAATCTTTGACACCCGGCACAAATGATTGCGGTGTAAGATTTCTAAAATCGGAATAAATAGCTGTTGCAGTGGGATTGTTGAGCATTGCAGTATCCGTGCCATTGTTTAAGCCACCATAGGTAAAATTTCCAATGTTTAATTGATTCGAATTTCCCAATAGGGAAGTATTGCAATAGCATAAATAAAATGGATTCACTTTGATATTTACTACCGAAGAAGTATCTGAAAGTGCTGAATTTACACAAGTAGTAATGCAACGGTAATAACTATCCGTAACAACGCTTGTAACAAATTCAGTGTAATTCGCGCCACTTACATTTAGCCAATTGTTGCTATCGGGCGATATTTGCCATTGATATTGGATATCAGCGGCGATGCTGTTACCCACCAAGCTTAGTCTAAAAAGTGTGTCAGCACAAACTGTGGAATCGCTGCTCGAAGCAAGTCCTGCAATTGGGTTTAAACTGCATGGTGGTGCGCTTAAAATAGTAACTAAATAGTCTTCCGTTTCGCCGTAATAATAAGTCCCACAAGCACGGGCCTTCTCACCGGTTCCAACCAATACAACGCGCATTCGGGTAGTTCCGGGCAATGAATTCAGGGATATAGTTACATTCGTACTTGCTGAAAAAACACCGCTATCGCCATTCATACTACCTGCGGTGATTTTCTCGTACAATTCGTCAAAAATACTGTCGTGATTATAGTCGATGTAAGCAGCATAAGAGTTTGCTCTGAAAAATGAAGTCTTTGCAATTTGGTTGATAGAAAAAGTATAATTTACTCCTTGGGTATAGTTTTGTGCAGTTAAATTGGTAAAGTCATTGTAGTTTCCAATCGCAGAAAGATTGTTTTGAGCCGGGTTTGGATTTCCATTGGATAAAGTACCAAAAGTTACCTTTCCAATATCGTAGGAATCATACTGTGAAATTGGACCCGAAACACAGAAGGGTGAACGCGGTAAAATGCTGGCAGCAAAAACATGCAGCACAGAAGCAGCATTAGCTTTTGAAATAGCAATTCGCTTTATTAATTTGGTTGAAGTTATCGGCAAATCAATTTCATATAACCTGGGATTATCTGCGTCAAGAGCGGGATCCGGAGCATTTAAAAAAGTACGACCAATACCTTTAGCGGCATAAGGAGTTCCTCCATACCAATCGGAAATGGTAACATTGGTAAAGCTTGTGTTAGTATTGTCGGTAAAAATTACATTAATGGTACATACAGATGAACCACCACCTGATGTTGCAAGCAAGTACATATTATAAGCACTTTGTGGAACAGCAAAATTAAGGGAACCAGAATTAGTGGTATTGTCTAATCTTAAAGAATTGTAATTCCAATAGGGTTGTAAAAAAAAGTAATTCCCTGGAGTTGCCTGGCTATATATGATTCGATTGCTTGGCAGAAAGAAATCTGCAGTTGAATCGGTGGGTGAATGTCGAAATGTGCTATCGATGAAATAGTAGCCTGCATTATCCGCATCGGCTCCGGTAGAGGTGGAAGTCGAAGGTAAACCAGTTCCATCGGCAACCACATCTTTTGTAAAACCGGTAAGTGTTACCGGTAAATAGTTGTTTTGAGCAGCTGCGCTTAGAATCAGGACTAGAAGAAAAATGGTGAAAAGCGATTTTATTTTTTTCATCTTTTTAGGGGTGTTTCAAAAGTTAATGAGCCCTATTCGCTAGCTCAATCTATTATTAATTTTGTTATATAAAAATAGATTCCTGATTGTATATTCAAAAAATAAACACCTTTTTCAATTCCTTTTAAGTTCATAAGAACATTTGATTTTGGTGTATTCAATAACATTTCCTTACGCACTGTTTTACCCAGTAAGTTGTAAATAATAATTTCATTTATAAGTTCCTTTGTATTCAGTTGAATGGATAGCAAATCGTGCGTAGGGTTAGGATAAATTTTTATACCTTGAAAGTGCTTCTCAAAATCTGCAATACCTACTCCGGTTGAATCAAACAAGGTTGTTTTATTTTTAATATTTGAACGCGAAGTACTTTTCGTTGCGAGCACCCGTTGAGTAGGTGTGCAATTGCTATTGAAAATCATTTCTACCACATAACGGCATAAGGGATGTATTGCGGAGGTTAAATCTGTATTCGACATCAAAACCAACGGGCTGATGTGGCTTGCCAGTGTATCGTTAAACGGCCCATTTCCAAGCGTATCGCGCAGTAAATTAAAATAACGACTGCTATCATTAATTCCGATGTAATCTGTCCAATAGAGCTTTGCAAAACCACCCGGTTGGATACTTCCGTAAAGTCGAATGGTTTGATGTTCAAAAGGCGCACTTAAATCACCAATATTTCCGCAACTATCTAATACTGCAATTTTATATTTTTCGGCTTGGATAGTTGGATGTGAGCCGGTATCTAAATAGGAACTAAATGCTGCATTTGAAACTGTATCGATATTTACAAAAGCACCAGCGTTTTCGCGGTAAATTACATATCCATTTATATAACTTTCAATTGGTTTTTGCCATTCGAGTATTGTTTTTTGACTAGCGGAATCAACGGTGGCGCGGCAAATTTCGGCAAGTGGGATAGGTTTAAAATTGATGGCAAGAGTAGATGTTGGTCCATTTCCACAAAGATTTTTTCCCTTAACTGAGATAGCACCCGAGACGGAATAAGGGCCATAATTTACTTGTATCACATTGGAGTTGGCTGCACCAACAATATTGGCAAAAGGTGGTAAAGTCCATTGATAGGCTAGTGCATTTGCAATCGTATCGATGCTGTAAATAATACCCAATTGATTAGAACACGCACTTACAGAAGTTGTCCCCACAATGAGTCCTGCTGCAGCCGGGAATGTGCAGGAGCAAGTTAAACTAAATGTGGCAATAGGATCAATGTATGCAAACCAATTCGCTTGCATGTAACTTGTATCATCCACCTGAATACAAAGCAAATTGGGGTTACCGGTTGCATCAAAATCCTGAATATTTGTGTTGTTCCCATTTTGGATGTTGAGGTAAATCAATTGGTTGTTTAATGCATCCAAATATTCGAATGAACTCAACATGGAAAGGTTGAGGTGTGTAATTTGATTGTTGCCGCAATATAAAGTGGAAAGGGCAGCATTGTTTGACACATCCAAAACAGTTAAATTATTGTTACGGCAATACAATTCCACAAGTGAAGTATTTGCTGAAACACTGAGTGCATTCAATTGATTATTTGAACATTTTAAACTTGTAAGTTGTGTATTTGCAGTGATATCAAGACTCGTTAAATTATTGTTGGAACAGTTCAAGGCACTTATTGCTGTGAATGCTGAAATTCCAATCAAATTGGAAATCGCTAGATTTGAAACATCTAAAATCCCTGTATATGCAGCTGCTTCCGAACATTCAATCTCAGTGTTTCCATTTGTATTTATTGCAGAATTTGTAACCAATGCAGCTTTAAAATTTGCATCCGGAATGGCAACCAAACATTGCAGACAAGAATTACCAAAAGACATCGACGCATCAATTCCTGAGCCCCAATTAGCACTTGAATAAAGCGAGTCATCCACCTGAATACAGGTTAAAGCGGGTTTATTTTTTGAATTGTAATGAGAGACATTTGTGTTGTTCCCATTTTTGACATTCAAAGTGGTAAGTTGATTATTTGGGCAATCCAGATACACTAGGGCTGAATTGAAGCTGAGATCCAAGCTATTTAATTGATTTGCGTTACAATGTAAACCGGCTAATATCAACTGAGCCGAAACATCTAGGGAGGTAATCTGATTGTTGTTGCAGCGCAAATCGGTAATGCCCGGATTGTTGCTAACATCAATTGTGCTTAACTGATTAGCCCCGCAATTTAGGTAATACAATAATGGGTTATTAGCAACGGAAAGTGCCGAAATTGAATTGTTGCTGCAAGCCAAATAATTTAAAAGCAGGTTGGTTGAAACATCCAGATTTGATAAGTTATTATTGCTACAATTGAGTTCTAAAAGGGCTGTGTTATTTGAAACGTTTAAACCAGTTAATTGATTGGCGTTGCATCGAAATACTTGCAGAAAATTATTACTAGTTACATCAATTGAATCAATCAGGTTTGCAGCACAAAATAACACGCGCAACGAATCGCTTGCAGATACATCCAGCTTAGTTAATTGATTGTTATTGCAATTTAAACTTTGAAGTGCAGTGTTTGAAGTAACATCCAAATTTATTAATTGATTATTAGAGCAGTCCAAATGAGCAAGATGCGTATTTAAATTTAAGGTTAAGCTATTAAGTTGATTTTGGGAGCAAAGTAAAACCGGAATCGAAACAAATGCTTCGATTCCGGTTAAATCAGTAATGCCCTTATTTTGAACATTAATACTATCAGCGTAAGCATCAGCTTCACTTACTTGAATTTCGGAATCGGCATTAATATTAATGGCTGGATTAGCTACCAATGCCGATTTAAAATTAGGATCAGGAATGTTTACAATAGGCAACGAGCAATTTGTACTAAATACAGCTGTAGATCCCGTGACTCCTGGTCCAGCCCAAAATGAATTTGCATAAACCGTATCATCCACTTCTATGCAAAACAAATTTGGATTCTGCCATAATGAAGGTGGAAGCATATTACTATTGTTACCATTTTTGAGATTCAAACGCGTTAACAAATTACTATCACAATATAATTCAACAAGATTCGGATTATTTGAAAAATCAAGACTTGTTAATTTATTCCTTTCGCAATGGAAAGTAACTAATGAAATATTGGTTGAAACATCCAAGTTTATAAGCATATTTTGACCGCAATAAATACCCCACAAACTAGCACATCCAGTTGTTTTTATATTACTTAACTGAGAATTTCTGTCACAGCCCAAAGTTTCAAGTAAATGACAATTCGAAACATCAAGGTTTTTAATTTTTGTATTAGTAATAGAAAGTTGAACAAGTGAACTATTCGTGGACAAGTCTAGAGTATCGATTAGGCCGTTTGAAATATATAAATTATGAAGTGAATTGCACCCTGTTAGCTTAAGGGTGTTTAAATTGTTAAATCCTAAACCTACAGTATATAATGAGGATAAATTAGAAAGATCCAAATCTTGTAGTTGATTCCCTGAGCACCCTAGCACATATAAGGATGGGCAAGCTGAAACATCAAGACTTACTAATTGATTGCTTTCGCAGAGAAGAATGGTTAGCGAGAAGTTATTTCCAATAGTTAAACTCGATAATTGATTCCCCCCGCATTTAATATTATCTAGTAACAAGTTGTTAGATAAATCCAGGTTAGATAACAGATTGTATCTGCAGTCTAGCCGAGTTATTAAAGTAAATGCTTCAATACCTTGAAGGCTTGAAATATTACGGTTAAAAACACTTATTGTGTCTTGATAAATAGCAGCTTCACTTACTTGTATTTGCCCATCCCCATTAGTATTAATAGCTGTATTTGCAAGCAAAGCTGCCTTAAAGTTAGGGTCAGGAATGCTTACAATTTGTGCCCTTACCCATAGTCCTGAAAAAATTGCCATAAGGGCTAAAAGAAATTGCCTTTTCATATTACTCCTTTTAGGATTAATAACTAATAATTAATATTATTCTATCCCACTAACAACTTAATCCACATTCAACTTCGATACATATTCCTTTTCCGCAGTTTTTATGCGCACAAAATAAAGTCCTCGTGTTAGCCCATTCAGCGGCAATTGCACCACCTCCGCATTTTTATAAAAAGAGGAGTCCGCTTTTAAAACTTCCCTACCGAGCATATCATATATGGAAACTCCGTATTTCAAGGAGGCATCTTTTAATACAATACTCACTAAATCTTTAGCAGGATTAGGGTAAATTTTAAAGGCAGGTTCAGGCTTTGGAAAGACCGGCACTCCTGTAAAAAATGTAATGCTGTCTGTTAAAAGGCTTTTATTCTTGATGTTGGAGCGGGAGGTACTTTTAGTTGCTAATGTCCGTAAATTGGGATCACAATTTATGTCAGAGAACATATCGATGTAATAGCGACAGTTTGCAAATGCGCCGGAACTGGCATCGGTATAACTTAAAGTGGTTTTAGGAAGATTAGTCGCGATAATGGTAAAATTGCCCGTACCTGTGGAATCACGCATTACATTGTAATAGCGATTCGGATCAGGGTTTCCAATGTAATCAGTCCAATATAATTTGGCAATACTTCCTGCTCCTACGTAACCATAAAGATACATTGTGCGGTGTTCAAATATGGCGCTAGTGTCCCCAACGTTTCCACAGCTGTCGAGCACTGCAATTTTGTATTTTTCGGATTTAAGTTCGGGATGTGAAGCAGTATCTAAATAACTTGCTGGTGGAACATTTGGAACGGTATCAATTGCCGTAAAAGCTCCGGCTACTTCACGAAAAACAACATAGCTGTTAACATAACTCTCAGTAGCCCTTTGCCAGGATATTATTGTTTTTTGCGTAAGCGAATCAACGGTGGCACTGCATATTTCGGCAAGTGGTACAGGTTTAAAATTTACAAATAATTCAGAAGGATGTCCTTTCACTCCACAGGAACTAACAGCACTGACTTTAATATTACCGGAAGAAGAGTAGGCACTATAATTTATGCTCACCACATTACTATCAGAAACGCCAGCTATTGTTGCCAAATTAGGCAATGTCCATGCATAAGCAGAAGCAGTATTCACCGGAGAAATGGAATATGAAATTCCAAGTTGATTTTGACATGCACTTACAAAACTAGTACCTGAAATGGCTAATGGGGTTGGTGGTAAGGGGTTCAAAATTAAATTAGCCGTACTAACGGCACCTACGATGGGAGGATTTGACGAGTTAACTCTAATCCAATATTCCTTGCCATTGATCAAAGAAGCAGGAAACGTGATTTGTATGGTTCCTGAGTTGGCATTACTTACAATATTCCCTAACGTGAAAGGTAATGAAAGTCCAAATTCACCATCAGAGAGTTCAACTGTATATACATTCCCCGGATTAAAATTACCGAGACTAACGAATCTTACGGAAGTTGTATCACCCGCACAGTATTCGCTTGCAGAAAATGGTAAAGTACTTATGGTTTCAATTGAAGGTGTGCACGGTTGATAATTTTGAACCGAAAACCAATTTTTAATTTTGGCAGCATCTGCTTTTGCTAAATCAAAGTAAGCAGTAGAATTGTACGGTAGCAGCGTATCTTGCGAAAAAATATCAGCAAAATCAATTGTTACTGATTCGCCTTTTTTCAACTCAAAAGCACCAATTCTCGCAATGGTTCTATAATCATTTGCGCTTGAACAATACCATGAACCAGCCACAGTTGGCCTTCCCGGAAATGCAAATCGCGTATTTTGAGTACCGCCATAGCCAGTTCCGCCATAAGTCAAATTTGTATTATCCCGCCACTTAAGATTCAGGTAATTTGCAAATTGGTTTGTTGTAAGAGGATTACCTTGTTGGGTTGAATTATTTAAAAAATAGGTTAGTCCTGAGAGCAAGCAATTCTCGTTCAATTCATCAACTTGTCCATCGTTATTATTATCAATCCCATCATTTAGTGCTGCAGGCGGACCATTTAATATTATCTGACTTTGAATGGGTGGGGTGGATCCATAAACAGGATCAATGAGGTCAATGTTGTAGCAATAAGAAAAATTATTTGAGCTATCGCTACCAATCGCATCATCAGAAGCATTGCCTAAATCTTCATCTGCAAGTATTCCAATCTTCACATCGTGATAATCGTCGGTACTTCTATTAAAAATCTCGTATTTATAGAATGTGGTGTTATTTATAACCGTTAAACTATCGGGTAAATTACCGCAATTATAAGAATATGCTGAGGCATGCACTTCCATTTTGAGCGGGGTTCCGCCGCTTTCACCATGGGCTGCCAAATTATCGTTAAAAATTGTATATGTCATCTGGTCGCCCAATATTTGGGGATAATCACCCCCAATGAGCGGGTCATAAACCCCATTCGAATTAACATCAACAAAAGGTGCTAGTTTTCTTGAATAATTGCCCATTCCTGATGCAGGCCAAGTTATTATATCGTTAGTTGGCAAATAGCTTGCGTTTTGAACAAGTCCTTTTGAAAAATTAAATTTAAATTCCTCTATATCCCGGGCTGATATTTTCCAAACCTTATCGAACAAAACTGAAGTAGCAGAATCTATGCTTCCATTTAGTGTATCCAGTGGGCCTGGATAATAATCAGTTCCGATTTGACGATATGTTTGAGCTGCCAAATGTAAATTATTGCCAGCATCCAAACCGCTAATCCAAAATGCCTGTAAACCCATTGTGGTTTTCCCACTCCCTTTAGGTACCTCATAGCTTGAGTTACTAGTTGTTGGATTATAAAACATATCACCTCTATTTAAAATTAAAGCTTTTACATTATTTGCATCTAAATATTTTGCATTATTATTGGAAATTAAATTCTCAGGCTTGTAAGTTAAAGGGATGTTATTATAAATCCATGGATATATGGATTCATACCCATTTCTATCAAAAGAAAATATGCCGGTGAAATCGGCCCCAAAAGTAGTAGATTTAATTATCCACAAGAGATTACTGTTAGCATCAAACTTAAGGTAATGTGCAAAGAGTGGGTTTGAATTAAGATTTGCATAATAATTCAAATAGGTGTTGACAACTGTATTTTCAGTTACTTCTAATATACTGTTTAAGGAAGGCACTAACACCGAATTGTTACCAAGGGGTTCAATAAAATAAATACGATTATTTGTTTCTATGGCTGAATTAGAAATGTTATTGAATTTGTAAAATGAAATTCCATTAAAAAGGTAAAGACTATTACTTACAGTACCAATCCAAAGCTTATTTGCATGATATAATAAACTAACAATTTGGTCTGTTGGCAAGTTAGAATTGAGCGCATTGTAATTTGTGGCAATACCATTTTCCAATTTTGTTAATCCTCTTTGGGTACCAATCCAAATTTTAAACGCCACTGGTGAGGCTGCAATTGATAAAACTGTATCGCTAAGCAATCCATTTCCCGTTTGAGTAAAATTGGTGAATGAATTGTTACTAAACTTAGAAATTCCCGAACGTGTTCCTATCCAAATATCATCATCGATAACAGTAATGCAAGAAATGTAATTACCAATTATTCCAGAGTTTGTTGTTGTATAAATATTCCAATTAGAAACGCCATCAAATAAAGCAAAACCATTTCTGGTACCGATACAAATTTTTGTTGATTTGTATACTGCTAAACAAGTGACAAAACTATCCGGTAGTGCGGAATTCAGCATGTTGAACATGCTCCAACTTCCATTCGAAAATTTTCCAAGTCCGGCGCGCTGGTAACCCACCCATTTATTGCCCAAACTGTCAATAAGTAAGCAGTTTTTTCGGCTTAATTGTGCATTTGTTGCATTTGTAGTTCCTGGATAGTAGATGTATCCATTTTGACTCGTTTGTGCATTTAATAATGGAGTGCACAAAAAAAGACCAATGAAAACTAATATACTTCGCATAATAAACTAAATTATATAGTAACTAATTATTACTCCACATTCAACTTCGACACATATTCCTTTTCCGCTGTTTTTATGCGCACAAAATAAAGTCCTCGTGTTAGCCCATTCAGCGGCAATTGCACCACTTCTGCATTTTTATAAAAAGAGGAGGCCGATTTTAAAACTTCCTTACCGAGCATATCATATATGGAAACTCCGTATTTTAAGGAGGCATCCTTTAATACAATATTTACTAAATCTTTAGCCGGATTGGGGTAAATTTTAAACGCAGGCTCAGGCTTTGGAAAGGCAGGCACTCCGGTAAAAAAAGTTATACTATCGGTTAAAAGGCTTTTATTTTTGATGTTGGAGCGAGAGGTGCTTTTAGTTGCTAAAGTCCTCAAATTGGGATCACAATTTATGTCAGAGAACATATCGATGTAATAGCGACAGTTTGCAAATCCACCGGAACTGGCATCTGTATAGCTTAAAGTTGTTTTAGGAAGATTGGCCGCGATAATGCTAAAATTGCCCGTACCTGTTGAATCGCGCATTACATTGTAAAAACGATTCGGATCAGGGTTTCCAATATAATCGGTCCAATATAATTTTGCAATGCTTCCAGCCCCGACATAACCATACAAATAAATGGTTCGATGCTCAAATATGGCACTTGTATCACCAACATTTCCACAGCTATCCAACACTGCAATTTTATATTTTTCGGATTGTAATTCAGGATGTGATGCTGTGTCTAAATAACTTGCAGGTGGAGTATTCGGAACAGTATCGATAGCTGCAAAAGTGCCTGCTGTTTCACGAAACAAAACATAGCCACTTACATAGCTTTCGCTTGCACGCTGCCACGATATTTTAGTTTTTTGTGTAAGGGAATCCACAGTGGCGCTGCAAATTTGAACAACCGGTATGGGCTTAAAATTTACGTGCAAAGACGTTGGTACTCCGGTACAACCCCCATATCCACCGGCAACGGTAACAAATCCCGATAAGGAATAGGCACTGTAATTCACGGTTATCGATGTTGTACTATCGCCCGATATAATGCTTGCGCCATAAGGTAAATTCCACACATAATAATCAGCATTTAACACAGTATCGATTGTGTAAATTATTCCATTTTGATTGGTGCAAGCTGCTAGCATTGTATCGCCTATAATTGTTGGCACTACGCCAATGGTATCGCACACACTAAAGCTACGTTCTTCGGCAATGCTCCATATCCCATCGGCATTTTTTGTACGCATAAAAATCGAATGTGTACCTACACCAAAACCTAAACCTGCAGTTGGCGCACTAGTAGTAAACTCTACTGAATCGCCCGGAACCGGCACCGGTGAACCAATCCCATTGCCGACTCCCGGATCGCTGGTAAAGAAATATTCGCTCCACACAATTTGACTGTTCACATTTTTAAACACGTTTATCAAGCGGTTTTCACTAATGCTCCATACCCCGTCACTATTTTTGGTGCGTATGTATAAATTATGTAACCCAAGTGAAATTGAACCGGATGAAATGATTGAAGTAAATTCAACTGAATCGGCAGCAGTTCCTATTGTTAATGCAGCTCCCAATCCAACACCCGGATCGGTATCAAAAAAATATTCTGCTTTTACTATATTCGAATTGATAGGTGCTTTGTAAATATTTACTAAACGGTTTTCTGAAATGCTCCAAATTCCGTCAGCATTTTTTGTGCGGAAATACAAATTATGCAACCCTGCACTTAATGCACTTACTGAAATCGAAGAACTAAATTCCACGGAGTCGCCGCTGGTTCCAATAGCTACAGAAGTTCCTGTTCCAATACCGTTATCGGTATCAAAAAAATATTCAGCACCCACAATTGCGCTATTTACACTTGCTTTATACACATTTACTAGGCGATTTTCAGCCAAACTCCACACGCCACTATCGTTAAGCATGCGCACATACAAATTGTGCAGGCCGGGACTTAAAGCGCTTACAGCTACCGTAAAATTTATCTCTACCGAATCTGCGGGAATGGGAACTATAATTGCCGTTCCGCTTCCAATACCCGGATCAGTATCGAAAAAATATTCGCCCATGATTAGCTTCTGAGCGCTTCCCATTAATGGAAGTAGAAATATTGAAATGAGGAGTAGTATATTTTTCATTTTATTGATTTAAGATTTTCAATTGCTATTGGCTATTTTTTATAAAAACAGATTTACATTTTAATTAACACGCGAGGTGGTACTTCTCAACTTCACATTTAGAGTGCCATTGGGTTCCACATTGGTATTGTTTATATTCATTTGTCGGATGACGGGCATATTATAAACTTCACCATAAAGCGAGCAAGGAAATGTTCCTCCATAAATACCCATATCCTTGCCGTCGCTTCCCGCAAGGTGCGCAGGAGAGGCTGCATTAATGTGAAAATCATAACTAAAACCAAAAGGGGCACCTGCTGCCGGAAAATTTACAAACTGAGGATCCACATTATCTAAATTTCCATTGCCTGTCATCGGAGAAAAGGTAGCACTTGGGCTGTAACTGATGTTGTTATTCATGGCGCACCCGCCTGTAAATGCAATAGGATCAGCCTTATAAAAAATATTGTTTTGAATGGTGGCATTATAGATATAGCTTGTAGTGTAGCAACCACCGTTGTTATACACATTAATCCCATTAAAAGCGGTTGAGCCGTTTAAAAAGATATTGTTTTGAATTACGGTTCCCGGTATATTTAAGCCTGATACAGCGCCATTAAATATGCAATTTTGAATTAAAAGATTATTGCAGTTAACATAATATCCGCCGCAAGCATCAAATCCATCAATATTTCGCCCACCACCGTTGAAAATACAGTTGCTAATTTTATTGTTGACGCAAGAACTGTTTAATTGAACTTGATTCGCAGCTATGTAACAATATTCTAAATTAAAGTTTGTTGTACCGGGAGCTAAGCTGATTGCTCCTGTTATAATTAATCCGGTAAGCTTCACATCACTTAAATTATTACCCATCCCTATTGTTCCCACGGAAGTTGTATAAGGCAATTGTTTTTGGGGATTTACTCCGGTGCCAATTATGGTTAATGTTTTAGTAATACTAATGTTTCCATAATGATACGGTGAACCGGTGAGGAGCAGTGTGTCGCCCGAATTGGCAGCACTCATTGCAGTGGCAATGTCGTTATAGGGTGCAGGGCTATTGGTGTTATTATTAATCAATAGCACATTTGCCTGTGTATTCTTAATAAGTAGGAACACAATTAATAGACATGCTTCTTTTAAGCTTTTGAAATTCCCTTTTTTCATGATAGAAGGTTTTAAATTAAAATTAGTTTATCGCGCTTTTGTACTGCGGATTTTCACATTTACATTTCCGTTATTCAATACATTCGAATTCTCGACTGTCATATTTCTTATGATTGGAGCCAACACCGGCTCACCCGCTTCGTTAAAAGTGCTGTTACTGTTGTGTATTCCAATATCCGAGCCGCCCAATCCTGCCCCTATTGCCGGTGACGCCGCTTGCAGTTTAAAGGAAAAACTTGGATTATATAGATTACCCAAGGTATAGTTCACAAACAATGGATCGACGTTAACACTGTTTGCGGCGCCGGAATTTCCTGAAGGTGGCAGAGTTGCAGCCAATTGTGCGATATTGTTATTAAATATACAGTTGAAAGTATTGCTTGATAGACTGGCAGTATTCATGAAAATTGAATTTTGAAAAGTGGTCAATTGAAAGTTAGCGATTGGATTCCCGATAGTGGACAAAAAAATACTATGGTCAAAAATTACATTCGAAACAACATTGTTATTTCCGTTTACCGCTCCATTAAAAATGCAATTGGTGATAACAATTGTTGCTTGTTGCGCAGGTGAGATTATTAAATTATCGTTGCCGGTGCCTTTAAAGACACAATTTTTAAAAGTGACTCCATTGGCAGAAAAACCCCCAAAGTTAACAGGAGCGTAGAAAATGCAATCCTCGAAGGTATAATTTGAGATGTTGGATGCAGCTACGACCTCCACTATAAATTCTAATCCATAAAATTTACTTCCATTTCCTCCGGCACTTAATCCAAACTTACTATTACTGGCACCACTATTACAGACTTCATAGTAACTCATTTGTACCTTTTTGGGAACTGAGACATTGGGATTAAAACCAATTCCAATAACACAAAAAGCTTTGTTCCAAGCCGGGTCGCAATCAATTATTTGATAGGAAATGTTTGTGTTTTTTACCATAATGGTATCTCCTGCATTTGAGCCGGTAATTGCGGCATCCATGCTCCCAAATTGAGCGCCTCCTATGTTACTTAATGTGCGCACGGTGGCCTGTGCGTTAACAATTAGAATGCTTACCAGTATAAGGGTAGCTAGTTTCGATTTCATTTTTTTGGTTTTAGTTAATATTATTTTTTTTAAGAATTAGTATGTAGCAAATTAGCGAGCTTTCGTACTGCGCACCTTTACATTCACATTTCCATTTTGTATGACATTCAGATTTTGAATGTCCATAGTTCGAATTACCGGCAAATTGCTTGTTTCGCCGGTTGTAGTCGCAGTAAAAGAGCCTCCATAAATTCCAATGTCATCCCCGGTAGACGAAGCGCCTATGGCAGGTGAAAAATTAGACAAGTGGAAATTAAATGCAGTGGTATAGGCTCCATTCGTCACATTCACAAATTCAGGATTTACATTGTCTAAATTTCCTGTACCAATCATATTGGCATACGGTGTGCCGGTGCTAAAACTGATGTTATTAGAATAGGTGCAGGATGTAGTATTCGCAATGGGATCGGCATTGTAAAAAATATTGTCCTTTATCATCACATTCGAAAATGGGACGCCGCCAAAAAATTCAAATGCATCCGAAATACTTAAAATTACATTGTGACTAATAAGTGAATTGCTGGCATTAAGGCTGCGAATAGACCCAAAAATCAAATTATTTTGAATCAAAACATTGCTTAATCCGGCGCTGTTCACAAAGTCAATTTTATTTGCCCCTAGGGTTCCAAAAATATTGTTTGAAATATTTATTAAAGAGCAATTCGTTGCAGCATTAAAATTTACAACACCGCTACTAGTAAAATAATTTCCGGTTATTTCTACCTGTGAGATATTTGTTTTGCTTGCAAACGATGCATCACTTATGAGGTGAAGACCTTTAATAACTATGTTGGAGAGATTACTGTTACAGACAAAGCCATTTACTTTGCTTGGAAATGCATTTTGCTTTTGGCTAAATGTTCCTTGCCCAATAATTACAATGCTTTTCGTAATTGTAAACTGACTGTAGGTTACATTGCTGCCGTTTACGTAAAGTGTGTCATTGGGGGCTGCGGCTGCTAAAGCAGCGTCAATTGTTGTATACAATGCATTGGCTCCGCTGTTGTTATTAACAATTAAAACAGCTGCATTCAATTTTGAAAGCGCGCCAATAATTAGGAGTGATACTACTAGCTTTTTCATATGGTTTTTGTTTGGTTATCTTGCTTTTGTACTTCGCACTTTTACATTCACATTTCCGTTTTGCAACACATCTGTATTCAACACCTCCATGCTACGAATAAATGGCATATTGAATAGCTCGCCACTTGGGTTTACTTGAACTATGCCACCGTAGTATCCAATATCATTACCATCGCTACCCGCACCAATTGCTGGTGAACCTGTTTGCAAATGAAGGTTGTACAAACTAGTATAATTACCACTTACAGGTACGTTCACAAAAAGCGGATTCACATTATCTAAGTTAGAGCCACCCAATGCTGTATATGTGCTGCTAGTAGAATAAGTTATGTTATTGGTATAAATGCAAGCGATTGTTTGAGCAATTGGGTCAGCATTAAAAAAAGTGTTGTTTTTAATGATAAGGTTCGAGCAACCATTAAAAAAAGCAAATGCATACCCATTTACAATTGAATTATAGAAAAAATTATTCTGAATAATAGCATTTACTAATGTTAATCCATTAATAAAACCATTGATTATATTGTGTTCAATAAGCAAGTTAAAACAATTGGTAGTAGAACCCATTTCAATACTCGAATTTCCTCCGCTAAACACATTATTTCGAATAGTAATTCCGGATGAATTTAGAAGACTATTCAAGAGCAGTCGACTACTTGGAAAATGACAATTACTTATAGTTAGATTAGTAATTGTTAAGCTCGAACCACTTATACTACCGCCAAAAATTACCATTCCAAAAATGGATGTATTTGAGGCATTACTAGTTAGGCTAATATTTGCAATTTTGGCTGTAAGCCCCAAGGATGTTTGATTAAATCCACCCGGGCCGATTAGAGTGAGTGGTTTATTAATGGTTGCATCTAAATAGGTAATCGTGCTTCCAGCTACATAAATGGTATCACCGGAAGAGGCCGCAGCAATGGCCGGATTTATTTGAAGATACTGCGCCACATTACCTAAAGCATTACTTACCGTTAGAACACTTGCATTGGTTCTCTTACTAATTGCTGTCGACAGCAGCGCAGCAATCGATAAAAAAGTTATTATTCTTCGTCTCATTTTTTTTACTTTTTGACTTAATACAATTGGTTAAATTAGTTTAAATATTATCCATTCCCAAAACAACTACTCCACTTGCAATTTCATCACTTTCCTTACATTGTTTTCGAGTTGAACGGTCACAAAATAAACACCGGGAGCCAAGCCGTTTAATCCCAGCTCAACTTTACTTTTTGCACCATTCGTTGCTTTCAGTGATTTTGTTAAAACAACTTGTCCAAGCACATCGGAGATAGAAATCGAATAATTCCTATCTGCTCCCGTTACTACCACATTCACCATTCGGGTTGCCGGATTTGGATACAGTTGTGCTGAAAAAGGTACAGTACTAAATTGCGACATACCATCAGGAGGCATTGCGGCTCGGTTTTTAATATTTGAACGCGAGGTGCTTTTTGTAGCCATCATGCGTTGCGTAGGATCACAGTTTGTGCTAAAATCCATGGCAATTATATACCTGCAATTTGGATACTGATATGAGTTTAAATCGGTATAATTCAATCCCGCCAATGGGGATATATTAGTTGCTAAGGTATCGTTGAAAGGCCCTGATCCTGTAGTATCGCGCAAAACAGTATAATACCTTCCGGGATCTGTAATTCCTAAATAATCGTTCCAATAGAGTTTTGCTACACCGCCCCAGGTTAGGGTTCCATTTAAATTTATTGTTTTGTGAACAATGGTTGCACTTAAACTCAATTGATTATTACAAGAATCCTTGGTTGCGATTTGATAAGCAACCGGATTTATAAGTGGACTTGAAAATGGATCCAAGTAACTGCTAACCGTATCGTTTTTAAGCGCTGCAATTCGTATCAAATTGGAGCCACCGGTTGGGTCGCTGTAAATCACAAAACTATCTACATAACTTTCCGTTGGTCGTTGCCAAAACAATAAGCATTGAACCGTTGCAGAATCAACAGTAGCATAACAAATTTCGGTAATAGGCACCGAATTAAAAGTAACTGCAAGCGCAGCCGGAATTCCGGAACCACACGCATTTACACCACTTACGGTTACATTACCGGATAAGGAAGTTGCCGGATAATTTACTTGAATAGATGTAGAATTTGTTGCTCCAACTATGCTAGCATTCGCAGGCAAAGTCCAAGCATAACTACTTGCATTTGCTATAGCAGGAACGGTATAACTTATTCCGCTTTGATTAAGGCAAGCGCTCACCAAACTTGCTCCTGTTATTGTACCTGCAGCAGCAGGATAAGGAGCCACATAAATATCAAACATCGGAGAAGAAATACCATTGCCGCAAGCATTCATCCCATATACCTGAATGGTTCCGGAAGTAATACCCGGCGTCAGTTGAACAGTAATTTGCGGGTTAAGTGTGGTGTCACTTCCTGAGGTGCTAATAATCCCCGCTGATAAAATCCATTTATACGAATTAGCATTTGCAATGCTCGCTATTGTAAACGTTTCACTAAGGGCACCATCACAAATGGTATCGTTACCTGAAATACCTAAGGCCGTTTCGGGCAATGCATTCACTATAATTGAGAGCACAGATGCTGCACCTGAACCGCAGCCGTTACTTGCTTCAACAGAAATATCGCCAGAAACAGCAGCACTTCCGAAATCAACAGTAATTGTATTTTGATTAAAAGTATTGATACCTGCACCAGTTGGTAAAATCCAATTGTAAGCATCTGCTGCAGCAATGCTAGCAATAGAATAACTCACATTGGTTTGGCCTGCACATACTGTAGTTGTACCTGAAATTACTCCGGCTGCTCCGGGCACTTGAAGCACTTCTACATAATTCGTTTTGGTTTTGGTATCAGTACCCCCGGGTCCGCTAACAGTTAAGCTAACCGTTTTAAATCCGGTACTGGAATAGGTTACCGTGTGCGGGCCCACGCCGCTAATTGTTGCCGGAGAAGCTCCCGGTCCGAAATTCCAATTCCAAGATGTGGCTTGATTAGATGCATCCGTATAAGTAACCGTAGCACCTAAACACGTTTTAATGGTATCAGCAGTAAAGTCTGCGAGTGTTACTATACACACTGCACTATTGCTTCTAATTTTAACGGTATCCGAACTATTTTGGCAACCATTGGCATTGCTGGTTGTCCAAACTAAAATGGTTGTAGTATCTACTGCAAATGCGGAGGCAATACTTGTTGCGGAACCGGTATTAATAATATTTGCTGATCCACTCACAACTGACCATAAACCATTACCTACAATTGGGTTATTTGCACTGAGTGAAATGGATGAACCATTACATATTGTGGTATCGTTTCCGGCAAACGCGGCACTTGGAAGTTGCAAGAACGAAATCGTTACATCATCGCTTGTTGCTGTACAAGGTGCATTTGAAATAGTCCAACGCAAAGTGTAATTGGTTCCTGCAACTCCAGTAAAATTTGCAAGCGGACTAGTAGTAGATGAAAATGACCCTCCACTTCCTGCAACAATACTCCAACTACCGCTACCGACTATGGCTGCATTCGCACTTAAGGATGCAGTATTGGCACCACATAAGTTTTGATCGGGTCCGGCATTAGCAAGTGTTGGGTTTTGATTAAATGTAACCAGCACATTGTCGCTCGAAACAGCACACGATGCATTCGAAACAGTCCATTTTAAGGTATAGCTTACTCCTGCTGTTCCTGTGAAAAGAGAAGAGGCACTCGACGCATTTGTAAAACTGCCTCCAAGACCCGAAACAACTGTCCATACTCCGGTACCAACAGGTGGTACTGTAGCATTCAGGAGTGTTGCAGTTACTCCGCATAAACTCAACTGGTCTATACCTGCATTTGCAGTACTCGGATTTTGTGGGAATGAAACCAAAACATCGTCAGTAGAATTTCCACAGGGCGCATTGCTAATGGTCCAGCGCAAAGTATAGCTTCCACCGGCAACTCCTGTAAATCCGGAGTTTGCAGCACTTGAGTTGCTAAAGCTTCCACCGGTGCCGGATACAACTGTCCATAATCCGCTTCCAATTGTTGGCGTGTTGGCGTTTAACGCTGTGCTTGTTACTCCGCATAAAGTTTGGTCGGCTCCTGCTGCTGCAATGCTCGGATTTTGAGGAAAGGATATCGTAACATCATCGCTTGTACTTCCGCAAGGTGCATTGGCAATGGTCCAACGGAGTGTATAGCTTGCGCCGGCAGTACCAATAAAAGTTGTTAAAGCATTATTACTAGAAGTAAATGATCCACCAACTCCCGAAATAACAGTCCAAGTTCCTACACCAATTAAAGGCACATTAGCTGTCAGTGTGGTGCTGATAGCCCCACATAAAGTTTGATCGTTTCCGGCTAGTGCAATACTTGGATTTGGATTGAAGGTAATTGCTACATCGTCGGTACTGGATGCACAAGGCGAATTGGCAACTGTCCAACGTAATGTATAGCTGATACCCATTGTTCCGATGAAGGTAGATGTCGCACTGGCTGAATTGGCAAAAGAGCCGCCACTTCCCGATACAATGCTCCAAGTCCCTGATCCGGCAGTAGGTGTAATCGCGGATAACACAGTACTTGTAACTCCACATAAACTCAACTGATCTGAACCTGCATTTGCTATTGATGGATTTAAAGGGAATGAAATAATTACATCATCACTTGATGCGGAACATGGAGCATTTGTTATTGTCCAGCGTAAAGTATAAGTATTTCCGGCAACTCCATTAAAGGTTGAAGCGGCTGAACTTGAATTTGCAAATGAACCGCCCGCACCACTAATTACCGTCCAAGTGCCTGTTCCTACAAGCGCAGTATTACCGGAAAGTGTAGCACTAGAAGCGCCACAACTTGTTTGATCCGAACCGGCACTCGCAACTGTTGGATTCTGCGGAAAAGCAATAATTAAATCATCCGATGAATTACTGCAAGGCACATTAGCAATGGTCCAGCGCAAGGTATAGGTACTTCCTGCTGTTCCTACAAACACTGTTGTTGCAGAATTTATATTCGAAAATGACCCGCCTGTCCCGTTTACAACTGTCCAAGTTCCTATTCCAATTGAGGGTGCATTGGCAGCTAAGGTAGCGCTAGTAACTCCACAAAGATTAAGTTGATCTGGTCCGGCCGCTGCGGTAGTTGGGTTTTGATTAAATGTAATCACAACATCATCACTTGAAGCAAGGCATGGAGCATTCGAAATTGTCCATCGCAAGGTGTAGGTATTTCCTGCTGTTCCGGTAAATGTAGAAGTTGCTAGAGCAGCATTCGAAAAGCTTCCGGTACCTCCTGAAACAATTGTCCATAATCCATTACCGGCTAACGGAACATTGGCTGCTAAGCCGGCCGTTGTTGTGCCGCATAAGTTCAATTGATCAGAACCCGCAAGTGCAGTGGAAGGAATTTGTGGAAATGAAATCGAAACATCATCAGTTGATGCCGCGCAAGGAGCATTCGAAATGGTCCATCGCAAAGTATAAGTTGTTCCGGCTGTTCCGGTAAAAGTAGTACTTGGTGAATTCGCATTCGCAAAAGCTCCTCCACTTCCTGTAATAATCGACCATACACCTGTTCCAACCAGCGGCGTATTTGCAGCTAACACTGTAGATGTAGCCCCACAATTACTTTGATCGTTTCCTGCAAGTGATACGCTTGGGCTTTGTGGGAAAGAAATAGCCACATCGTCGCTCGATGCCGTGCACGGTGAATTGGAAATGGTCCATCTTAAAGTATAAGAATTTCCTGGTACTCCTACAAAAACAGAACTAGCTGAAGTTGCATTCGACAAGGATCCTCCACTACCACTAAGTATAGTCCATAATCCGGTTCCAACACTTGGAACATTTGCAGCAAGGCTTGCACTGGTTAATCCACAAAGGTTTAATTGATCCGAACCTGCGAGGGCTGTATTTGGGTTTTGATTAAATGTTATGGCAACATCATCTGTTGAGGAGGTGCACGATCCATTAGAAATGGTCCATCGTAAAATATAGCTATTACCTGCAGTTCCTGTAAAAGAAGAAACCGGTGAAGCTGCGTTTGAAAAACTACCCGCACCGCCACTCACAATACTCCAGCCTCCTGTACCCACTGTTGGTGCATTTGCTGTTAGATTAGCTGTGGTAGTTCCACAAAGAGTTAGTTGATCAAATCCAGCTTGAGATGTAGTAGGGACTTGTGAAACAGTAATTGCTAAGGTAGCAACTCCGCTATTGCCACAAGTGTTAGCTGCATACACAGTAACATTACCGGATACTGCAGACGCGCTATAATTAACAGTTATTGAGGTTGTTCCACCACCACTGGTAATGGATGCTCCCGCGGGAACAGTCCATACATAATTTGTTGCAAAAGTTACTGCCGAAATAGAATAAATTACTGCTGTTGTACCTGCACAAATAGCAGTACTACCTGTAATTCCGGTAGGAGTGCCGGGTGTGGCAATTACATTAATATAATTCGTTTTAGTAGCTGTATTTGATCCTCCGGGGCCGGTTGCAGTGAGTGAAACTGTTTTTGCACCCGTAGCGCCATACGAAACATTATGAGGTCCCTGCGTGTTGGCACTGGCAGGGCTTGCATTCGCACCAAAGTTCCAATTCCATGCAGTAGCATTGCTGGATAAATCCGTAAAGGTGATTGTTGCTCCAGTGCAGCTTGTGGTACTGTTTGCAGCAAAATCAGCAAGGGTAGCTGCACAAAAACTTGCATTTGAATTTATTTTAACGGAATCACGTGAAGTAGGACAAACTCCATTGCTAATGCTCCATACCAATGTTGCAATCGCATTGTTTGTGAATGCATTTGCAGTACTTGTTGGGGAGGATGTATTGGCAATAACACATGTGCCACTTGCTAAGGTCCATGCACCTGTTCCAACAAGCGCTGTGTTTGCTTTTAAATTGATGGTGGAACCATTGCAAATATTGGTATCGTTACCAGCACTGGCTACTGTTGGATTTAATGGGAAATTTATTAGCACATCATCACTACTGGCGGTACATGGAGAGTTGCTAATGGTCCAGCGTAAGGTATAAGAATTTCCGGCAGTTCCGGTAAAAGATGAATTTGCAGCTGCGATATTTCCAAAGGTTCCCCCCACTCCCGAAACTTTTGTCCACAATCCTGTACCAACAGTTGGTGTATTAGCTGCTAAGGTTGTAGATGTAGCTCCACAAAGGGTTTGATCGCTTCCTGCAGCAGCAGTAGTAGGATTTTTAGGGAAAGAAACAACGAGCGAATCAGCAGAAGCTGTACAAGGTGAATTGCTTATGGTCCAAAATAAAACATAGGTATTTCCGGCTACACCGGTAAATCCTGAACTCGCACTAGTTGCATTCGCAAGCACACCACCTGTTCCCGTAAAAATTGTCCAAATACCAGTCCCGGCGCTGGGCACATTCCCGGAAAGGGTGGCACTAGTTAAACCACAGAGGGTTTGGCTTGCACCTGCATTTGAAGTTGTTGGATTTTTTGGAAAGGCAATTACCACATCATCACTTGAAGCTGCACAAGGTGCATTGCTTATTGTCCAACGCAAAGTATAACTTGTTCCGGCTGTTCCAATAAAAGTGGATGTGGGTGATGCCGCATTAGAGAAAGAACCACCTGCACCACTCAAGATTGTCCATGCACCTGTACCTGCTGTGGGTGTATTCGCAGCCAAAGTTGCTGAAGTTAGTCCACACAAACTCAGTTGATCGGGTCCGGCAGCTGCTGTAGTTGGGTTTCTTGGGAAGGAAATAGATACATCACTTGAGGAGGATGCACAAGGTGAATTGCTAATTGTCCAGCGCAAAGTATAGCTGTTTCCGGCTATTCCGGTAAAATTGGATGTTGCACTTGAAGCATTGGCCAAACTTCCTCCTGTACCACTAAAAATTGTCCATAAACCTGTACCAACCGTTGGCACATTTGCTGCAAGCGCGGTTGTTGTTAAGCCACAAAGTGTTTGTGCTGTTCCGGCATCTGAGGTGGAAGGATTTCTTGGGAATGAAATAACTAGCGAATCTGCCGAAGCAGTGCACGGTGCATTTGAAATTGTCCAAAATAACACATAGCTATTTCCGGCAACACCACTAAATGTAGAACTGGCGCTAGACGGATTTCCTAAACTTCCCCCGGTTCCTGAAAAGATGGTCCAAGTGCCTGTCCCCACAACAGGTGCATTTCCGGAAAGTGTAGTAGAAGTTGCACCACACAAGGTTTGACTGGCTCCCGCTGCAGCTGTTGTTGGGTTTTTAGGAAAGGCTATTACCACATCATCTGTGGATGGAGTACAGGTTGAATTTGTAATTGTCCAACGCAAAGTATAGGTGTTGCCTGAAGTTCCAATAAACGTAGAAGCCGGAGCTGCTGTATTTGAAAAAGAACCTCCTGTACCCGCAACAATTGTCCACGCACCGGTTCCAACAGTTGGGGCATTTGCTGCAAGAGTGGTAGAGCTAAGCCCGCAAAGCGCAAGCTGGTCAGATCCTGCTGCGGCGGTGCTGGGATTTAAAGGAAAAGAAATGGTAACATCATCACTGCTCGATACACAAGGTGAATTGCTTATGGTCCAACGCAGTGTATTTGTGCTTCCTGCTGCAGCGGTAAATGTTGCAAGCGGATTGGTAGTCGATGAAAAGGAACCACCGCTTCCACTCACTATAGTCCACGCACCAGTACCTGAAGTCGGCGCATTAGCGGCGAGTGTGGCCGTTGTTTGTCCGCACCTTGTTTGATCTGATCCCGCATTTGCTGTGGTTGGTGCAGATACTACCGATACTGAAACTGAATCCTGCATTCTTAGTGTACAACCTAGCGAAGTAGTGGCGTAAATTGAATACGTTCCTGCGCTCGATATATTGCTAAAAGAAAGTGCTGTTCCGGTTCCGCTAAGACTCGTTCCTGTGGGAACTGAGTTTTTGTATAATGCATATGTAACACTATTGGTTGAATTACTCAAATTCACTGCTGTTGTTTGGCTGGAACAAATTGTTCCTCCACCGCTTACCAAGTAGCTCGTAGGCGGTGCACATCCATTAATTCGGATATAAAAATCTTGCGTTTCACCGCGCGGTATGGTAGTTAGGCAATTTTGCACAGAAGTTACAAGGCTGCCTCTCACTACCATCACCCGCATACGGGTTACACCAAGTGTTGCAGTTCCCGGAATGGTTATACTGGTTGTAAACGTTTGATTGGCTGTGGTAGGTGAAGCATACACAAACTCTCCAGAATCATCATAATCACCATCCTTGTTGTAATCAATCCAAACACCAAAACCTTCGGGATTAGCTATTCCCGCTGCAAGTGATAGGGTGTAACTGGAAAGTCGGCTAACATCTGTGGCCACATTGGGTGTGATTGTGGTGTAGTAATTAATAGTAGTATTGTTATCGTTTCCACCACAACTAAGGCTTGTATAATTGAGGGTGTTAAACACAACCGAAGCAATGTAATCGTTCGAACAAGTATTGTTTAAATAATTGGGATAGCAATAGCAAGTTGGGCCAACTGATGCTGTGCGCGCAACTGAAGGGCAACCTGCAATATCCCTTGCAATTAAAGTAATTGTTTGTGTAACAGCCGGGGTTGCGGTTACAGGTGACCCTGAAGCTGAACTCAAATACGTTGCAGGACTCCAATTATAGCTGACTCCACCGGTAGCAGATAAAATGGTGCTTGTGCCGGAACATGCAAAATTTATGTTTGGATTGGATGGGCCCGCGCCGATAGCAAGGTTGGCACCGTTATCAAAACTGGTAACCCCTTGAGTGGTTGAAATTACGCGTATACGGTAACCGGTTCCAGCTGTAACCGTAGGCATTGTAAAAGTTGTAGACCCTGAAAAATTGGAGAAAACAGTATCCAAATAGGTTGGGCTGGCAAAACTTCCGGAGGCATCAGAAAGCTGCACATAAAAGCTATTTGCAACAGGCAAAGAATCATTAACTGTCCAGGTAACAGTAGTGCTGGCATTGTCACAAAAAGGACCTGTTAAGCTTCCCGTTTGAATGGTATATGCAGCATTTTCAAGAAAATATTTTGCATTGTAATAAATGCTTGATGCCGTTAAATCCATATCCCCATCTTCATCAAAATCGGCCGCAGCCAACACATTAACATAGCCAGGAGAAAAATTACCCAGCGGATAATTTAAAGCACTTAAGGAACCTGCAATATTTTGAAAAACAGAATATCCGGCAGCAACATCAAAAGAGGCTGCAACATCTAAATCGCAATCGCCGTCAAAATCAGCTAGAACTACCTTATATGGTCCACCTGAAGCACTAATTGCAGTAGGCGTTCCAAAGGAATAAGCAGCTGCCCCAAATGCTGAAGCTAAGGTGCCGGAGGTATAGTTCGTCCAAACTAAATCCAAATCCCCATCTGCATTTAAATCACCCGTTTGTATATCGATGGGCAAAGTTCCCGCACAAGAAAAACTGTTTTGAAGCAACAAGTTATTTTTATACAATTCATAAATACGAATAGTATTATCGACACAAGAAACAGCTACATCCTGAGTTCCACTTTCATCAAAATCGCCTGAAGTAATACCATACACCGCAGTTGTTGTGGATACATTGGCATATTCAAACATTTGCAGGCCAAAATTTTTAATAAAGCCCACTCCATTATCTGCTTGTGAACCATAAGCCAAGCCTATTAAATGGTTCTCGGAACCCAACATAGGAGTAATGCAGAATGGTCGATAGGATGTAGTTACGCTGAAGGGTCCTGAAAAACTCAAACTACCTTGATTGTAAAACAAATCAACGCGGTATTGGGATGCACATGCAATAGCAATATCCATATCACCATCTAAATCAAAATCGGCAATCGCCGCTGAACGCGGACTGCTTGAAAGGTATGTAAAACTAGGGTTTGCAAAAGTTCCGTTACCATTACCAAGTGAGATAGAGAAATTAGAACCTGCTTGATTCACATCTAAAATATCAGCAAATCCATCGTTATTAAAATCGGAACTATAGGTATTTACAATGGAATTTCCGCTGCCGGTAAGCGCATGTTTTTTAAATGTTTTGGGCGCGACAGCCGCTGTTGCTCGGTATTGATAGCTTCGGGAAGGCATCTTACGCCCTGAGGAAGTCAACACAGAAGCATCGTTCATGTAAGTAACAAGTTCTCCAGGTTCAAAGGCTTGTGGATGAGCAAAAGTAACCGTACTTGTGCCTCCGCCACTGTAAGTTCCGCCTGCAGCTCCCGCCATGGATCCATGAACAACAAAATGATCGCTATTGACCGTTGCTGCAGTAACAGCAGTGCTAAAATTCCAAACCACATTCGCTGCCGGGGATGCACAATTGTTTAAATCTGTGGGTGACACTGAGGTGATGTTCGGAGCATCTTCAATGTAAATAAAATAATCTTCTGTTTCCCCGCTACCGAAAATAGTACATGCATCAGCAGCGCCATTTGGACTACCCACTGCACGACTACGAATGCGCATTCCGGTTAAACCCAAAGATGCACCTATAGGAATTGCCAAAGTGCCCACAACTTGAACATTGGCTGTAGAGGCGGTTGTAAGTTGAGTCCATTCACTGCTTTCAAAAACTCCATTTCTATTGTAATCAATCCAAACCGAAATAATGGAAGCAGCATTTGTGGTAACAGTTATGCTTTCAGAAGTTCCACGTGTGATGTAGGTAGTATTGGGAGAATAATTTCCATCTGAATTATAATCTTCGATTCCGCGTGAAGTATAGGATAAGCCACTTATTTGGTCGCAATTGGAAGACTTACCGATTGTGTTGAGATTAACATAAGTGATTTGATTCGCTGCACATGAAACAGACGATAAATTTCCACCACAATAACAAAACGGGACTACCGAAACACGCTGATTGTAATAATCGAAAGTATTTTTTGTTTCAACCAGCAATGGATTGGAAGAAATCATTCGAATGGAGTAATTGCCAATTGCAGTCCCTCCCGGAATTGTAACCGATAAATTTCTACCGCCTCTTGCTGTGACACTTCCAATATTTACAGGCGATGCAAAGGATCCATTTGCATCGGAGAGTTGCGCTGTGAATACATTTGCCACATTCATTGCGTTGGAATCAAGTACAGAAAAACTAAAAGTAAAACTTGTTGCGGCACACACTGAACGGGTAATCTGTGAACTAATTAAGTTATTGTTGGCATAACTCACTGAATTATCCGCAATCCCAAAAAGTTCAGCCTTATTGCCGCCAAGAGTGATTGTACTGAGTGTTCGATTATAAGGATCGGAACCTGCTGCTGCTCCAGCCACCGGTGCATTCCATGAACCCGTGCTATTTCTTACTATTCCACAACTTGCTCTATTAAATAAATAATTTTCATTTGATTTATTCCATTGCAATTTTATACTTGTAAAAACACTTCCTGCTGCAGTTGATTCATTGACTTTCCAAACCGGTTCCACCACATGTGCATTTACATTATTGCCTATTGGCACTAATAACGAATTATACAGTGATTTAAAATTATTGTTATCCACAGCAACCCAGATGGTATCTGCAACAAATGTGCTTGCAGTGGTAATGGTTGCCGGCAAATAATTATCTAAATTCCCTACCGGAAAAATGTAGCTACCGGAAGGTGCAAGAAATCGCTTTAAAAATCCTCCTCCATAAAAATAATGAGTTGCATTATATCCGGAAATGGTTGCAGCTCCCGGTATGTATAGTTTATAATCAATTATGGCTCTCCCATTTGTAAACACAAAGGAGGATAGGACACGGTGATTCGATTGAAATTCCACAGCATCAGGATTATTAATCTCCATGGTAGCAATACTTCCATTCGACCCGGTAACGTATTGCAAGTAGGTATTCTCAAACTTAAAACTGCTATTTTGGATGGTTCCATTATTCGTGAGCTTATCTCCCAAAAAGTGAATAACACCGGCTCCGTTGACTTGTCCTGCGCCAACAACAATCATATCCCCTCCCACAGAAATGGGGTTATTTACATTTAATGTTGAGGTTCCGTTTACTGTAAGGGTGTCATTTACCCCTGTATTAAAACTACCGCTGCTACCTACATTCAAATTATTTGTTCCAGTAAAAAATGAAATTCCATATCCCGAAAACGTGACTCCTTTATTGCAATTTAAGGTGGAGTTGGTAATATTTATGTCATTCGGAATATTCGTCAAGGAATTAAAATTAACGGTAGTTCCACTGATTGCGTAAGCACCTGAAGTATTCGTATAAGTAATTAACGAATTAATGTTGTGTGTACCGGCACCCGAATAAGTTAAGCCCGGATCAAAGGTTTTTGAAGTGGTTTGGTAATTAAAAATACTTCCCGAAATGGCTGCATTAAAATTTCCATAACTGGAAGTACTCGTGGCATTAATGTTAACAGTAGATGCAACACTAGTGAGTTGAAACAATAATAAATTATTGAAATAGGTAAGATTCATATTGAGCGTGGCACTGGTGGATTTTGTAATCGTACCAAAATTCACCAAAGTCCCCGCACGAGAACTTGAACTTGCGGTTCCAATATTGTTTGTACCACTTCCTGTAATAGCCAAAATTCCGGCTGATCCATTATAAAAATAACCTGAACTTCCGAAAAGAAAGGTAGCTGATGCAGCACTCCAAATGGCTGCAGTAGAATAATTGTAGATACTTCCATTTAAGGTTATCGCTGCCCCTGTTGCTTGAGAAATGGTTAATGCGGTGGAATTATAAGCATAAAGTATTACTCCGGAAGCAATGGTACCACTGGAAATACTTAAGGCACCGCTTGTTGCTGAAACTACAGCGGAACCGGATGGAGCATTAATAGTAGCCGCCGCATTGTTCAGAATGAGTGATCCTCCTGTCACATTTATATCATTTCCGGTTCCATTAAAAAGATTCAATGTCCCATCGCTAATCGTCAACGAACCGGTTGTAATGGTAATTTGATCGGCATTTACAGCAAGTCCACCACTTATAGAAACAGAATGCAGAATACTTATAGCAGCATCGCCATTGTTAGGTGGAATTGCTGTGTTTGACCAGCCCACAAAAATGCTTACGTAAATTTGCCACACAGCGGTACTACTCCAGGCACCTGAAGCGCGAGTGCGGTAATCACCGGCTGATTGAGCCTTTGAAGTATTGATACTACAGATAAAAAGAAGGCAAGCAATAAGACCAGGTAGAAGTTTTTTCATAGAAAAAAAAGTAAAATTCAGCGCTTAATAATGGGTTATGAACGGTTTTTTTTAAAAAGTGTTACAAAAAGATACGAACACTTTTCAATTCATAAATCTAAAAATTTATTCTTAACAGCAAAAATATTTTAATGAGAATCGTTCAAGAACAAAAGCGTATGTAAATGGTTTTTTTATATTTGGCATCAACTAATTTCATCTTCTAAAAAAAATTTATGAACCAAACCAAACAAGCAACTAATTGGGGAGCCCTATCGGTGCTCATATCTGTGTTTTTCTTCTGGGGTTTTGTGGCGGCAAGCAACGGAGTATTTATTCCATATTGCAAAGCAAAATTTGGCTTAGATCAATTTCAAAGTCAGTTGATTGATTTTGCCTTTTATGGCGCGTATTACTTGGGGGCACTTTTGTTGTTTTTGATGAGTGGTAGTATGAAAGTGGATATTTTGAATAAATGGGGATTTAAGAATGGAATTATTTATGGATTATTAATCAGCACAGCAGGTGCGATAGCAATGATTGGTGCAGTAAATATGGGAGTATATGGAATGATACTCGGCGCTTTGTTTATTGTTGCCTTGGGATTCTCTCTGCAACAAACATCGGCGCAACCATTCGCCGTTTCTATGGGTGATCCATCTACCGGTGCTTCTCGCTTAAATTTAGCAGGAGGAATTAACTCTTTGGGAACTACCATTGGTCCAATTGCTGTTGGATTGGCATTATTTGGCACAGCATCCTTCAGCGAAGACATGATAAAAAATTCGTCACTTGGTTCTATGCTTGCCTTGTATGGAGGAGTTGCCTTTTTGTTTTTATTAGCTGCCGGTATATTCTTCCTTTCCAAAAAACTTCCTGCCGGAAAAAATGAAGAAAAATTTGAAAGCGCCAACAAAGCAAAAAATCTTTTGGTAAGTATTACAGTGATTTTAATTGTGCTCTTCGGCTATATTTTTTCGCGTTACACCGATCCTGAATTTATCGAAAACTTAAAAAACCATGTGCACGATTACCTAGGGCTTATGCTCTCGTTCATTGCCTTGTTGGTAGTTGTGTTTGGCTTACTCTATGCGAATAGTTCAGCAAAAAAAGCTGCCGAAGGTTGGGGCGCAATGCAATATCCTCAATTGGTATTGGGCATGCTCGCTATCTTTACCTATGTTGGTGTGGAAGTTTCAGTACAAAGTAATCTTGGTGAATTATTGAAAAATCCTGATTTCGGTGGGCTAACCCCCGGTGAATTAGCACCGTATATTAGCATGTATTGGGGTAGTTTAATGATTGGACGCTGGACAGGTGCTATTTCTGTTTTTGATATTTCTAAATCCACCAAAAATATTTTGTTTGTGCTTGTTCCTGTAATTGCATTTGGAGTGATCTTATTTTTTAACTCTATGGCGGGACATGATGTAAGCCACCTTTATGTGTACATTGCCTGCGTTGCATTTCAAATAGTTGGTTTCTTTTTAGGCGCCGAAAAACCGGCTAAAACTTTACTCGTTTTTGGTAGTATGGGAGTAATTGCAACACTGATTGGCTTAGCTACTACAGGTCAATTAGCTGTATTTGCTTTTATGAGTGGCGGATTGTTTTGCAGCATCATGTGGCCATGCATATTTTCATTGAGTATTTCCGGCTTAGGGAAATACACTTCTCAGGGTTCTGCTTTTTTAATTATGATGATTTTAGGTGGTGGAATCATTCCTCCCTTGCAAGGTAAACTTGCTGATATTATTGGCATTCATGCTTCCTATATTGTGCCGGTTGCTTGCTTTGCTTACCTTGCTTTTTTTGCATTTAAAGTACGTGGAATATTGAAAGCACAAGGCATTGATTATGAAAATGCGAGTGCTGGAGGTGGGCATTAAAATTTTATTCTAACTATTAATCTTATTCGATTATGATACTTATCGCTGATGGTGGTTCTACAAAAAGTAATTGGGGTCTGGTAAATTATCCGAATACTCCTGTCTTTTTTTAACACCGAAGGGTATAATCCCTATTTTGTAGATACTGCTACCATTGTAGCTTCTATGAATGAGCAATTGCCTGATAATTTAGACCGCGCTGCTGTGAAGGAAGTATATTATTACGGGGCGGGCTGCTCTGTTCCCGAAAAAGTTGAAATCGTTTCTAAAGCAATGCAAGCCGTTTTTCGAAAAGCTAAAATTTATGTTGGTCATGATTTATTAGCTGCAGCTAGAGCCCTTTTGGGAAAGGATGCCGGCTTTGCTGCAATTTTGGGAACGGGCACAAACACGTGTTTCTACGATGGTAACAATGTGGTTTTAAACATTGATTCGTTGGGCTATTTTTTGGGTGATGAAGGAAGTGGTTCCTACATTGGAAAAAGATTGCTGCGCGATTTTATGAGAGGTTATTTACCCGAACAAATGAGCAAAAATTTTAAAGATACTTTCGGATTAACCAACGAAGACATCTTTGACAATCTATACAACAAACCGCTGCCCAATAGATTTCTGGCAAGTTTCAGCAAATTTGTATATGACAATAATAATTTTTCATACTCCCGCGAAATTGTAAAAGAAGGCTTTCAAACCTTTTTTAGAAATTTGGTAAACCATTATCCCGATTACTATAAATATTCATTCAATTGTATTGGCTCAGTTGGTTATAATTTCAGAGATGTATTAAGCGAAGTGAGCATCGAAAACAATATGAAAGTGGGAAAAATCATTCGCTCCCCAATAGATGATTTAGTATACTTTCATACGCACTTAATGAAATAGCTTATCAGTTTACTACTTTTAAATTCATGTGTTGTAGTTCCTGAAGTAACTTGCGCTCACCATTTACAGTGGCGGTTATCCAAGCGTCCTTTATTCCGATGCCTTTCACTTTTTCACATAATTTTTTTGCTTCCGCAAGGGTCTCAAAATTACCCATGGTAAAACGCGTAATACCATCGTTCAAAAGAATAGACTCAACATTCCCCAAAGGCTTCACAAAAGCATATTTGAAATTTTTTGGGTGACGGTATGCACCAATTTGCACCTTATAATATACTCCAAAAACAGGATTGTCGTGCGTAACTCTAGCAGTATCAGAAGGCACAACGGTTGTTGATTTCGTTCTATCAATAGTCATTTCAGAAGAGGCCTTCTTTTGATGATTGTCCGAGCGATTATCACTTAAGTGTGAGGTGGAATCCACCGGAATAACATTGGTATTCGGAGTTTGGTCTGCGGTTTTCAAAGGATTAGCAGCAAGCACGGAATCTTGGTTAATGGCAATTTTATTATCCGGTAATTTGAGCAAAGCATTTTGTGCTAGAATTCTTTTAATGGTAGCATCCGTTGCAATCCTGAAAGAGGTAGAATTTAAAGGGATATTCATCCTGCGTTCCGCTTCTCTTTCGCGCGCAAGCGCTATTAATTTATCGTCGTTCAAATCCATACTATCCAATTTAAACAACTCCTCCTCCAATCTCGAAAAAATAAATCCGATAGTATCTTTGCTCTCAACTCTGGGAAGAGAATAGCCCACCGAATAAAGGTGAATATCCTCCTTTACCTCCACCGCATTGCGCAATGACGCGGTGTTTACATATTCGTTGTGGGTAACAAAACCATCCGCCTGATAACTAATTTTATAACTCATAAAGGGAAGCAATACGAGCAAAAAATTACCACTTTCAGCATTCGAATAAAATGTCCCAAAATCCATTGATCCATCTTTACGTGTTACAATAATTTTTGCCTTTACAGGTTTTTCATCAGCTGTAACCCTCCCCTTAACGACTGCTATTTGTGGCTTTTTTCCGGCAATTCCGGGTGTAATGGAATAAATATCTTGTTGCCCTAAGCCTTCGTCCACCCCCGATGAATAATAAGCATGGGCCCCATTTGAACTTATGGAAATGTACTTATCGTCGCTTGAGGTATTTACCGGAAAACCAAGATTCACCGGAGCAGTGAGTGAATCATGCGATACCTCCGATTTAAAAATATCATAGCCTCCAATACTGTTATGCCCTTCGGAACTAAAATAAAACAATTTAGAGTTGGGGTGCAAAAAAGGGGCATCTTCATTATATTGAGTATTTATGGAGGAACCTAAATTCAAAGCAGGACCCCAACTTCCATCTGCTTGCTTTATGGATTTATAAATATCTCTTCCTCCAAATCCTCCGGGACGGGCACTGGTAAAATAAATGGTTTTTTCATCACTGCTCATGGTGATACTTCCTTCCCAATAATTGGTGTTAATGTTGGCATTTAAACGTTCCGGAACAGACCAATCCAAGCCATTTAAATGAGAAATATAAATATCTCCCTTGTCCTTCTTGGTTGCCTTAAAAACAAATAATTTTTGCCCGTCCACAGAAAGTGCAATTGCCGCATCATGGTTTATGGTATTAATGTTCGCTAAAGGTTCCGGGAATAACCAATGATCACCTATGCGATATGAAATAAAAATATCTTCATAATACTCTCCCTCCGCATCCGGACGGTTACGAGCATTCTGTTTCCCACCTAAACTGCGTTCTCCGCGATAGGTATAAATCAGGAATGATTCATCACTCGCAATTACCGGAACATACTCCGAATTATCCGTGTTTATTGGCTTACCAACATTGTCAATATATATACTTAGCGGATCCTTTATCACATTTTTTCCATTGTTGCAATAATCAATAAAATGTGAAACATCAAATTTAATTACATTACGTCGATCTGGAATTTGCTGGTATTTTTGAAAGGATTGTATGGCTTCATCGTACAAATAATTATACAAATAGGCTCTTCCCAAATAATAATCAATTCCTTCCAAATCGGGTTTTCTTTTCTTTACATCCTGCAAATAAATTAAGGCTTTATCGTGCTTTGACGAGGCGTGCAAAAAGCAAATCCCGGTTTTCAATTTAAATAAAACCGACTGTGGATAATGCACGCTGAGGGTATCAAAAAGCGGCATGGCTGCGATATAGTTTTTTAATTCAAATAACTCATCGGCGCGCAGCAATCTTTGTTCGTCAAGCGTCGAAATAGTTGGCAAGGTATCGTTTCCGGCTCCGGGTTCTCCTAAGGTACGTTGTTGTATCAACAACCAAAAAAAGAAAATAAGAAATGTATGTTTCGAACTCAAATTATTCAATTTTACGATGATAAAGTTCTTAATTAAACCCGATTCTGTTCACATGTCCTCGATTTTTTATCACAGTGGTATGTTAATAATTCCACTCGTTAATTTACATTGATTTTACGCTATTTTTTTCTTTGCAAATTCTTGCTAATTTTGGGTAATAATCAATTTACTGAAACAAAAAATGTACAACTTTAAAAGCGTCAAATTATTTGCTTCTTTTATATTATTGATAGGCATACTTAACTCAAAAGCAGGTGAGATTCCATTTCAAAAAGGCACACTGAAAGATGCATTGCAACTAGCTGCTACCGAGAAGAAAATGGTCTTTGTGGATGCTTATACCACCTGGTGTGGACCCTGCAAATGGATGGCAAAAAATGTTTTTACCGATGAAAAAGTAATCCAATTTTATGAAGCTAATTTTATTTGCTTAAAGCTGGACATGGAGAAAGGTGAGGGTATTGAATTTGCAAAAAAATATGACATTCACGCCTATCCTACCTTTGTTTTTCTAAATTCCGGGGGCACTAAAATACATCAAGCATGTGGTAGTAAAGAGGCCGCAGATTTTATTATTGATGGTAAAAATGCACTTAATCCTGAAACTCAACTTTATACACTTAAAAAAAACTTTGATTCGGGAGATAGAGATTTTAAAAAATTGAAAAGCTATGCGCAGCTGTTGATGGCGGCAAATATGGATGGGAAGGAAGTAATGAACGAGCTACTAAAAAATCCTGAAACAGAAAATTTATTAAGTGCAGATGGGTTTGATTTACTTGCAAATTTTAGTGAACTTCGAAACTCCAGCTTTTCTTTTTTAATACGAAATAGAGAAAAATTCAAAGGAATAATTGGCATTGAAAAATGGAATACGTTTATCTCCAGTTTGTTTGCTGAAGAAGCTAGAGCAGCTGCTAAAAAAAACACTCCTGAAAAACTACAAGAGGCAAGTTTATTCGCATCTAAGCATGAAATCGAAAATGCTGATGAATTAAGTTGGCTAATGAAATGGGAATATGCTCAAGTTACCAAAAAAGACCTTTTTGAAATAGCAGAACAATACATCCCAACTTACAAGTTGACTGATGCAAATGAACTAAATAATGCGGCATGGATTATTTTTGAAAATTATGATGAACCGGCTAAACTTGAGATAGCAGCTAAGTGGGCACAAGTATCAGTGGAATTAAAACAAGATTTTGCGAATACCGACACCTATGCGAATCTTCTTTTTAAGTTGGGTAGGCTTGAAGAGGCTAAAGAAGCAGCAATGAAATCAATTGATATCGGAAAAAAAGATGCGCAAGATATAGCAGGAACTGAAAAACTATTGAATGAAATTATTACAGCTGAAAAATCAAGAAATTAATACTATTTGTCGGACTATGATGCGCTATGCTATAAAATGCTAGATTTAACATTCATTGCCACCGAAAAAATGTTTTTCTCAAAAAGATAATTCCCTTTTTAAATACTTAAAAAAATGAACGATTTATTAAAGGACAATCCTTACATCCAATCTATTCTAAAATTGTCGGATGAAATTAATGACCGGTATGAATTTCATGCCAAGGCATCTCCCATATTGGTGAAGATGGGAAATGACACTGCTTTTTTGAAAGAAGTAATCAAAAGAAATTTTACGGATGAAGGCTATTTAACTCAAACCTGGACACTTTACAACATCCCTTATTTTTTCGTGTATGAAAACGAACATATCAATATTAAGATTCATATTTTTCCACGACATGAAACTAAAAAAGAAGGGATAGCGGCTCACTGCATTCATCATCATAATAATTACTTGCTTACCAGTAATGCCTTTTTTGGTTCAGGATATGAAAGCATGTTGTTTGACAAAAATCTTGAATTAAATGAAGGTAATTTGTCGGCCGAATTAAAAATCTCAAAACACTTTCATCAAAAAGATTGGAACCCCTCCCTTATCGACAGTTGGGAACCACATGTTGTATTTATTCCTCCTCTTCTTTCAGCGACACTCGTTTTATGGACCCCCGACAAAAAAAGGGCAACCGATAACCTTCGCACTAACCCTTTGTTAAAGGCTGTTAAAGGTCCATTGCGCTGGGCTATTCACAGTTTAGGTTTGACGAGCAAATTTGGAATTGCAGCAAAAAACACCTATCAGTTTTATCCTAAAAAAGACAACAGTGGTTTTACTGCGATTGAAGAAAATGAGTATTTCGCGCCTACACGTGCCGCAAAAGGCGATGAAGTAAATGAATATTGCATGCGCATGATTTTCGATTTTTTGCAACAGGCCAACTTAATTGAAAAGGAATTTTTAAAGGAAATGCTTCAAAGTGCCGGCACACCCAAATATTACAAAAAATGGATTGAGATGGTGCTAAGAGATGAAAAAGTGCCTGAAGTGTTTCATCGCGATGAAATTAATATCCCTCGAAGAAGCTACACGCGTGAAGATATTTTACAAGCCCAACCTGCTTCTTAAAGGTAGCTCTCTTAAATAATCCTTTGTTCAATTGCTTTTGCCACGGCTTCAGAGGCAGAGTGAACATGCAATTTTTCATAAATTTTTTTGGAATGAGAATTAACCGTATGCCAGGTAATTCCACATGCTTCGGCAATCATTTTATAGCTCATGCCTTTAGCAAGATGTGCTAAAATTTCTACTTCTCTATCTGTTAAATCAAATCGTTTTGTATTGTAAACTTGCGTTTGGAGTTGAAAAACTTCCAACACTTTTTTGGCAACTGCTGCACTCATAGGAGCACCGCCTTCAAAAGCATCCCGAATTCCATCAATTAGTTTGGAAGGGGGTGTTTTCTTTAAAAAATATCCTTGTGCACCCGCACGAATAGCCTCGAATATTTTCTCCTCTTCTTCAAAAACAGTTTGCATCAACACCATCACTTCCGGACAGTTTTTACGAATCAGTTTCAAGCCCTCAATACCATTTACTACCGGCATATCAATATCCATTAGCACCACTCTAAGGGAAAGGTTGTTAGAAAACAAACCTTTCCCTTTTTTATTGTCTTTAAAGTCCTTTATATTGCTGCAAAGCATGGCGACAACCCAATTCACTTTTGTGGTTCGATACTTTTGATTTTCAAAAGTCAGCTTTTCGGGAAATATCGAACCAATAATACTCTGTTTTTTGGAAGTATCTCCTGAAACGTAGTATTGATGGAGGTTTACAAGTATCTCTAAGCATTGTTGAACCTTTGCTGACTGATTTTCGCTTCCTACCCTTAGATTTGCTTCTTCTCTTGTTAAAGAATCAATCTTTTCTTCAATCTCCAATTTCATGTTCTTGTAATCGGTGGCAGAAAATTCACCATCTAACATCAACTCCTTTGCATTTTGTATTCTTACTTTCTGTTTCGCAATTTCTTTCGCTACTCTTACCAACTCAGCCTTGCCATCATTATTTTTTTTCTGCAATCTATCTTTTAAAACAGCTCCTTGTAACTTAATAGCAAGCTCATTCGATTTAAATTTAGAAAGTATGTTTTCAAATTCGTGATTAGCAATTTCAGCTACCTGCCTTTCTTTACAGCCCTTGGAACAATGGTAGTAGAAAAATTTATCTCCTTTGCGTCCGGTAGATGCGGAGCCTGTTAGCCTCTTTCCGCATTGTGGACATAAAAGAAAACCCCTCAATGGCAATTCATCTCTTTGTGTTCTAAACTTATTGGGGATATTCTTTTTTCGCCCAGCGAGGATATCCTGAACTATATAAAATGTTTGTTCATCAATTAAGGGCTTATGTTTTCCTTGCACCCATTCTTCCTTTTCATTTTCATAGGCAGGAACTAAAACCTTCCCAATATATCCCTTATTGCGAAGCATCATCCAAAAGGAATTTCGATTTGCTTTAAAACCTTCTTTATTTAGCTTTCCACGCAATTGTTCAATGTTATATAAACCTGTCGCAAATTCGGCAAAGGCTTTCTTTACCAATACTTCTTTTTGACCACCTTCAGGAATAATTATAGGTTTATTGTTTTCGTCCCTTGCGTTCTTATAACCCTTAATACATTTACCTAGCCAGCGACCTTCTTTTTTACCTCTTCTAATGCCATGAAACACATTTAGAGCCCTACGATCATTATCTACTTCTGGAGCAGCAAGGTATATTGAGAGCATAATTTTACTTTCAGGGATTTTAAAATCAAGTGGCTGTTCAATAGCCCTAGGCTCAACACCAAGTTTTCTTAATTCCTTAATTTCAATAAAAGCTTCAGCAACATTGCGAGAGAACCTGTCCCATTTCAAAAAATAAATATAATCCACAAAACCCTTATTCATTTTAATGAACTTCATAATCTTAATCCACTCAGGGCGGTTAAATGTTTTCGCACTTTCATCGTCATGATAAAAGCCTACAACATCTAGGTCATTGTTTTCGCAAAACCTATAGAGTTTATCTTTCTGGTCAGCCGGACTGTAACCATTATTTTGCTCATCGGTCGATACCCTAGTGTAAATTATTACCCTTTTTTTCATAAGTTTCTGTATTTATGATTTTACTTAGAACTTCATTTTCCCTTTGTTCAACTATTTCAATTGCAGTATCAGCTGTATGGTAAAGCCAATCTCGAACAGCTGCTAACTCCTCATCTGTAAGTTCTATTTCGTATTCTTCAATTATTTTTCTGCATTCATTTAATGAGAGCATGTTAAGTAATACATGCATTTACTTTTGATTAATTCAATAAGTTAGCTTTACTATTATTTGTCCGGCACTGGCGGAACTTTTAACCCTTCTTTTTTTAAGTGCACTAGCAGGGATTGTTTTCACAGTTTTGTTTTTACAGTTTTAGTGGCGTAAGTAATGGTTCCTTCCTGTGTAACCAATTCAATCTTTTCATAAGATCTCTTAGCAAGAATTTCAGATATTCTAGCTGTATTAGGAATTTTAATCTTGCGTGTTTCATCAATCCTAATAGGTTCGTTGTTCCTTAGATGAATAGTAATAGACTCAAAATCTCCCTTTCTAATATGCTTTAGAATTTCCATCTCTTTTGGACTTAATAGCATATACTTTGCTACATATTCTAATTTGCTTTTATCCTCAATGAAATTCATAATTAAATTCATAAGTGGAATTCGCAAGTGAGAAGTGTTTTTTAGATAAGTAATTACTTGCTCCGAATTTTTGGAGGCATCCTCATAAACATACAATGCACCTCCCTCATTAAAAAAGACCCAATCAATATTTTCTTTTTTTCCTAGAAGAATCAATATAGTATTATCAAGGAGAGAACGCTTAACGGTTTTGTATTTTTGCCAAGAGCTAGGACTATTAAGAAATGCACTAACCGGAATATCCTTATTTGATGATGCTTTTATCATCCCCCTTAAATACTCAATTAGGGCTTCGTCTGTATGTAACTTTAAAGATTCAGCAAGCGATTCTTTTTTTAGTAAAATCTCCTTAGCCTTTTTAATATATTCTATTGGATAGCCAAATTCTCTTAATTCAACAATGATTTTTAGCCAGATGTATTCTGTAAAATTGAGTTTGTGATTCTCATCCACCGCTCTGTTTTCTTCGCGCAGAATCCCCATTAAAGACCAATACTTGAGAACTCTTGAGCTAATACCCAAGTCTTTTAAAGTAAAGGCTTTTGTGAAAATCTCCTTGTTCAAATCGTAAAGATTGTTGGAGAGTTTTATATCATTGACATTGAATTTTGATTCATTCATTTCTGACTGTATTAGAGTAATAAACTAAATGCAAATTTATGACATAATTGTAATATGTTTATATTTGTTTGAAATTAATTAATAAAATTTTAAAATGGATATAAAAGAATTAAGCTTCAAACTGCGCTTGGAAGGTAAAAGTTTTAAGCAAATAGCAACCCAACTTGGCATTGGAAAAACCACAGTTTATAACCATGTTAAGGAGATGATGCTGAAAAAGGGCATGAGTTTCTCTGACCCCGTTCCGAACGGTTCCGAACTGGGTTCCGCAGGGCGTTCGGAACGAAATCCGAACGCGCCAATTGAAGGCCAAAGCATGAGTGAACCCCAGCAAAAGAAGCAGGAAATAGAACAGGTGATTAAGCCCAAAGCAAGTAAAGTATTTACCGGAGATGAATTGGTAAAAAAGAAATTTCAATGCCTTGAATTTGAGGGTAAATTCCTTGACCTTATCGGCAAGCCTGAAAAGTTCTTTTCTGCGGTAATTTGGGGATTACCCAAAGGAGGAAAAAGCAATTTAGCAATTCGTTTGGCTGATTACTTAGAAGAATATTTTGGCAGAGTCTTATACATTGCTGCGGAAGAAGGGGAGAGTGTAACCCTTCAACAAAAAATAAAAGATATTGGTGGAAGTAAAATGAAAATTCTTGAAACAAGAGATAAGGATGAAATTAAAAGCTTTCTATCGAAGAGTACATTTGATTTTGTATTTATTGATAGTATTAATGTTGCCGGAATTGAGAGCGAGTTTTTAGAGCAATTAAAAAATGAAAACCCTAGGAAATCTTTTGTGGCCATAACACAAGCAACAAAATCGGGTAATTTTAAGGGCGACCAGTCTTTAACGCACAACTGCGATTTCATAATAAAGGTGGTGGATGGCATTGCGTATCAAGAAGGTCGATTTAGCCCGGCATCTGAAGTCAATATTTTTGAAAAACCGCTTTATGAGAAGAATAAGAAAATAATGGAGGAATTCAGGGATATAGATCGATTTAGAAAAAAGGAGGTTCCAAAGCAAATTCGATTGAAACCGTATTCAGAAGCTTTTCCAGAAAAAGAACAACCAGATTTTTCAAAAATTAATAGAATCATTGAAAATAAATCCAATAAAGAATTTAATTATAAAGGCCTTTTAATAGGGACAGGAATATTTGTTGCAGGCACTTTGATTTATCAGGTTTTTAAATCAAATGAATAATTCAAATATTCCGGTATCCAAAGTTGAACCAATCGGAATTTTTATTATTGAATTGGGCAAAAGATTTTGAACCTGTTTTGCAAAGTGGACGAATAAGTTGGAAGGATTGTATGCTTGATTAAATTCACAATTAATTGCGATTTAATATTGCAAATTAAAAATAAATGACTTAATTCGTACTACGAACTTTGAAATATTAGCGATAAATTTTTTTTTGCATATCTTTTTTTATTATGTCTTTGTTTAACTAATTAACTCGCTTTTGAAATTTATCTTATCAATTTTAATTTGTAGTAAAATGGTAAAATCTTCTTTTGATGTTATTATAAAAAAGAGTTTTTTGTTTTTGTTTTTGTTTTTATATGTCACTTGCAGATTGATTGCTCAGCCAACTCTAAGTTTGGATTGGGAATATAAAGAAGCTATTGGTCGAAGCGCTTTTATTAAAAGAGACTACCAAGGCGACATTATAACTATTGGTACTGGAGGCAACAATATATTTGGAAACTATGTTAATCTTCTAATTGTAAAACATGACTCTGCTGGTAACCTATTGTGGGAACGTTCATTTGAAGACACGATTGGCGGATTAATGCTTCCATACGACTTTAAATTAGATAGTTTAAATAATATATATGTATGCGGAAGAGCTCATAATAATTCCCAATTTAAAGAGGGCTTTTTGGTTAAGTATGATGCTAATGGCAATTTTAAATGGAATGGCTACTATGGAGCTGCTCAAAATATGGCTGGTGAATTTAATAAGATGACAATCTTTAACAATCGGAGCATTTATGTAGCAGGAAAAATGGATTCATTAAGTGGATTAGGTAACCGTATGGCTTTTTTAAATAGATATGATGCGAATGGAAATTTAATTTGGGCTAAAGCCGATAGTCTAGCTTACAACCAAGAAGGTAAAATGGCCGAAGTAGATAAGTACGGAAACCCCTACCTGATTGGCTACACAAGTTGTTGCGCGCCAGGGGGTAAAATGTTTGTTGAAAAATTTGACTCTATTGGTAACAAAATTTGGAGGACTGTGGTAATTGATACGACATATCAATTTGGTTATCCCATTTGTTCTACGATTGATGATTCTTCAAATGTCTATATAGGGGGAGACGTTCAAGGTCTGAATGTTACAAGTGGTTTTGATAGTGGAGTTTTGAAAATTGATAGTAACGGGAATATACTTTGGTTCTCAAAGTTTATTTCGAGTCCGAGTAATCAAGTCTGGGAAACCCCTTTGGGTATTATTGTTGATAATAACCTTAATTGTTATGTTTATGGTAATGCATATGGCGCATTTATAGTTAAATATGACAAGAAAGGTATTCAAAAGTGGAATAAACTAGGTAATGGCGCAAATGGGAATAATTATTTTGTTTTAATTAAGGCTTTTTCAATAAGTCAAACAGAATTAATTATTGGGGGTTATGGCAATTCACAAGCATTCCCCAACAATTTTATAACTATATCTTTAGATACTGCTGGCAATAATAACTGGTCAGCATATTTCCCGTATCAAAATAATAGTAATACTTCCGGCTTTATTGCTTATGACTCTGCTTTTTACTTCGCAGGAGGAATTTCAGATACAAATTTTGTTTTAGAGGATTCATTATTTGTCAAAAAATTTAATTTTTCTTTCGCAAACAGAATCATTGATTATACAAAGGCACAAAGTTTATTAATTTTTCCAAATCCATTTACTTCTGCTGTTACATTAGATTGGCAAGATTTATCACTTTCGAATGTCAAGATTATCATACGAAACTCTCTGGGTGAAATTTCAATATTTGAAAAAACTACAAAACCCTCGATATTTAACTTAGAACATTTATCTAAAGGAGTCTATTTTGTTGAATTGTACTCAAATGATAGGTTAATACTAGAATCTAAAATGGTGAAATATTGATAAACTTAAGAATTTTAAACTCATGAAAATAATACTACAAATAGCTTTGTCATGCTCAATACTTGTAAGTTTTACAACAAAGGCTCAAATTCCAGGAGAACAAAGAGGTCTTTATGTAAATCGTTTTATAACACTTGTTACTTCTGGGGCAAATGCAGATGAAATTGACATTTCAAATAGTATTTTAACTAATAGTACTGAGGAAAATAAATTGTTGACCTATTGCATGCAAAATCATATAACATACATTTCCCTCTATGGGCTAAGAAATATATTTTTAGGAAATCCTCAGCAGATTAATGATAAAATTCTAGCTTTAAGAGAGTTTATTTGTACTGCGAAAAGTGAATATTGTATAAAATATGTGGGAAGTTCTGGAGGTTTTAGTAAATTGGATGACCCTAACAATCCTTTAAGCATTGGGAATTCATTACGAGCTTCTAATCCTTTTTATTTTGATACAACTGCTTATGGAACTAGCCTTTACGATGATTTGAAATTCGTTGAAGACAGCAATATTCAGAGTGATGACCCACGTTATGAAGTGGCAGAGAACTGCAAATTAGCCTTAAGGTTAGTTAATATGAATAACCCACTTTACTATAGCTTTACTAGCAAAGCACCATGTGAGAATATTGACGTCTTGACGACTGAATGGGAATTTTGGAACGGAGCATTATTTGATGACCAAGTCCGTTCGCCAAGAGACAATGACGACTACAACGATTTAATTACTTTAATGGATAAGATTCGTGATAATCATAATTATGATTATTATGTAGAAACTTATATCGGATCCTTAGAAGCTACAAACCCTCAAGATATAGCAATTGGTATCAATACAAATCCTTGTAAGATAGCAGAATTTATTGATGATGACTATACGGTTGGAGGTGTAACAAAAAGGAATGTGGATAGAATATTAGCTGATTACTATAATCGTACTTCAAATACTGTTTATGATGGATTTAGAAGAACAGATAAATATGTTGACCGTTTTCTACGATTCTCTGAATCAATTGATGGTTCCAACCCGGCCCCAACATCTACACCTACAGCGAATTCCTGTTTGGGACCATTAAATACAGTTCTCCAAACCGACTATCATCCGATTTTTGCTGCGAATAGCACAAGACTAGGAGCTGCACCTGCTTCTAATTTTTTAGGTGATTATCTGCAATCTTCAAGTGCTGTTAATATCTTTACAGTGGAGCGAGATTTTTATGATGATTTCTTGGGAGACGTTTCTGTTCATAATGTTCACGGACAACCTGAAAGTAATCTAGTGAAACCAGGAGCCTGTCAATGGTATGCACAGAATTATATGGTTGAACCTTTAGATCATCCAATTACTTTTTTAGGATATGCTTCTGCATGCCCTACAAATGGCGTTACTGATTTCAGCCTTGTTTATCAAGGCCCAATAGAAGATGGAAACTCCTACAGTTATGTTGTTTTAAACTCACTTAATCAACCAATGACAGCCTCAACATCCTTTGCCGCTTCTAGTGGCCCAGTGCCATCATACACATTAGTCGGGAGTGGTCTTCAACCGGTTCATTACAATTTAATAAACGGAGCCTATAAAGTCTCTTTGACAATTACTTATTCAACAGGTTGCTTCTATACCTATGAGCAAGATTTTGTTATTGATAATAAATTTAACATACAGGCATTAAATGCAGGAAACCCGTTAAATCCATCCCCTGTAACCTGCGGGAATAGACCAATATTTTTGCAGGCTAACTTGAATCTAACCGGTGCAAGCTATCAGTGGTATATGAACGGGGCAGCAATTACAAATGCAACGTCATATAATTATACTGCTACAGTAAGCGGAGTTTATTATTGCGTGATGGCAGGCAGTTGCTCCGGAACAAGTAATTCAATTACAGTAGATATAAAGCAAGAACCTTACAGGTATATAGTTGCGAACTGTACACCAACAACTACCTGCTCACCAGCTGGACAGGAAGTAACATTATCTGTGATTCCTCTAATTAGTGGTGATAGCTGGTCATGGTCAAATAGCGCATTAACAAACAATACAACTGTTTGCCCTGGAACATACTCCGTAACAATTAATAATAGTGTATCAGGTTGTAGTCAAACATTGTCTAAGACAGTTACAACAGCAATGGGAGCCTATTCAGGCGTTACACCTACTATTAATTCAACATCAGCGGCATGTGCAGGGGATGGTGTGCTTTTAAATGTAGCTCCTTCAAATGTTTTAAATAATGCTAATTATGTTTGGAGTACAGGCCAAACAACACCTTCTATAACTGTTTTTAGTCCTGGAACTTATTCCTTGATTACTATTGGAAATAATGGATGTGAAAGGGAAGTTAGTGAAACCGTTAATTACCTAAGTCCTAATACTTTTAGCATTACAAGTTCAGATCCTCTTGCTAATTGCATTCCCGGTTCTACTGTACATTTGGAAGCACCACAAACTGGCTTTCAGAATTACCAGTGGTTTGCCAACGGAACAGCGGTAAGTGGAGTTACTTCGTATAATTATTCACCAAGTCCTACCGCAACAACGGTTTATTCTGTTACTGCAACAGGAACGAGTACAGCCAGTGGTTGTGATTATTCAGCTACAGCTACAGTTATTGTTGCAACAGAGTGCTTAACTATAAAGCAAGCCGCAGTACCAACTGTTACCTACGCAGGTTACCCTGTAAAATTTACAGTTGAGGTTTGTAATAATTCGGGAACTGGGCAAACAGTTACCATTACGGATGTTTTACCAAGTAATTTTCAAGTAGTAAACAATCCCCTTGCCTCACCTTTAACAGTAACTATACCTGCCGGTCCCTCGTGCAAAACTTATGTTATAGACGGTTATTTTACACAAGTAAATAATTTTTGTACACCATCAGCGCCAGCAAGCCATACCAATCAGGTTTCAATGACAGATGGCACTAGCACTTATACTACCGGCGATGAATGCGTGCGTGTTTTAGCTACTTGCCCCTTAATAACCTACGCTAATGGAGATTGCGCTGAAGAGAGCATTGTTGATGTTTGCTTGGGTGTACATAAAACCATATCGAATGTTCAATTCATAGATCTTTCGTTGGTGTATCCGGCCTTTTTAGAACCCCCGTTAGCAGGGGCTCTTACGTCAACTAACTTTTCATTGAGTGCTGGTACCATTGATACAGGATCTACTATTGGCACACCCATGACTAGTACTTCTATTGGGGGAGTAAGTTATATGGAAGTTCCAATACGGGTTGCATTTTCTCCTGGGGTAACTACCACTTACCCAAATGGACCCAATGAATTCTTTTGTTTGAAATTTAAGAATAATGGAGCCCCCGGTGGAATGAACCAGTTTCAACTTTTTGACTCAGACTATAACACGGCTATTACTACGACTGGAGACACATTTCAGTTTTACACACAGGCTTCATCAGTTTACCTGCACAATTGCACTGATATTCCCAGTACATTTGATGCATCGTTTAGGATAACGAGAACAGGTTGTTCAAAACCCGGTGAAATTACTGTTACCGCTGATGAAGACTCAGCCAATGTAATCCATACATGGGATTTTGGAGATGTGAGAAGAACACCCCAAAGAGGCAGTCCTGTTTCTTTTACCTGGGATTATTTTGCCGACTATACGGATAATACTAGTGCCACTCAAAGCCGAGCGAACGGCAATTATACTTTTACGATTACGCACACAATAACAAGAGGAAATACTTCTTATATAGATACTCAAATAGTTGCAATTACAGGTAAATTGGATGGTAGTGTAACTCCAACGGATAATGTTTGCTTGAGTCCAAACTTTGGAACTGCAACAGTAAGCCCAATTTATGGTACTGCTCCTTATACTTATTCGTGGAGCACAGGTGCAAATACAGCAACTGTAAATGGTCTTACAGCAGGCAATCATACTGTTACAATAACTGATGACAGCCTTTGTACTAAAGTGATTAACATAACGGTAGCAACACCTGATTCAAGTTCGGGGCCAAGCTGTGTTACTGTTACACCCGTAAATACAAGCTGTATCACAGCTACAAAACTCACTTGGACAACGGCAAGCAGCTGTTTGAAAGGATATGACCTTACTGTTTGGAGCGGGAGCGGTACACCTAACTATCTTGTTTACCATGAGGATGTTGGTACTGATACGGCTTATTCGTTGCTTCCTTTACTGCCTGCAACAACTTATTATTACAAAGTAGTTCCGTATGATTTTAGAGATTCATTAACACTTGGCTGCTCCACAGGATCCTTTGCATCGGGGGCTTCACAAGCAGTTTCACCAAGCCTTAGTACCACAATTACGCTTGGTGCAGAAAGTGCGACCGCTCCTACCATTCCTTGCGGTATGCTTATTGAAAATTATGATGGTTTAGGCACAAGCAGTTGGTACACCAGCACCACCGCACCACGAACCGGAAGTAATCACATGCGTATTGATAAAAATGCAGATAATACAACAGCCCTTAATGATTGGTTTTTTTCACCACCCATTAATGTAACCGCTGGTCACGTATACCGGGTGAGTTGGTACGATAGAATTGCTAGTGGCAGTGCTGCCGAAACTTATCAAGTCTATTTAGGACCAAGCCCTGATGCTTCAACGTTGACAGGTAGTTATGTTCTCTTTAATGGATCGAGCAGTAGTACAAGCTATCATAAAGATTCTGCCAATGATTATTTGGCAACTGCTACTGGTCAAATATATTTCGGATTTCAGGCAACCAGTGCTGCCAATCAAGGAAGCCTTTATATTGATGACATTCAAATAAAAGAAATACAAGTGACACGGGTGGATACCACTTATTGCAATACTACCTTGAGCTCATCCAATTTGATTTATGCTTACACAGTTTCAGGTGTCAGTAATTTCAAGTATAGGTTTGTCGGTACTGGCACGCAGGCAGGTTATGATTTTGAGCATTCTACCTTTAACTCAAACACTAGCTTTTCTCCTATTACCCAAGCTCCCGGTGTGATTTATGGACATACTTATAATGTTTCTGTTTCTTATAAAAAGAATAATATCTGGAGTCCTTATGGTGCTTCTTGTCCAATAACGCTTTCTGCTTTTCCACAAAACAAATTAGTTGATAATCCTTCAACACCTGGTCAATGCGATTATATTGTAACTGACCAGCATGAATTAATTAATGTTTCGACCATTGCCGGAGCTAACAAGTATCAATATAAAATTGTAGAAACCGACACTACCAATGCTTATGTATACGATACTACCAGTACTACCTTTAATTCAGTTGGTGAATTGCGCCTAGATATGGCAGCAATAACACCTAAGGTAAGGTATGGGTATTACTACAACGTTAAAGTTCGCGCGCTTGTAGGTAATACGAATGCAACTTACGGCAGCCGACCAGGCGAATGGGGTAGCTTTGGCCCTACTTGCGTTGTGCATGTTTCAGGCCTTCCAACAACTTCGTTAACCTCAACTTATTGTAATACCAATCAAACAACCTTGAACGATATTTTTTATGTTACGCCAATCAGTTCAGCATCGTATTATCGGTATCACATTACGGCCAGCGGATATGATAATACAATAGAGACCTCTAATTCAAATAACTTTTTCAGATTTACTACAATTAATCCTTCGATTTCTCCCGGTGGTGTAAAATACGGTACAACCTATTCAATTGAAGCCGCTGCTTCTGTTGGGGGTGCATGGTTGCCTTATGGAAGTACCTGTACATTAACAACACCTACTGCTCCATTCACCAAATTGCAAACATCCCAATGTAATACTTCCATCAGTTCAGGATCAACATTTATTTATTGGGATGCTATTTATGGTGCTTCAAATTATCAGTATAAAGTTTCTGGAACATACAGTAATGGCTATCGCACACGTGAGATATACCGAAATAGTTCAAACAATTTCTTTATTCTTTCATGGGCAAATCAATCCGGTAGTACAATTTTGGCAAACCAAACTTACTATGTTCAGGTTAAATACTTTGCAGGGCAATGGGAAGCCTATGGGGATTCATGCAGTATCACAACCAATTCAAACTACTCAAGATACATTGATTCATTGGAATCTGAAAATCCACTGCTTTCAACATTATCGATGAACGTTTACCCCAATCCTAATCCCTACCAAAATGAGTTTTCTGTAGAACTAAATGGAATTAAAGAGAAAAATCAAAAGGTAGATTTGTATATTTTTAATTCGGAAGGAGCGAGCGTTTATAGAGCAGCAATTATCGCCAGAGAAGAAAACAGCTTTATTATTAAACCACAAGTAGACCTAGCACCGGGCGTTTATATTATACTAAGTGATGTAAATGGTGTGCGGCTTCAGAAGAAGTTTGTGGTGGAGTGATTTTAAGCTGTATTAATAATTTGCTCAATCTTTAATTATAGAAGAAGATTTTAAACCTAATAGGATATCAATATCACGGTGGTTCGACATTCGGTCGGTAGACTCCACATCCGGCTTTAACGTTTCAACTTGTGCAACTACGTTTTTGCAATTTTCGTAAGCCCCTACACATGTAACATCGGTACTTTGGCTTATGAGCAACTGAAGGCCCTCCCGTCTTCCGCTGTTGTCGTCGTATACTAATACTTTTATCATATTACAAATTTAAGTGATAAATAGCTTAACAAATATGCCTAATATTAGGCATATAAGCACTTCCTATAAATTAAAAATTAGTTCTAAACGGGTTCCGGATCCGGGGTTCGATACAATTGCAATTTCGCCTTTAAGCACTGCTGCGCGCTTTTTCATATTCACTAATCCGTTTCCTTCCTCCAAATGCGCTTCAACAAATCCCCTTCCATCGTCTTTAATAATCAATTTTACTCGATTGTTTTCCAAAAATAAGTCAATCCAAACATTGCTGCAGTCCGCATACTTAACAATATTGTTGAGTGCCTCTTTGTAAATCAAGTAAAAATTTTTCCGCTCGTTCATTCCCAATTTTAACTCATTAAGCGCGTCATCAAAATTAAGTGTTAATCGAATATTTTTTGCTTCTAAAAGTTCTACTGCTAAGGTACGCATTCGTACAATGATATTCTCAAATCGGTCGTTTCGAGTGTTAACCATCCACACAATATCGTTCATAGCTTCTTGCGAGGTTTGCGTGTATTCACTAATTTTTTGCAGCAAGGGAAAAAGGCTTAATTCCTGCCCATTTTTATTGTCCTTAGCAACTTGCGTAAACAGCGAAATACTACTTAAATTGGACCCAATTTCATCGTGTAAGTCGCGTGCAATATTATTTCGTATAGTTTGCAATTCAATGGCTTGTTGAAGCCTGTATCGGTATATAAAATATACTAACCCACTCACCAGGAATAATAAAACAGCATAAAACATCCAGGTGTTATACCATGGTGTGGCAATGCTAAATGTAACAGATGCATCATTTTCATTCCAAATACCAAAACTGTTTGAGGCCTTCACGCGGAAAGTATATTTTCCGGGTGCCAAATTTTGGTAATTGGTAAACCTTCTATCGGAACAGTAAATCCAATCCTTGTCTAAGCCTTCGAGTTTGTATGCATAATTATTCTCTGAGTTTCTGAAAAAATTCAAAGCGGCAAATTCAAATGAAATATAGTTTTGATTGTGTTTAAATTTAATTTCATGATCCATGAAATTAACATCCTCATCTAACACTTTAAACTCGGTGATTACCACTTTGGGCGGTGTAGCATTTAGTTTGATGGAGTCAGGATTAAAAATATTAAATCCATTAATTCCACCAAATACAATATTTCCACCGGTAGTTTTATATGTAGCATTGGTATTGAATTCGTAGTTTTGGATACCATCCTTTAACAGGAAATTACGGCATCTGTTTTTTAGTTTGTCAAAAGCACATAAGCCCTTATTTGTTCCTAACCATAAGATACCCGAATTATCCTGTACTATGGAATAAACGGAGTTGTCGGGCAAGCCGTCTTCAACCATAAAACGGCTAAAGCTTTTATTTTTTTCATCAAAATAATTAATTCCACCTCCATTGGTTGCAATCCAAACTTTGTTCTCGTTATCAACAAAAATAGCCCTCACATCATTTGCGGAAATACTGCTTTTATTTCCATTTTTATTTACATATCGCTTAAAATTGCGGTGGCTTATGTCACAAGCATAGAGGCCATTTTGAGTGCCCAAAAGCATCAATCCGTCTTTCGTTTCGTTTATAGCAAAGCAAATGGTAAAAGACAATGAATCCGGCGAGTTTTGTGCAGCTTTGATTTTTTCAAATTGAATCAGTTTAAGAGAATCAAAACTCACATGGTTTAGATTTGCGGTATAAACAATATTGTTATCAGTACCCACCCACAGCATATTTTGTGTATCGATAAACATACTTCGCAAGGAATTATATTCGGGTTTTTTAGGGTCAGGATTGGGCAATAAGTTGTGCATTTTTTTTCCATCTTTCGAAATCACAACTATTCCATCTCTTCCCCATACAGCAATCCATAAGTTTCCCGCTTTATCCTTCAAAACCTTACTGATTGCCCTTTTTCTTAAGAGTGGTTCAGATTGACCAGGACCGTAAAATTCACTAAATTTTTTGGCATGAATATCAAACTTTTTTAATCCTGCTAAACCTCCCAATAGCAAGGTGTTTTTGTCCAATTCGGTGATGGTTCGAATATTGTTTTCTAAGGTAATATTTTCCTTATCCGTTGCCGCTGTGGGTCGGTAGGTTGGGAATACAGGATTAAGAAATTCATATTTAATTAATCCAACCCCTTGAGAAATCAACCACACCAAGTTGTCGTCATTTAAAATTAAACTGATATTGTTAGAAGGTAAACTGTTTCGATCTTCAGGATTGTTGCAAAACTGCTGAATCGTACCGTGCTCAATATCAATTTTAAAAAAACCTTGAGAAAGCGTACATACCCAAATAAGATTATCTGTAATCTTTGAAAATCCTGAAATTTGCGTACTCATTAAACCTTTTGAATGGGCTGATAAATCAATCCATTTCTCTTCTCCGGTATGAGTATCAATCACTTTTAATTTGTTCCTCCGTAAGGAAAATATGAGGTATTTATTCGTATAAAAACTTCCATCAACCGGATTTTCAGGGTCTATAACTAATTGACTTTGCGAAAACTGAACAAATGCATTTCTTGATTTATCATATTGAAACAAACCCACGGCAGAATAAAAAAAAGGAATTCCATCCCGGGTAAATAAATAGTAAATAGAACTTTCAAAGGATTTTTTGTTTGGGAAACTATAAAAACAGGGCACTTCTGAAAAACGTTGATTCGCTGTATTAAAACACAAAATTCTTTTTCCGTCAGAAACCCATACATTGTTATCGCTTAACATGGCCAGGTGTGATGCCCTGGTTCGAAAATTTTCAGGAAATTTAATTTCTGCAGATAATCGGTAAAGCGAATCAAGGAACAATATTCCATTTCTTCGCACAATCCAAAAACTATTTGTACCACCCAACACACAACAAATATTATCTGCATTTGTATAAGATAAAACTCTTCTGAAACCATTCTTAGCTGGTAAGTACAAGCAAATCCCATTTGCCGTTTGAAAAAGCAAATCCCCACGCGTATTTGTAACCATTGCTCGCACATCAATGGAGGATATACTAGTTGAGTCGGAAGAATTGTAATCGAACTTTTTAAATGAATACCCATCAAAACGGCTCAATCCATTTTCTGCCATCAACCATAAAAAACCTTCTTTGTCTTTACTCATGCCTCTTATGGTTCCCGAAACGAGCCCATTTTCCTGGGTGTAGGTTGTATACTGGAAATTACCTTGAGCAAATAATGCAACTGGAAAGCTTAAACAAATAAGGCAGAATAAACGCCATTTACATTGTATAAGTGAAAAAAAAAGAAATGGGATATGCGATTTCATTTAATACAATTGGTAATTTGTGTTTGTAGTATTCTATTTGAAAAGCCCCTAAAATTAGGTATTTCAATTGGAATAAAATCTCGCGTATTTTGTCAAAAATAGTAAAATAAGCATTCTTGTAAAACACATTAAACCATTCAAATTTCTACCCTTCACTAAAATCCGCACAATTTCAATGAAAAAACAAATACCGAAACTCCCATTTTTACTTCTCTTCCTGCTAGGTTCATTTGCTCCTATTCAAAATGCAAAAAGCCAATGCACCTGGCATACACAATTTTTTGATGGATTTGAATATACAACACCTTGTCCGGATATTTTAACCGGACTTGTTTACACCACCGTTCCACAAGCTTATTCGGTGCACAGCGGAGCGAAGTCCTTGTATTTAAACTTTGTAAATTGTACCACTGCAACCGGAGCCGGGGCTTGTGTTGGAGATACTGTTTACCGTCGAACAATTTCCGTTTGCCCGAATGTTCCTATGCGTATTTCTTCCTGGTATACTACAACCTTTTCGGGAGGACAATGCAACATGCACATTACCATTACGGATGGCAACAATGTTGTTTTAAAAAACACTCCAAGCTTGCTTGCTCCATTTAGTCCCCAATGGGTACAATATCAATCGGGACAATTTACACCCACTACTAATACCATAAAACTAATAATGCTCACCAATGTTGCCGGCGGAAATGGAAATGATTTGTCGATGGATGATATTCTTGTGGAACAATGTAATCACCTTAATGTTGGTAGCGATACAACCGTATGTAATACCCAGGTTATCACTTTGAGTCCGGGGGCCTTTAATTCTTATCTTTGGAATACCGGTTCAACCGGTGCGAGCATTCAAGCATCTACGAGTATCAGTGGAAATTCAGTGAAATATTATTATGTGGATGTAGTAGATACCAATGGTTGCACTTACCGTGATTCAATAAAAATCAATTTTACTGTCTGCAGTTTTATTCCTGATATAGGCAAAAAAACACTTCAAGTATTCCCCAATCCGGCGAATGGACAACTTAACATCGTTTCGAATTTTATTTCCGAAAACACTTATTTAATTATTAGTGATGTTTCAGGAAGGGAACTACAGAAAATTAAAATTGATCAAATTTCTCAAACTATTAAACTTCACGAATGGAGCAATGGCACTTATTTATATCGACTAATACGTGAAGGTGAATTGATGGATGCCGGAAAAATTATTAATAACCGAAATTAATTTTGAATTTTTAATGAAAAAAAAACTAATCAGTTCACTCTTCGCAATAGGTATAGCCTTAAGTTCAACTGCTAATGCAGTTATCGATACCTCTACAGTATTGTATGACTTTAATGCCCTAACAGTCGGAAACTTAAATGGACAAGACGGTTGGATAACTACAAAACACAATACAAGTGGCGACTATCAAGTTGGCGCTGGAGCAGGATACGATACATCTAATGCACTAACTTTTGCATTATCAGGTCCAAGCGTTGGTATTGATGCAAGCCGTTCCTTCGCTTCTCTTTTTAGCAATACTGTTTTTTCTTCCACCTCCTCGACATACATCATACAATTTGATGTGTTGCGTTCTTATTGGGGAGTTCAATTTGTGATTGGTGTGGATATTAATAACGATGGTAAAATTGCAAATAGTGATGTCAATGAAAAAGCTATAATTTACAGCACAAGTACACAAGGCGGCGATAAACTCACACTGCCCAATGGAATCGTTACTACGTATGCTGCAAGCCCCACTGTAATATGGAAAACCTTTGAAATTACACTCTCCAATTTTAACAGCAGCAACTCCGGAAATATTACCGTAAAAAGTAAAGACCTTGGCTCAAGCACTTGGAACACCATTGCGAGCAATTTGGCATTGGGAATTGACACAAACTCAAGCACCAAAACAAACCCTGCCCTATGGAAAATGATTTTTTTACACAATGAAGGAGCAGGTGGTAAAATCGACAATATTTCAATCACCCGCATTGGACCACAGGTTATTACTCGGGTTCCTCAGCTCAATACAGCAGCTGCGTATGAAGTATTTCCCAATCCTGTTACAGATAGAATAACGATACAATCAAAATACCCCACAGAAAATACTTTTTTTACGCTGCTAGACTTTAGTGGAAGAACAGTGCTAACTGAGAAGTTGAACCAAACCACACAACATATTTTACTTTCGAACCTACCCAAAGGTATTTATTTATATACCCTTTCAAATGAGCACGGAACGCTAAAATCCGAAAAAATTATTAACCCTTAAACAATCTCAAAAAACAAAAATTATGAAATCTACCCTGCTCACACTATTGCTACTTGCCGGTTTACTTGTGAAGGCACAAAACGCGCTTCTCTTTGATGGTATTGATGACTATGTGCAATGCCCAACGGCCGGCCCTACAGGAAACGCCTCTCGAACCGTGGAAGCTTGGGTAAAAATCCCAAGTTTAAGTACAACTCAAAAGGTAATACTCGACTGGGGTGATATGTTAACTGGTGGCAGGTTTACACTGAATATCATTAACGGTTTGCCAAGAATTGAAGTGGGAGGAAACGGATTTAGTGCCACAAATGCTATTAGTTTAAATACCTGGCACCACATTGCGGCTACGTTTAACAATACCGCAACACCAAAATTAAAGCTTTATGTGGATGGAAATATGGCTGCCAGCGGAAATCCCTCTGTTGCCACATTTACAAATACAACAAATGGAATTATTATTGGCCGGCGCAATGATCAAATCAACAATTTTATTGGCACTATTGACGAGGTAAAAATATGGAGCATTGAGCGCTCCCAAGCTCAAATTGCTTTAGATATGAACGAAAATTTATGCGCTCCACTATCTGGTCTTGTTGCCTATTTTAATTTCAATCAAGGAACAGCCGGAGGGAATAATGCAGGTTTAAATACGTTAACAAATCATGCGAATAGTGCCAATAATGGAGTATTGCATAACTTTTCCTTAACGGGAAATGCCTCCAATTGGATTGCCGGTCGATCCATGAATAATTTATCGGCTTCCACAAGTCAAGCAGGCAACACCCTCACCGCATTGCCTTCCGGTGCTAGTTATCAGTGGGTGAACTGCACTTTGGGAAATTCAATTATTGCAGGAGCCACTGGAGCTGCATATACTGCAAGTAACAGTGGAAGCTATGCGGTTATTGTTTCTAAAAATGGTTGCATCGACACATCTAATTGCGTTAATTTAACGGTGTCCATTAATGAATTGGCTATTAAGGAGGCTATTTCATTTTATCCTAATCCTTTTGAAAACGAACTTCATTTTGAATTATTAAATCCAACCATTCAATTGGACTATACAATACAATTATTTGATGCATTAGGAAACAATGTTGTATTTGTGGAAGAGAAGGACGAAAGGGGTTCAAATTTGAGACTCAATAATTTGGCAAGTGGGATTTATTTTCTTGAAATTATTTCCAAATCCGGAACATATCGTTTCAAAGTATTACGCGCATAAATAAATTAATCAGAAAAAACCACATATAAGACTTTTGGCTGCAGCAAAGGAATAATTATCGATACAAAATTAAGCTCCCGTTCGACTTAATCAGTTCCAATTTATTTTTCAAACGTAATCGAAATCGATAAACGTATATTCCTTCGGGTGCCGGATAACCACTTGTGGTTTTTCCAGCCCATTTTTTTGTATACTCATTCGATTGAAATACCAATTCTCCCCAGCGGTTATATATAGCCATTTCAAAATCAACTGAATCAATACCTGTTCCGCTGATGCCAAATACTTCGTTGATACCATCCCCATTTGGAGTAAACGAATTAGGAATAAAATAAGCTGTAAAAGGTATTACTGTGATGGTCTCGGAAAGTGTATCAGCACATAGCCCATTTTGAGCAATTAAGCTAACTTGATAATTCCCAACCCCCGAAAAAGTATAGGAGGGGTTTTCCAAAATAGAACTTGATCCTGCATCATCAAAATCCCAATGCCAAGATGTTTCATTAAGCGATTGATTAGTGAAACTTACCAGTGGATCGGTTTCATTGGGCTGCAGCGGAGAATAGCTAAAAGCAGCAATAGGCTGTGGAGTAACAAGAATTTGAATCGTATTTGAAAGCACTGTTGCAGGAGCGGCACACGCTTCGCTCGAAACTAATTCAACAGTTACCACATCCGCATTGCTTAAATTTGTGCTGCTAAAAGTAGGGCCGGCTGTTGCTTTGCTGATTCCATTTATTTTCCAAACAAAAGATGGCGTAGAACCAGCATTTACAGCCGTAGCGGTAAAACTCACCGGAGCACCGGAGCAAGTGCTTGTTACATTCGACACTATTGAAACAGCAGGCAACACCGGAGGCTGAATAGACATAAGCAAGGCTGAAGAATTTACGATTGGTGTTGCCACACATAAAGCTGTTGAGCTAAGCTCAACTGTAACAGCATCGTTTTGTGCTAGGCTAGTGGTCGAAAAAGTTGGACCAGTACCTACGTTTACACCATTCACTTTCCATTGAAAAGTGGGCGCAATCCCACCATTTACGGCAATTGCAGTGAACCCTACAAGTGCCCCTGCACAAGTCGGATTCGTTCCTGTTGTTTGAGAAATACTCACGCTTGCCAGCTGCGAGGCAGTGATTGCCGCACTGGTATTCAGCGTGGTGAGACAGCCATTGTTGTTGATGGTAACACTATAACCACCCGCCGCGACTACAAGGGCATTTACAATTGAATCAACAGCATTTATAGATGCAAAGGAATTGGGCCCGGTCCAATTGTAAGTAGCGCCCGTTATGGACTGAGCATTTAGTACCAATGTTGCACCCGGACAAATAGGGCCATTGTTAGAAATTACAGTAGGAACAATAACACGGGCAAGGGTTAAATAGGGTTTTCCTGCAGGTAAGTTAATTCCGGAAAATTCAACACGACTACCACTTGGATTTATTGCTAAGCAAGCTGCAAGGACTGATGCATCCGAGAAATTTCCGTCGTCATCAGCCAAAACGCAAAGTGTGCCAATAACGCCCAATCCGGTAATTTGCGAAGTTTCAAAGCCCATGCTAATTACTTGATTAAAGTTGGTAGCTTGTGTTTTCCAAACACGCGTTAAGCGTTCTTGAATCCCATTTGGCTTTGAGGATGCTATATTAAATGTTTTAGCAAGCCCATTGTTACCCCAAACCAAAAAAGAGTTATCCGTAGCAAATAGTGCAGAATTAGTATTATTTTCAGATGGTATCGCTGCGTTCCCAAGTGCTATGGTTAAGGCTTCGCCATTGTTTACACTGACGGATTGCTTTTGATTTAAACTTCCGTTATCGTCTCTTCCTATTCCGGCGATATCGAAATTAAATCCTGCATTGGCTGTCTTGTCCCACACTACTGTTGTAGCGTTTGATGCGATGTAATTGTAAATATTGTTTAAACCTGTATTACCTCCCCTAGTGATTCCATATTTTAAAGCCAAGTATGTCTCCACCCTATCCATTTCCACTCCGGATGGTTTAGCATCAAATAAAATAATTTCAGCAATAGAAGCATTAGAAGCCTCAACGGTATTGTTGGCGCCTAAAAAAATTCCCGGTAAAACAGCCGGATAGTAGAGTGACAAATTGCTGTTGTTTGCTGTATTTTGTTGCAAGGAGTTCTTGCGTAAGCTCATATTGGCGGCACATCCATAACTTACAGGCATAAAAGCTGAACTGGTAGAATATTCGGTTGGAGCTGTCCAATCAAAGGTATAGCCTGTTCCACTGTTTCCGGTTTGAAAACGAAAATTTGGTTTTAACTGGTAACGGCCGGCTGCAGAGTAGGTAAACACTGTTCCTAATTCGTTTGTTGTTACAACAATTGCAGTTCCATTGCTGCCTAATAGGTCGGGGCTACTGCTGTTGTTTGATAGTACATTGTAATTGGAAGCACTTGTGGAAGTAAATTTTATTCTTGGGTTGAAATTAAATTTTGATGAATTTGTGGCACCATTAATAACTGCGGGTTGTTTCGAAACAACTGTTTGTGAAACACTATAACCACTAGCGCTTCCTCCGCTGCTCGTCCAACTTTGTACTGGATTTCCGGTGAGTGAGGAAGCATTATCAGCTTTCAGCCACAATGTCAAATTGTTGATTACCCCACCTGGCCCTTGTGCAGATGAATTTATCCAAAGCAGTATAACAAAAAGTAGTGTGGCAAAGTGTTTCATTAATTACCCAATTTCGCTAGGCTGTTAAATTAAATTAGGAATACAATTTTACAAATTATTTCGAGCTCCTTTGGTAAACCCCTAGGATTAGGGGTTTTTTATTCTGTCTAAAAAAAGAATATTTGACAAAGCATTTTTTCAACACTAAAATAATTTCTCAAAAAACTAACCTCACCAACTTATGAAAACAAATTACATTTCAGATTCAAATTCAATCATCAAGAAAATAACTAAAATAAAATCGCTATATTCAACTAGAGGTAAATTTTTAAGTATTGCTTTTTGTTTACTCTTAAGCATGCAAGTTCAAGCGCAATTAATAAACATACCTGTAAGTGGATTTTATAATGATATTGTAGCAGATGGGGTTGGCACAAATACCATTTCAGGAATTACACATACAACTATTGGAGTGGATGGCGCACGCTATTACTTTATAGATAATACCTACAAGTATTCTTCGTCTAGTAATTTACCTTCCTGTTTTATGCCAACTAGTGGCTTAGCTCCCAGTATGCGTACACCCGGATTAACTTATCAGCTTCAAAGCTATGCATCAGATAATGCACTCACAATAGATAATAATTCTACTGCTTATACCACTTCGCCCTTCCCGAATAGTGCCGCACTAACTTTGGTTACTCCTGCCAGCTATTCAAAACTTTACGTGTTGTATGAATCGGTAATAAATGTTGCACCTTTAGCGGTGGATGTGCTCGTAACGTTTACCGATGCAACTTCACAATCATTCAACAATAACACCTGCGTAAATTGGTTTACTGCTACCTTGCCAACTTTTAATAATGTGGGAAGAGGCACACCCTCCGGAAATATTGAATGTGGGACACAACCCAATTTATTTGAATTGCAACTCACACTTAGCGCTCCAAATTCAGCAAAGCAAGTGCAAAGCATAACGTTTACAATTCCAACTTCCTTTACAATCGGCGCATTTCCTTACAGTGTAAATTATTTTCACGCGATGGCAGTGGGTGGGCAAATAAGTCCACTAGGATTAGCCAATGGTTCGGCTACCGCACCTTCTATTAATATTTATCCAAATCCTGCAAAAGAGTTAATACAAATTTCAACAAACTCTTTTAATAAAAATACTTACTTTATGCTATATGATCTTGCAGGTAGAGAAGTAACAAACCAAAAAATAGAAAGTAATTTTCAAAGCATTTCACTTTCTCAGTTAAATGATGGCATATTCTATTATAAAATTGTACAGCAAGGCGAAATTTTGAAAACAGGCAAGTTAAATCATTGTAGTTATTAGTCTACAATAATATTTCTTTTTAAAATTTCAGTAAGAAAAAGCAACCTTTCAACCCCACTTTTCTTCCACTTACCGAAACCCCTAATGTTAGGGGTTTTATTTGAAGGTAATAATTTGCTAATTTACAAATCCATAATCGACGGGCGATTCCGCAGATTTTGAAATTAAATGCTTAGTAAACATTAATTTTTTTACGCATGATTTATTTGAATGCTTTGATATTCATCGAATTTGCCAATAATGTAGAGCAATAACTACAAAAATATTTATTTAAAGATTACATATTTGAACACCCCTAATAAACACCGGCACCAACTATAAGCCTACTTAATACTAATTAGAATGACTAACTTAAACACAATCAAAATGAGTAACCACTACAAAAATCTTGAAAATTTCAGCAAGAGATCGTACTTCAATTTGTCGTTTCAGACATTTCGTAAGTCACATATTCTTGTTGTGGCTTTGTGCTTTTTGATGAGCACTTTTTCTGTGAATGCACAATTAGCCAATGTGCCGGTAACTGGGTTTAACAACGATATCGTTGCCAGTGGAACCGGAGTTACCGGTTCACCAAATGTTGGAGTTAGCTACCCTTCAATAGGTGTAGATGGTGCGGGATATTGTCTTACTGAAGCTAGCTATGTTTCAGGAAGCAGCGGAACTCCTACGTGTGGAATGCCAGTTTCAAATTCTGCAGCGAGTTTATTAACTGCCGGACTTACTTATAGTTTGCAGGGTTATGGTACTGGAGCGGTTAATAATAACAATGCGCTAACAATTACGTCAACTTTAGGAACGTATGTTACAAACCCCTTTCCATCTAGTGCTGCATTAACATTAACTACTCCTGCAAAGTTTACGAAGCTTTATGCATTAGTCGAATCAGTAATAAATTCATCCATTCCTAATACTATGGATGTAACCGTTACTTTTTCAGATGCAACTACTCAAGTTTTTACGGGTTTCAATTTTGCTAACTGGTTTACTGGTTCAGTTTCTACTACTGCATTTTATCAGTTTAACCGAGTAAATCCAAATAATGGTGGCTACACAAACGTTTGTACTTCGGGTTCATATACCACGCAACCAAATATGTTTGAAGCTACTTTAAATTTAAGCCCTGCTAATTACAATAAAACGGTAACCTCTATAACCTTTACTTCAACTTCACTGGGTGTTCCCGGTGGAACCATTGCAGATAAGGTCGATTATTTGCACATCATGGCTGTTGGAGGTTTAAATACCTGCCCTTTCCCAACTTTTCAACCAAGTGCTCCTTCCCTAACCGCTTTTTCTACCAGTCAAATTGATGGTTCTTTTACTGCGGCAGTTGGTTCCCCTACCGGTTATTTGGTGGTACGCTATCCTGCCGGTGCTACTGAAACAGTTCCTGTGGATGGATCAACTTATGTTGCCTTACAAACAATCGGTTTAAATGGAACAGTTGTTCAAGCTTCTTCATCTCTGACATTTAATAATACTGGTTTACTTGCAAACACTGCTTACGATTATTATGTGTACGCATACAATTCAGGCGCTACTTGCGGTGGACCAATATATAATACTGTTGGTGGATTTATAGGATCTATGACCACTACAGCATGTGGTGGAATTTCAGGCACAAAAACAATTCCTGGTGATTACGCAACATTAACAGCTGCAATTTCCGATATAACTACTAACGGTCTTTCGGGCGCTACTGTTTTAGAATTACAAGCAGGATATAGCAGTGCAAGTGAAACATTCCCTTTAACTATGCCAAGCAGTCCATGTATAGGGCCAGTGAATTCTTTAACTATTCGTCCAGCAACCGGCGCAGTTGGTTTGTCAATTAATTCCGGCAATGCAACTGGTACAATTAATTTTAATGGGAGCAGTTTTATTACTATTGATGGTCGTCCGGGAGGAACCGGAGTTACTTCTGAATTAACACTTGCAAATACAAATGCAGGTACAAGTTATGCGTTAAACTTTTCAGGTGATGCTTCAGGAAATACAATTAAATATTGTACTATAACAAGTAGAAACACAGGTGCCGCTTCCGGAACAATTGTTTTGGGCGCTGGAACTGCAACGGGTAACGACAATAACACTTTTGACAATTGTACCATTTCAGATGATGGCAATGGAACTACTTTCCCTGTGAACGCAATCTATTCAGCCGGAACTTCTGCAGCAATCGATAATAGCGCTAACTCAGTTACAAATTCCCGAATCGCCAACTATTTCTCAGCAACTGTTTCCTCTGCCGGTATATTATTAACCAATACAGGAAATTCAACTTGGACAATTTCAAGTAACAAATTTTATCAAACGGCAACACGTTTAACTACCGGAACTGGAGCAACCCATACTGCTATTTCAGTTTTATCGGGAGCCGGGTATACTATTAATTCTAACACTATTGGATTTGCTGATGCAGCCGGAACAGGAAGAACTAATTATATAGGTAACTCTGTTACCCTTGCCGGATTTCCAACAAGTTATACTTTAACCGGAACTGCTGTTAATACAAGATTTATAGGTATTAATTGCGGATTCACAGCAGGCGGAACAGTTTCTAATATACAAGGAAATACAATTGCCGGAATTGCATTATTTACTTCTAGTGGAGCAAATACACTTAATGGAGTATTATGTGGAATAAATGTAACAAGCGGTGCTGCCAATATTGGAACAAGTGCAGGTAATACGATTGGTGCTACTACTGGAACTGCTTCACTTTATTCAGCTTGTACTACTACAGGTGGTACAGTAGTAGGTATTTATGCTACAAGTGCAAATAACGTTGCTATTCAGAATAACACTTTTGGAGCAATAGATGCCTCTGGAACCTCTGCTACTACAAACGGGGGTATTAGTGCTATAGATGCAGCCGGAGCAGGAAGTTTTACCATTACTAACAATACCATTGGTAATGCAACTGCATCCAATATGAGAACCGGTTTTATCCAAAACGTTGCACCAAATTTGGGAGCCGGCGGAGCAACTTTAACCTCAACTACAGGTGCAACCAGTTTAATGTTGGGTATTCGTTGTACCTCAACCGGTAATTCAAATAGTTATAATTCAAATACATTGCGCAACTGGATTACCTCAGGAACTGTAACAACTTTAACAGGTATTACCTCATCTGGGGCAATGACCGGCACATCTCCATCTGTTGTAGCAAATAACAATTTTTTAGGAACAGCAGCTACCGGTGCAGGAGCTTGGATGACATACACTGTTGCTACAACCGGACTAATAACAGGAATTAGTTTGACCAATACTATAGCAACCACCCATTCCATTCAAACAAATGACTTTCGTGGTATTGTATATAATGTAGCAGGTGGTGCACAAACTGTAAACTTAATCACTATAGCTGGCGCTACTGCAGCTGGAAATACTGCTACCATCGCTTCAAATACATTTACCAATTTAAGCATTAACAATACTGGAACATTACTTTAATTCTAGCTATACTTATAGGCCACGGCAACAAGTGTAAAGAATTGCAACAATAACTCTATTAGTGGAACTTTTGCTAAAACAGGTGCATCCGGTAATTTAATTTTAATAACTGATGCTGGTTTTTCTGTTCTTGGTTGTGTCTCTAACGTATTAAATAATAATTTCGCAAATATTACTGTTTCTGGTACAACAACCATTACAGGTATAAACCTAACAGATGGTGGAACAGCACCAACAAAAATTATTAATGGAAACACATTAAGCAATTGGACAGGGGGAACAGGCGTTTTTAATGCAATAAATATAACTTATTTAAGTGGTGGTAGTTCTGTAATTGGACCAAATACCATTTCAAATTTAACCACGGGGGCAGCAATTACCGGTATAACAATTGGTTCTACCGTCAATACAGCAACATTAGCAGTTATTGCAAATAATAGCATCAGTAGCCTTATTTCAACAGGTACAGGTGGTATCGTTTCAGGTATCACGTGCGCTAATACTTCACCTCTAATTAATATTAATAACAATACTATTAATACTTTGTCGTGTACCGGTGCATTTGCTGTAAATGGTATAACAATTTCAGGAGCAACAAATACACATGTATTCAAAAACAAAATTTATGATTTGTTAGGTACAAATGCTGCTTCTACCATTAATGGTATAAATGTAACTGGCGGAACAACAGTTAATGTTTACAATAATATTGTTGGTGATTTAAGGGCTACAGTTGCCAATACAGCCAACCCTTTAATAGGTATTAATATTGGAGGTGGTACAACCATGAATGTTTCTCACAATACCGTAAGATTAGCAAACACCGGTGGAGTTACCTTATTTGGTTCAAGTGCTTTATCGGCATCTACTACTCCTAACTTAACATTACGCAATAACGTATTGGTAAATACATCCACATCAGTTGGAGCAACCGGGTTTACAGTTGCGTATAGAAGATCAACTACAACCGTAAGCACACACAATGCTGCATCTAATAACAACTTATATTATGCCGGCACTCCTGGAACTAATAATTTAGTTGCCTACGATGGTACCAACAGTGATCAAGCGGTGATGGCCCTAAAAACGAGAGTTTTTCCGGCTGATGCGTTATCCGGAACTGAAAATCCAACATTTACGAGTACAACTGGTTCATCCTCTAGCTTCTTACACATTAATACAGCAACTGCAACCGGAATTGAGAGTGGTGCTCTTCCAATAAGTGGAATTACCGATGACTTTGATGGCGACATTCGTAATGTTACCACACCGGATATTGGCGCAGATGAATTTGCTGGTACACCTGCAGCGGCACTGGCTGCTCCAACTTTTTCGGCTACAACCGCCGCTAATCAATATGGATTTACTCTAAACTGGGTAGATGCCTCTGTTGGTGAAGCAGGATTCGTATTGTATCGTTCCTTAAATGTGGGTGGACCATTTACTCAAATTGTTGGTACTGTTAACTCCACCACTTCTGTAGGTACAGGTACCACTTATAGCTTTGTGCAATCAGGTTTACTTGGTAGTACCACTTATTACTACCAAATTGTTGCCAATAACTTTACCAGTTCTGCACCATTAGCAACTTCTGGTACAACTTCGGGTTGTACTGGTATTGGCGGGGCTACTAAAACAGTTGGCGGTGTGGCTCCTGATTATGCAACCTTAACTGCAGCACTTACAGCTTTAAAAACGAATGGTATGAATTCGTCAGTTGTTCTGGAACTTCAAACGGGTTATACCAGTGTCGGCGAAACTTTCCCTATTACAATTAACAATGAAATTGGTTGTTTAAGTGCGACCAATCAATTAACCATAAGACCAAAAGGAGATGTTGTTTCTCCGCTTACTATAACCAGCGCAAATGGTACAATTGCTACCATCGATGTAAATGGCGCTAACTATGTTACTATTGACGGTCGACCAGGCGGCATTGGAAGCAATAAATATTTAATTATTGAAAATACAAGTGCTACTGTTGGAACAGCCGGTAACGCGGTATTAATTCGTAACGAATCAAACAACAATACTGTAACGTATTGCGAAATACGCTCTGCTAACCCAAATGCCGCAAACACTGCTGCAGTTGTAGCCCTTGGAACTATTCCGGGTGCAGTTGCCATTGGAACAACTCCGGGTGGTGCTCAAGCTTTAGTTACTGCTCAAGTGACATTAACGGTTAGTACTTTAACCGTTACTGCCGTTAAATTTGGAACTTTAGCTGTTGGTCAAACCATTACCGGTCCTTCTTTTCCTGCGGGAACTACCATTACTGCATTAGGTACCGGAACAGGTGGAACTGGAACCTATACCTTTGCCCCTGCATTAGCAGCTTTGGCAGCTAGTCAATCTGTAACCGCCTCTATCATGAGTCTTGGAACCGGAAACGATAACAATACCATTTCCTTCTGCGACATACATAGCATCACTTCTGGAGGTACATTATCTGCCGGTATTTATGCTGGAAATGCTAGTACCGCCGGACTTGCTGCTAATAACGATAACAATAGCATTCTAAATAATAATATATACGATGTTTACCATGCTACACTCAATTCAGCCGCTGTCAATGTGGGCGTTGGTAATAATGCTTTTATAATTAACAATAACAGCATTTACCAAACCGGTCCAAGAAATATTGCCGCTGGTACACAAACCATTCGTGGTATTTGGGTAGCTCCGGTTTCAACTGCAACCGTAAACGGAAGTGGTTTCACCTTAATCGGTAACTACATTGGAGGGGGTGCTGCGCTTAATGGTGGTTCAGCAACCAGCATTACCGGTACTGCTGCATGGACATACAATGCCATGACAATAAGTGTTGGAAACGGGACTGCTACTTCTATTCAAAATAATACCATAGGAAATTTGGTAATAACTGCAGGAAATACAGGTGTAGCTGCAATGAGTGCTATTAACATTGCTGTTGGAACTGTAAATGTTGGAACTGTTACCGGTAATACTATTGGTGCAGCTAATACCGATGCGTCTGTAAGTCCTTCTATAACTTTTAACAATACAGCAACCACAGGTGGAGGATTTATTCCAATTTTTGCTGCAACACCAACTACCTGTTTTATTAATAATAATACTATTGCAGGTATTCAAATTGCCGGTACTGCAACTACTGCAGCGGTAGAATTTAATGGTATTGCCTACAACAACGGAACCATCACCATTAATAATAATACTATAGGTAGCACCACTACTGCAAAAAGCATCTATTGTGCTTCAACCAGCACAACTGCTGCTACAACAGCACCATCGCGATTTACAGGTATCTTATTAAGCTTAACAGGTGCTACTAATGGAATCACTGTAAGTGGAAATACAATTGCAAATATGTATTCCAATTATTCAGCTACCGTTGCAACAACTACCACCGGTATGAAAGGAATATTCGCCGTTGGAACATTTACTACCACTGCTCCAGTTACTATTACCAACAATATTATTCGTGATTTAACAACCTTAGCTGCAACTACAACGACCGGTACTATGACTGCATTAGGCGGTATAACCATTGGAACTGCCGGTGCATTTGGAAGCTGGACAGTAACCGGAAACCAAATTTACAATTTAAGCTTAGCAGGAGCTTCTACCACTAACGCTGTTCAAGCAACAGGTATATATGTAAGTGCTGTTCCAACTGGTGCTAGTATAATTGCCAAAAATATAGTTCACAGTTTTGATATTACAGCTACTAATCCTGCTGCTACCTTCACAGGTATTGATGCCGCAGGAGGTGCCTTTACATATGCCAACAACATGGTTCGATTAGGTGTAAATGGAACAGGTGCAAATGTTACTGCTCCAATGGCTATAAGAGGTTTTGCCAAAGGGTCTACTGTTGCTACAAACATTTACCATAACAGTATTTATATTGGAGGTACAGGTGTAGGGTCAAACACAACAAACACCTTCGCATTAACTAAAACGGGTACTGCTGTGGATGATATTCGCAACAACATTTTTGTTAATAACCGTTCAAATGCCGTAAGTGCAGGCGGTAAACACTATTCAATTGGTTTAAATTCCTTGACTACTTTAAATTTAAACTACAACGTTTATAATGGAAGTGGTATTGGGTATGTATTTGGATTAAATGTTACTACAGACGCTTCTATTTATACAAGCGGTTGGGTAAGTGGTGATGCCAACAGTCTATTTAAAGACCCACATTTTATTGCACCGGATGCAAATGCTACAGGCTTAGATTTACACATTAACCCAACACTTGCCACAGCAGTTGAAGGTAACGGTATTGCAATTGCTGCTGTTACCGATGATTATGACAATCAAACACGTTCGGCTTTTGGCCCAACAGATATAGGTGCTGATGCCGGAGCCTTTACTCAATTTGCTCCCTGCCTTACTCCTGCTGATGTTCCGGGGACACTTACCTTGACTACCATTTCACAAAATCAAATTAACGGTTCATTCCTTGCTTCTTCACCTATCCCTGCAAACGCTTACTTAGTTGTTCGCTACGATAATGGCGCTACAGAAACAGCACCTTCAGATAATACTTACTATCAAACCGGTGCAGCTTTAGGTTCAGGAACTGTTATTCAACTTTCTTCATCACTCTCCTTTATTTCTACAGGACTTTTTGGAGGAACATCTTACGATTACTATGTATATTCTGTTAATCTGGATTGTATTGGAGGTCCATTGTATAACGCTACCGCTTCAATGGCGACTCAAACATCTGGTACTTGCGTTGGTTTGAGTGGAATTGTATCTGTTGGACCAACAGCACCGGCATCGCCTGCAGGATTTGCTTCTCTAACAGATGCAATTACCTACTTAACAGCTAATGGCTTAACTGCTTCTACACAATTGGAGTTACAGGCGGCTTATTCAGGCGCAGTTGAAACCTTCCCAATTGTAATTGGAGCAATACCTTGTGCTGGACCAACTAAAACGTTAACTATTCGCCCCGAAACAGGAGTAGCAAGCCCGCTGGTAATAAGCGGTTCAAGCACTACAATTTTTGACTTAAGCGGCGCTAAATATGTAACTATTGATGGTCGTCCGGGTGGAGCAGGTACTTCAAAAATGCTTAGTATTATTAATACGAATACAGCAGCCATTTCTACTGTCCGTCTACAAAATGAGGCGAGCAATAACTTGCTTACTTATTGTGATGTTCAAGGAGCTTCCATTACTTCTACCAACCCAACCACAAGTGGTGTAATATTTATTGGTACAACCAACGGAGCATTTGGTAACGATAACAACACTATTTCGTTTTGTAATATACACTCTATCGATTTAGTTAGCTTCCCAACCATCGGAATTGGCGCAAGCAACCTTACTACACCTGGTTCACCTGCAAATAATGACAATACAACTATTACCGATTGTAATATTTATGATTTCTTCCAATCTGCTACCAATACCACAGCCAATGTGAGTGGTATTAAGATGGATGCAGGAAATAATAATTCAACTATTACAAATAACTCCATTTATGAAACCACCGGACTTACTTTTGGTGGTGCTGCTACCTTTAGAGGTATCTGGTTAAATCCAAACTCAGCTGCTGCAAACGTTACACATAGTAGTGGAAACACAGTTACAGGAAACTACATCGGTGGAAATGCCAAAATTGCAACAGGCCCAATGTTCTTCTTAACTACTGCTACAGCCAACTTTATGGGTATGGATATCTCTGTTGGAAATGGGGCTGCAACAAACGTTAATAATAACTTTGTCGCAAATATCGATTTCACCTCTTCAAACGTGGCAACAACCGGTGCCGGTCAATTTACCGGTATTAGTGTTAACTATGGAAATGTTGCCAGCATCGATAACAATGAAATTGGCTATCAAGATGCTATTAGCATTAAATCAACAGGAACTACCTCTGCCACTATAATTGCCGGTATACGAATTGGCGGTGGTATTTTAACGAATACAATCAACAACAACAGAATAGGATTAATAAGTGGAGATATGACTGCACTTACTGCTGCTCATTCTGTTTTTGGTGTATTAGTGAATGGTGGAACATCTACTTTAAATGTTACCAATAATGAAATTGGTCCTTTAACAAGCGGTACAACTTCTACCACTGCAACAGCTGGTCAGGTTGTGGGTATATCTACAACAGTAGCAAACGTTACTCCATCCATTAACGGTAATACGATTCACGATTTAAGCAATTTTGCAGTGAACAGTGGTACCGGTTCAACAGGTAATTCCGTAATGGGAGTTAATTTAAGCGGAACAACAATTACCGGTGCAGTTTCAGTGTCAAATAATACCATCTACAATTTAGCAAATTCTGCATCGTCTACTTCTACTAGTTTTGCACCATCAATTCAAGCAATTTTCTTAAATGCTGCAACTACTGCTGTAATTACCGCAAATGCAAACTTCATTCATTCATTTGCAACACCAAATTGGGTTCCTTCAGGCGTAACCACCGGAACAGCCACTTTTGTTGGTATTAATACGGTTACAGGTTCAACTACAACGCTTTCCAATAATATGATACGATTGGGTATAAATGCTAGTGGAAGTTCAGTGACTACTCCAATTAGTATTAGAGGTATTTACCGACAAGCTACCAGCGGAACGCATAATATTTATCATAATTCAGTATACGTTGGCGGAACCGGAGTTTTAAATGGTCAGCCGGCATTGTTAAGTAGCGCTTACTACAGAGCAGGCACAGCAACCGCTGAAAATGTAAAAAACAATATTTTTGTAAACGAGCGCGCAAATACAAGCGGCAGCATGAAACACTATGCTGTTTACTTGGGGGCTAACACTGCATTATCATTAGATTACAACCTCTATTTTAATGCCCCTTCTGCAACCAATTTCATCGGATTTAATGCGGGCGATGTTCCTAATTATATTGCCGGATGGGTTAGTGGTGATATAAATAGTCGTGTACCAACTTCATTTAATGATATTGGGTTCTTAAATGCAACAGGTAATGCGGCAGCTGTTAATTTGCACATTAATGCTGTAACGGCTTCTGATGTTGAAAGCAGTGGAACACTAATAGCAACTGTAACGCAAGATTACGATGGAGAAACCCGTAGTGCTTTTAGCCCAACAGATATTGGTGCAGATGCCGGAAATTTTATTCAACACGTTTGTGATAACACAACTGTAGCAGGAACAATTAGTGGTGGTGCTTCAGCGCTTTGTTTAAGCGGAACAGCAAATTTAGCTGTTATTGGTAACACTAACTTACCGGGTATTAGTTATGCATGGAAGAGCTCATTAACTTCCGGTAGCGGATATGCTCCGGTAGTAGGTGGAACAGTTGGAACACCTGCAACAACCTACATCACTCCTACTTTAACACAAACTACCTACTATATTTGTGAAGTAACTTGTTCAAATGGTGGTGGAACTACAGTAGCAACACCTGAAAAGGCAGTTATTGTAAACGACCCACAAGTACAATTACCTGTAACCGATGGTACCAATTGTGGACCTGGAACAGTTACTTTAACTGCTGCTCCTTCGTCCGCTCCAGCCTCAGCCGGTGCTTCTTTATCTTGGTATGCTGCTGCCTCAGGTGGTTCTCCTCTTGGAAGCTTTCCTTACGCTGCAATTGCAACTACCGGTTACAACAACGATATAGTTGCGGATGGAGTTGGTGTTACAAATACTATTTCAACTGGAACTTTGCCGGGAGTTACTCAACCAACTGTAGGTGTAGATGGAGGTGGTTATGTATTAATTGCACCTGATTACCAATGGTATTCAGGTAGTACATTACCAACTTGCTCTTTACCTGCCGGTGGTGTTATTGCAAGTTCTTTAACTTCAGGGTTAAATTATCAAATGCAAAGTTATACCGGAAATAATGCATTAACAATTGCAAGTAATACTTTTAGCGGTTCAGTATATCCTACTACTGGAACATTAAGTTTATCCACTCCTGCAAGTTATGCAACACTAAAAGTATTGTATGAATCAGTTTTATGGAATGCTGCAACACTAACAGCAACTGTAAACTTTACGGATGCTAGCACTCAAGTTATTTCAGGAATTACCTTCCCTAACTGGTTTGATGCCGCTTCAAAAGCTTATACACCTAGTATTTCCAGAGCTCAAAATACCGCACCTGGAGATCCGGATGCTTGTGGATCAGGTCCCTACTTGTTTGAAATGAATTTGGCATTAAATGCTGCTAATTACCAAAAACAAGTTCAGAGCATTACGTTCAGCTATTCAGCTGCTGTAGGCACAAATGCCGGTACAGTTGATTATGTTCATATACTTGCATTGGGTGGTAATCCTCCTCCTTATACAAATACCTTTACAACACCTCCAATTTTAACTTCAACGACTTATTATATTCAAGCAACAATTGGAACATGTAACAGCACTACCAGAACACCAATAAATGCAACCATAACAACAGGTGCAGCTTTAACAGTAACTGCTAATCAATCCGTGTGTGTGGATGGTATTGCAACTATTCAAGTTACTTCTAACACAGCTGATTACACAACCTATGATTGGTCGCCTATTACAAACTTGTATACTGATGCTGCTGCAACAATAGCTTATACAGGTACAGGTAATCCAACTACTGTTTATTTAAAAACATCCACCGCCGGAAGTAATCCTATAACTTTAAATGTTACCGGCTTTGGATGTACTAACCTTGCAACATCAACAGTAACGGTTGATGCTTATCCTGTTATCTTCTCCGCAGATGCTAATCCAGCTACGATATGTGCCGGACAAACTTCAACTTTAACTGCGCTATCTAGCACAATAGGAAATTTACCAGTTACAATGGGAACTGGTACAACTACCTCAGCAGGGGGTGCATTTTTACCACTTTACCGAACATATGAAGGAGCGCGTCACCAATATCTTTACTCACAAGCAGAATTAGCAGCAGCTGGATTTGTTGCTGGTGATTTCACTTCTTTAACTATACCGCTTTCTGTAGCTGCTTCAGTTAATTTTGATTTATTTACCATTCGAATGGCAAATACCAATTCTGCTGCTTTAACAACAACATTTGAAGTTCCTTCCCAATTTTATCGTGTGTATCGAAACCCAAGCTTTACACCTTCGGTTGGAAACAATGTATTTGCATTCACCACGCCTTTCCCTTGGAATGGGACCTCAAATATCTTGATTGATATAAGCTTTGATAATGATTCAACAGGAACATGTTCAGGATGTTGGGGCAGCAGTGTAACTCAAACATACACCACAACAGCATTTGCGTCAGCATCAGAAACACACCAAGATAATCTTTTAAGTGCTCCGAGAGACATTAAAAGTTATGCAACAACTACTACCGGAGTAGCAGGAAGCGTTGTATCGACACGTCCTAATTTTATACTCACTGGGCCTGCGCAAACATTAGGAGCAGGAACTTATAATTGGCAATGGAACCCGGGTGCTGTTAATAGTAATATTACAACTGTAAGCCCAAGTAGCACTACAATTTATACCGTGTCCGCAACTACTCCGATTTCAGGTTGTACATCTTCAACAACCACAAGTATCAGTGTAAATCCATTACCATTAGCACCAACAGCATCAGCTCCTTCTGACCAATGTGGTATTGCAATTCCGGGAGTTTCAGTGAGTTCTAATTCAGGATTAGTTGGACCTCAGTTTACATGGTATTCGGCGCTAACAAATGGAACACTATTACAAACACCTCCATTAGGAGCATTGCAGAATTACTATACCAATGATTTTACTTCGGCTACCTTATCAAATTCATCTGTAGCTGGAGCTGCAGCAATTAGTGGAGGGGCACTTTATTTACAAACAACTAATCCTAACACCGGTGGTGCATTAACGGTAAATGCAAGTGGAGTAAACTCAACATTATATCAAACCAATTTTGATTTGTCCTTAACTTCTTTGGCTGCTTCAATGGCCGATGGTTTTAGCTATTCATTTGGGGATGATGCTATTCCTTTAAACAATGCAACAACGCCTACTGCAGAACATGGAAGCGGAAGCAAGTTAAGAATTTGCTTTTTGACCTTTAATACGGCAAGTGGTAGTGATGGAAAAGGTATTTACTTAGGATATGGTGTAAGCGCAGCAACCGGGTTCACAGCAGCTACTCCTGGAATGTTAGGTTATTCAACCAACGTTGCCTGGATTCCAACAAGCGCTACTACTATAACCAGCGCAGTGAATGTTTCAATTAACGCAGCTGGTCAATTAACCTTAATTGTTGGTGGAACAACCATCTTTAACAATGTACAGTTACCGGCAGGTTATTTAAGCGCAGACCGCTCTACTTGGAAACATATTTTCAGCAGCAGAAGCGGTGGTACCGCTGGTGGTTTTGCAATGGATAATTTAGCTATTCAAGCAAACGATTATGCTGCAGGATATACAACTTATCAAACTGCTATTAATGCTACAACCAATTTTTATGTTTCTGAAAAAAATCCAACAACGGGTTGCGTAAGTTCTCCACGTGTGCTTGCTGTTGCGAATGTAAGCAATGGAGATGTTGTTGCAGCTGTTGCGCAGGTAGCAAGTTTAAATATTACGGAACTTTGTGTGAATAGTACTTTCCAGTTATCCACCTCACAAACCGGACTTAATCTAAACAACTATTCCTATACATGGTCTGCAAACTCTGCCAATAGTGGAATTACAGGTACTGTTTCAGGAGGAACATTTTCTTCTCCAACAACCTTGAATATAACACCACTTGCTGCAGGTAGTTATACTTATACTCTAAATTATACCGATGGTGTATGCAACGGTTCAACATCTATCAATGTAACCGTTAATTCATTACCAGTTATATCATCCGCAACAGCAAGTGTAAATCCGGTTTGTGCCGGTACCTCTTCCACACTAACTGCATTAAGTATTATTGGAGGTGTATTTAATGCAAATGTTGGTACCCAAACTACTACATTAAGTACAACAGGAAGTCCTTATCGCTCTGGTGCAGGAAGTGGAACACAAGTTAAAAGTCAATATATATATACTGCCGCAGAATTGACTGCTGCAGGACTAACAGCAGGTCCTATTGATAATATTGGTTTTACAACTACTACCACAACCGGTACAATAATTAATTTTCAAATTGACTTAGCAAGCACTAATACTTCGGTTCTCACAACAACCTTTCAAACAACTCCTGCAACAACTGTATTCACTCAAGCATCTTTTACTCCTGCAGTTGGTTTAAATATTCATACATTTAATGCAGGTACCTTCACATGGGATGGTATTTCAAACATTTTGGTAAATGTTTGTCAGCAGAATTCCGTATTAGGAACTTCAACCACCGCAGCCTTTACACCTGCTTCACTTTCAAATTGTCAAACTACAGGTACTACAGCATGCGCGACTGCCACTACAGGCACAACTTCAGCTGCAAAGCCAATTATAAGATTTGGACGCTTACAAATAGATAATACTGCAGCGCTTAATTGGCAGTGGAATCCAGGTGCATTGAGTGGTAATGTTGTTTCGGTTTCTCCTGGGATTACTACCATTTATACTGTAAGTGCTACTAACCCAACTACCCAGTGTTCGAACGTGGCAACTTTAACTTTGAATGTAGATCCATTACCAAGTGCTCCAACATCGCCTGGATCATCTCATTGTGGTGATAACCTTCCAACTGCAGTGGTAACCTCAACAAGTGGTTTACCAACACCTACATTTAAATGGTATGATGCTTTAACTGGCGGTAATTTAGTACAAACATCTACTTCACCTACCTATTTGAGTTCACTCGCTAGCAGCACAACTTTTTATGTAACAGAAGTAGGAGCTAGTGGTTGCGAAAGTTCACCAAGAACGCCGGTTGTAATTACGGTTACTCCTGCTGATCCAATTGCAATTACTGCGGTATCGGCATCTTGTATTGGTAATGCAATCTCTTTTGTTGCAGCTAAAACAAGCGGTACTACTCAAAACTATACCTACACCTGGTCTGCCACTCCTTTAGTAGGAAGTGGTATTAGCGGCACGCAAACCGGTGCTAACCAAAGTTTCACCCCAACCGTTGCCGGAAATTACATTTACAGTGTGCTAGGAGTGGATGGAATTTGCTCTACATTAGCTACGAAAACAGTTGGCGTATATAGCGGAATCACAGGAAGTGCAGTAGGTACACAACCTACCAGTTGTTTAAATCCAACCGGTTTAATTACACCAACCGTTAGTGGAGCAGGAACAGTTGTGAATAATAACTTCACAAGCTCCACTTTACCTGCTAATATGACTTCAGACGGTGCTGATTTTGCAATTACCGGTGGTCAAATGCAATTTACACCTAGCGTTGCAGGTAAAAAAGGAGGCGTTTTGATTACTAACCCAACAGGCTTAGCCAATAACGATTTCCAAATTGATTTTGATATGATTACCACACCAGGAAGTACCTCTCCAGCTGATGGATTTAGCTATAGCTATGGTCCCGATGTAGTTGCTTTGCCAACCGGTTTAGGAAGTTCAACCGTTGGAACTACTGTGGCGCCTAACACCACAAATCCTGAAAATGGAAGCGGCGTAGGTTTAAAATTAGGCTTTGATGCCTATGGAAATGGTTCCAACACTGCGGGTATTTACTTAATGTATAACTGCCCAATCTGGAACCAGATTCCAAGCAGTACTGGTGTATTATTCTATACAGCAAATACAACTTGGAGAGCTACAACAACCACAGGTGCTTCTACACACATAACCATTACCATCAATAACTTAGGTCAAATTTCGTTGTTTTTGAATGGCGTTCAAGTAGTTACCAATCAACAATTACCGGCTTCCTATTTAACAGATAACAAAGCAACATGGAAACATGCCTTCTGCGGTAGAACCGGAGCAGAATTCCAAGGTCACTACATCGACAATTTGTTAATTCAGTATAACAATTTCTACGAATACTCAATTGATAATGGAGCAACTTGGACAACAACTACGCCTATTGTTCCACCGGCAGTAGGTACTTACAACGTTCAGTCACGTTATGTAACAGTGCCTGCTTGTGTGGCAAATTTAGGCTCCGTTACCATTGCTCCTCCTGTATTTACAACAGCAACTTCAGCAAACTCAATTTGTGCTTTCAGTGGTATGCCAACAATAAGCTTCACCCCATCGTATGCTTTGGCTACGTATCAATGGCAAAGTTCACCGGCTAGTACCACCAATTGGCAAGACATACCGGGAGCCACAAATGCTACCTATGTGCCAGGATCTGGCTCGTTACTCGTAAATACTAAATTCAGATGTAAAATTTATTGTATCGGTATTGAAATAGCAGGTTCTCCAACTGTTCCGGTTACTGTAAATGTAAATGTTCCGGCTGTTGCCTCAACATTAGCAGGTACACGTTGTGGAACGGGAACAGTAAATCTTTCTGCAACACCATCAGCCGGTGCTAGTATTAAATGGTATACTACTCCAACCGGTGGTACTGCAACTGCAGGAAGTTCGTATACAACTCCTGTATTGTCAGGAACACCGGGTGTAACTCCTTTCTATGCATCTGCATCTATTGGTGCAAGTGGTTCATCAACAACAGGCATGCCTGCAGCATTAGGAACTGCCACATCTGGAGCAGGTACAACCAACTTCGGATTAGTGTTTGATGCTTTGTCGTCCTTTACATTGAGTTCAGTTACTGTTTATCCTGTAAGTGCTTCAAGTGCTGCAGGTACCGTAACCATCGACATTATTAATAGCTCAGGAACAGTATTAAATACTGTAACTGCAAATGTGGTGGGTAGCCCTGCTGCAACTCCATTACCAACAGTTATTAATTGTAACTTCAGTATTGCTGCCGGAACTAATCTTAAAATGCGTCCTGCCTTTACCGGAATCACAGGCTTGCTATTTGAAGCTGCGGCCTCAGCTCCGGGAGGCAATTATGGATTCCCTTATGTAGTGCCTGGTGTTGTTTCAATTAACTCAGGAACGCTTACAGCTGCTCCAACAAATACTGCCAGACTTGATCTTTACTATTATTTCTACAATTGGGTAATTGGCGGTGGAAGCTGCGAAAGCAATAGAACAACTGTTAATGCTACAGTAACTCTTGCGCCTGCACTTACATCGGTTACTGCAACTCCTCCAAATTTATGTGGCGGTGTATCAACCAATTTGGTTGCTACCAGTGGCAATTCAAATTATTCATATGAATGGACTCCAGGAAATTTAATTGGTAGCAGTGTAACTGTTTCTCCAAATAGTTCAACTACGTATTCAGTTACAGCAACCGATAATATTTCTGGATGTGTTAATTCAGGAACTGTTAGTGTATTTGTAGATCCATCCTCCGCTGTAACCGTTACAAAAACAGGACCTAATCCAACCTATCCGGGCAACGTAACAACGATTAATGCATCCGCAGGATTGATTACCGGAACAGTCGGAACATTTGGGTCAGCTACCACTACTTCTACCGCAGGTATCACTCCATTTAATTCGAATTGGGAGGGAAGCAGAGTACAGTACTTAATTCGTGCAAGTGAATTAACAGCTTTAGGTTTCACAGCCGGTAATTTTAACAGTATGGCTTTCGAAGTTTCAGCAACCGGAACGGGTACATTTGCACAGAGCGGATTTAACATTAAAATCGGACACTCCAATGCAACAGCAATGACCTCGGTATACGAAACACCTACTGCCGGATTTACAACAGTATATGGTCCGGTAAATGAACCAGCACCAACAGTTGGTTTAAAAACCTATTTGTTTGGCACACCATTTACATGGGATGGCGTTTCTAGTGTATTAATTGAAATCTGTCATGATAATGATATAAATGCAAGTTGTGCAAGTTGTTTCAGCAGCAGTTCAACAGTTAGATATACGAATACTGCATATAATTCAACCTATGGTCGATATGGCGATAACGTTCAAGCTTGCGGAGTATCTTCAACCAGTGCAGCAACAACTTTTACAAATCGTCCAAACATTACGTTTACCTCTGGAGGCGCAGTTACCTTTACATGGGCACCGTTTGCAGATTTGTATACCGACGCCGGTTTAACTTCACCATATACCGGTGCACCTGCAACAGCAACAACTGTTTATGCAACACCAAGTACAACAACTGCATACACTGCAACATCGACTACTAGTTTTGGAGCTTGCGGATTTACGAGTGGTAATACAACTGTTAATGTAATTACAACTCCTCCTGCTTGTCCGGCAACTGTAACAGTTAGCAATAGTAGCTGCTATACCACCGCTTCATTAAGCTGGACACCAGTGCCACTTTACGCAGATGGTTACTATATATATGTAGCTAAGGATAACCCAATGACTGATTTTGTTTTCTATCAAACATCAGTGGGCTTGGCAACAACATTTAGTTTAGGGGTATTAACTCCAAATACTACCTATTATTATATGGTTGCACCTTATAACGTAAATGGTGAAAGCGTATGTTCTATTGGTCAATTTACAACCGGCGCGTCTCAAGATGCATACCCATCGGTTGCATTACTTGCACCTCCAACACCGGCAGTTACTTATGTATTGAATGGTGAGAACACCACACCACCGTTAATGCCTTGCGGTGTAACTACTGAGAATGCAGATCAATTAGGTAACAGTTCATGGTACACTTCAACCATTGCACCGCGCACCGGAACACGTCACTTACGTATCGATAAAAACTCGGATAATGTAACACCTTTAGATGATTATTTCTTTACCGTTCCAGTACACGTTACTGCAGGGAAAGTTTACCGCATCACTTGGTGGGATAGAGCATCTTCAGCCAGCTTCACTGAAAGCTATGAGCTACGTATGGCAACATTACCTGACGCGTCTACCATGTCTGGTTCAACTCCCGATTTGTTTTCTACCAATAGCACCACTTACGCACAAAAACAAGGAACAGATTATTTAGTTCCTGTTGGCGGAACCGGTGTTGTATATTTCGGATTCCATGCAATTAGCCTAGCGAATAGAGGCAGCATTTATATTGATGATATCACTATAAGCGAAGTACCGGTACCTCAAATTAATCCTGCATACTGTACAACCATACCAAGCATGTATGATCAGATTTTTGTTACACCAATTCCGGGAGCGACTAATTACCGTTTCAAAATTGTTGGAACCGGTGCACAAACAGGATACAATTTTGAACACTACCGTAACAATGCGAACCCTGATTACCGTTTGAAATGGGCTCCGGGTGTGATTTATGGATACGCTTATAATGTACAAGTTGCATCTTATGTTGCCGGTGTTTGGAGTCCTTATGGACCTGCATGTTCTGTATCTTTAGGTGCATTCCCTGCTATCAAATTGCGTAACAATCCAGCAACTGTAGCTGGTCCTTGTGACTATGTTATTTCTGACTTAAATGATAGATTGTTAACGGATTCACTTTCCGGTGCAAACGATTACATGTACAAAATTGTGGAAGATGTACCGGGTGGCGCTTATGATTATGACCATACTTGGCAACGTCAAAGTGGTAACCTCGACTTCCGTTTAGTTTGGGCATACCAATCGTCTCCGCTAATTGATCGTGTTCGCTTTGGTTATAGTTATGACGTTCAAACGCGTGCACTTGTTGGTAAAACAGGAGCAACTTTCGGTAACCGTCCGGGTGAATGGGGTCCTTATGGAGTAACTTGTAAGTTAGATTTAACTACAACTTCTCCTACAACATCCTTAACCAACTGTAACATTACTTTAAGCTCACTCAACGATCAAATTTTTACCACTCCGGTAACGGGTGCTACCAATTATGAGTATGAGTTTACAGCTCCAGGTTATACTGCTATAGCATATCGTAGTAATGGAAACACAGACTTCCGTTTGATCTGGATTCCAACTACCCCAGCTGTTCCGGGTGGTGTGCGTTACGCAACAACTTATACTGTTCGAGTTAAGCCTTATGTGGGTGGAGTTTGGTTAAGTTACGGTGCACCATGTACAGTAACTACGCCCGCTGCTCCAACAACATCCATCTCAACTGTTGGATTCTGCGGGTCTACACTATCACCGGGTCAATTTAGCAGTATCATAAATTGCACTGCAGTACCGGGAGCTAGCATGTATTCTTTCCGAATTACCAATGTAGGTGGAGTTGCTTATTCTAAAGTATTGTATAACTATAATGCAAACACCAGCTTTAGTTTATCACGTACTTTGGTTTGCTGCGGATTCCCGAACATGTTACCAAACGCAACCTATACTATCGAAGTAGCATACTACGCCGGTCAGTGGAGTGCTTATGGACCAACCTGTACATTCACCACAGGAGCGACTGTTCCACGTTACTCACCATTCTCTACCGAAGGTGTTGAAGCAACGGATGAAGCACTTAATTTAAGTGTGTATCCAAATCCTGCAACTGTAAATGAGCAATATGCCCTTGAGTTACAAGGCATAACAGCTGCTAACGAAAAAGTTCAGGTAGCTATTTACAACATGATTGGCGATAGAGTTTACCGTGCAGAAGTAATTACCAAAGAGGAAGCAACTCTAACCATTAGACCTGAAATGCAATTAGCAGCAGGGGTTTATATGGCCGAAGCGCAACTTAATGGAAATGTTTACAGAGTGAAATTTGTGGTGAAATAAGCACCATTAATAATAAAAAAGGAAAAGCCCTTGCAAAATTTTGCAAGGGCTTTTCCTTTTTTAAACCGTATTAATTTAATTTAAAAACTCGATGCAGGCTTGATAAAACAATTCAGGCTGTTCCGCTTGAACCCAGTGACCCGCTCCCGAAATGGATTGCACCGCACTGTTAGGGAATGAACGTATTATCAAAGACAACTCATCTTGCTGAATGTAATTTGATTTTTCACCCTTAATAAAAAGTGTTGGAATCGGCACAGGAGCTGCTGAGGCATCTTGTTCCTCGCCTACAATTTCAATATCCCTTTTAATCACCTCCAAATTAAAACGCCAGGCTAGTAAACTGTTTTGCACATCTTTCCAATACAAATTCTTAAGTAAAAATTGTAATTCACCTTGATTTTTAATTTTTTCAGAAAGCTTGCTCTCCGCCTCCTTTCTAGCGTGTATATTTGTTAAATCGAGTTCAAAAAGTGCCTCTAATATTTTTTGATGGTGCACCGGATAATACTTAGGTGAAATATCAACCACTATTAATTTTTCAATTCTTTCGGAATGATTGATAGCCAAATGCATGGCTGCCTTCCCTCCCATTGAATGGCCAATAATATTAATTTGATGTAGTTTCTCTGCATCCATCAAATTTAATATATCATTACTCATAGCTGCATAATTCCATTCATTGGAGTGAAAGGATTGGCCATGGTTGCGCAAGTCGATTAAATATACCTCATAATTCTCAGCAAATCTTTTTCCAAGGGTTTGCCAATTGTCGCTGGAACCAAATAATCCATGTAAAATAAAAAGCGGTTTTCCTTGACCTAATTTTCTATAAAATAAGTTCACTAGTAATTTTTTTACGTTTAACACATTGAATTCTTATCAAAATAAGATTTCAAAAGCAGTCTTTCCATTTACAAGTCAAAAAACAATACCTTTGAACCCACGATGAAGTATTTTGCAATTTTACTATTTATTCTACTGCAAATAAACAGCTTATTTGCTCAGCACGATAGTGTTGGCAAGGTGGAAATTAGCCAATCAAATGAAATAGACAAGTTGCTCTTAAAACACTTACAGATAAATTCTGAAAACGAGAGCATTGACGGCTTTAGAATTCAAATTCATTTTGGGGGTGAGCGTGAGAAAGCAAAAACCATAAAAACAAAATTTTTGCAGCAATTCCCGGATGTTGCGGCGTATGAGGTGTATCAACAACCCAATTTTAAAGTACGTGTTGGGGATTTCAGAACCCGATTGGAAGCACAAAAATTTATGACCGAAATTAATACGTACTTCCCAAGTGCGTTTATTGTAGCCGACGAAATTCACCTGCCTAAGCTCGAATAATTCCCATTCAAACATGACATTGCTCATGGGTGACAAATTCATGACAAATCAATGTATCCGGGGGCTTACATTTGCCGTAAATAGAGCAAAAGGAAACTTATGAATGCTTTTAAAATTATCGCATTTACCCACAAAACAGCCGATTTAAAAAATATTGGCGATTTGCATATTGATGATGTTTTGCAGCAGGAGCGATTATCGAATTTAAAACACAATTCCAATTTACAAGAGCTATTATTTCTTTCTACCTGCAACCGCGTTGAGTTTTTATTCTCAACGTCAGAAGCCATTACCGAAGAATTTACCATCTCTTTTATTCAGGCTGCCTACCCTCATTTTTCCATCACAGAAGTTAGCCAACTAGCTGCTGGCTGCTTAAAATTTGAAGGAAAAGAAGCCATGCGACATTTGTTACAAGTTGCTTCGTCGATAGATTCGTTGGTTGTTGGAGAACGCGAAATAATTACTCAGGTGCGCAATGCGTATGATAAATCACTAGGTATGAACCTTACAGGTGATTTGTTGCGCTTGGTGATAAAACGTGCCATAGAAACAGCCAAACAAGTTTATACCGAAACTCAAATTGCACACAAACCTGTATCAATTGTATCCTTGGCATACCGAAAATTAAAAGATTTAAATGTGAGGCTGGATGCTCGATTTGTAATTATTGGGGCCGGTCAAACCAATCAATTAATGGCAAAGTTTTTGAAAAAACATGGCTTTACCAACTTTGTGGTTTTTAACAGAACCCTTGCTAATGGTGAGAAATTGGCAATGGATTTGAATGGAAAAGCGTATTCGCTGACTGAACTTACGCATTACAGCGGTGGTTTTGATGTGATTTTAACCTGTACTGCCAGTGCTGAACATATTATTGATTCAGCCATCTACACTACATTAGCAAGAGGTGAAAAAGGTAAAAAAATTATCATCGACCTATCTATTCCAACCGATATTGAACCATCCGTTATAAGTGATAACAAACCTTATTATATTGATATAACAGCGCTACAAGCAATGGCTTCCGAAAACCTAAAGAGCGACACAAGGAATTAGAAGCATGTAATGAAATTATAGAACAAAATATAGAAACTTTCAGAGGTGTGCTGAAAGAAAGAAAGGTGGAATTGGCAATGAGCTCGATTCCTCAACAAGTAAAAGACATTCACTCCGCTGCTATTAACACAGTATTTGCAAAAGAGCTAGAAAAATTAGACGCAGAAAGCAAACAAGTTTTGGAAAAAATCCTTTCTTATGTGGAGAAAAAATACATTAGTGTTCCCATGAAAATGGCGAAAGAAATTTTGATTGAAAATTAATCTCTTAGCTTCCGCGGGCAATTGAATCCAGTTAAAAAAATGCCTATTTCCATTCAACATAAATGTCCCCAAACTACCGTTGAAATTAAGCTGTTTGATGCAATTTTCAGATGAAAAAAATAACAATTGGCTCCAGGGGCAGTGATTTAGCGTTATGGCAGGCTCATTTTGTTCAAGCCGAACTTAAAAAAAGCGGGCTTGATGCATCCATAAAAATCATTAAAACACAGGGCGATAAAATTCAAGACCTTAGTTTTGACAAACTAGAAGGCAAAGGCTTTTTTACCAAAGAAATTGAAGAAGCTTTACTTGCAAAAGAAATAGATATCGCCGTTCATTCCCACAAAGATTTACCCACCACATTACCCAAAGGGCTTATTATTGCTGCTGTTTCGGAGCGTGAAGACCCCTCCGAGTTACTGCTTATTCGCAAAGAGGCTGTGGATGAAAAACAAAAGTATACCTTAAAAAAGAATGCCATTCTAGGGACTTCCTCAGCCCGGCGAAAAGCACAGTTTCTGGCCTTTCGCCCTGATATCAGCATAAAAGACTTGAGAGGAAATGTTCCTACCCGCTTACAAAAATTAAGGGCTGCAGAGTATGATGCAATAATGCTTGCCGCTGCTGGTGTGGAACGATTGAATTTAGATGTTTCGGAATTTGTGGTGCAAAAATTAAATCCCAACGAATTTATTCCTGCCCCGGCACAAGGAGTTTTAGCACTACAAATCCGCGAAAGCGACGATGAACTGAATGCTATTTTGCAAAACCTAAATGCTAATAAAGTACAGGAAAGAATCGCAATTGAGCGAAAAATATTGAATTTGTTTGATGGCGGTTGCCAGCTTCCACTGGGGGTATACTGCGAAACCGATAAAGATGCGAATGACGAGCTTTTTTTTAAAGTGTGGACTTCGTTGTCGACCGGCTGGGACAAAGCACCCAAATCCCTCTACCATGAGTCAAAAACCAGTGAAGGCCTTGCTCTAAAGATTGTAGAAAAATTAAAATCCATTGTACCAGCATCTGTTTTTATAACACGCGACAAACGGTCATCTGATTATTTTGACAAAGCTTTAACGGATAATGGATACAGTGTATTTTCAAAAGCACTTATTGATATTCGATTTATTCCAATAAAACAGGTACCACAAACCGACTGGATATTTTTTTCAAGCAAAAATGCGGTGAAGAATTTTTTCATGCAAAAGCCCAATTTAGCTGCTGTTAAAATTGGATGTGTAGGAAAATCAACAGCCGATGAGTTGCGTAAGTTTGGTAAAAGAGCTGATTTTATTGGTTATTCAACAGATACCAAATTAACGGGCAAACAATTTGCATCCACTGTTGGAAAAAAAACTGTGCTCTTTCCTCAAGCAAAAGAAAGTATGCGCAGCATTCAACAAGCTTTTACCAACTCAGGCCAAACTACTGACCTTTCAGTATATGAAACGCTTAAAAAGAACGAAGAGCTTGTTCCTGACTTTGAAATTGGCGTATTTACCAGCCCTTCGAATGTAGCAGCTTTCTTTGAAAAAAACCGACTCCGTTCTGATCAAAAAATAATTGCAATGGGAGAAAGTACAGCTGCGGCATTGAAAAAAAACGGGGTACGAAAGCCCGTGCTCACCACGTCATTTGATGACTTAGGGTTGGTAAGGGCCGTATTTGGTTTATAATCATTACATTTAGAGAAGCATTAAAAAAAATACATTAATACAACTTTTTAGTAAAGAAAAAATGATACAAAGACCTAGAAGACTTCGAAAAACAGCTGTTGTAAGAGAATTGATTGCTGAAACAAAGTTATCAAAAAGCATGTTTGTTTATCCCTTTTTTGTGGTGCATGGAAATGGTATAAAACACCCCATTGCTGCCATGCCGGGGGTAGACCATTTCTCAATTGATGAGTTATTAAAAGAGATAGAATTGCTAACGAAATTGGGAGTGAATAAGGTTTTGCTTTTTGGTGTGGGCGAGGAAAAAACAACAGATGGCAGCTCCTCACACAGCCACTCCTCCATAATTCCCCAGGCAGTAAGAGCCATTAAAGCAAAATTTGGCGATAGTGTTTATGTGATTACCGATGTTTGTGTATGTGCCTATACCACCCATGGTCACTGTGGAATACTTGAAAACAACTATGTGCATAACGATTTATCAGTAGACGTTTTATGTAAGATGGCATTGAGCCATGCACAGGCCGGAGCCGATATGGTTGCTCCTTCTGATATGATGGATGGTAGAATTGGTGCAATGCGCAGCGTTCTGGATGAAAATAGTTTGGAGAATACAGCCATCATGTCTTACTCCATAAAATACGCATCGGCATATTACGGACCATTCCGCGAAGCAGCTGACTCTTCGCCTCAAAGTGGTGATCGCAAATCCTACCAGATGGATTATCGTAATCCAAATGAATCGCTAAAAGAGGCTATTTTAGATGAGGACGAAGGTGCCGATATTTTGATGGTAAAACCGGCTTTGGCTTACTTGGATGTGATTCAACGATTGCGTCAAAATACCTTACTGCCGGTGGCTTGCTACAATGTTTCGGGTGAATACAGTATGGTAAAAGCTGCGGCTCAAGCCGGATGGATTGATGAGCAAAAGATTGTAATGGAAAACATGTACGCGTTTGCGCGAGCAGGTGCTGATATTATCATTACCTATCACGCCAAAGATATTGTGGTAAACGGCTGGTTGTAAAATTCCAATTAAAAAAAGCCAAGAAATGATAAATTTTAAGAACTGCATTTTTTGTACTTTTAAAGTGTAAAATTGCAGCTCATTCCATTTTATGCTCAAACTAAGTTTACAACAAAAGCTCTTACAAAAACTTTCGCCCCAGCAAATTCAGTTAATGAAGTTGCTGCAGATTCCTACCATTGGACTTGAGCAAAGAATTAAAGAAGAGCTCGAAATAAATCCTGCCTTAGAAGAAGGACCTGATGAATCAACAGATAATGCCGATGCTGACGAGGAATTTGAAACCAATGAAGAAAAGGATGCTGAAAACTCTCGTGAAGATTTTAGTTTAGACGAATACATTGACGACGACGAAATACCAGCCTATAAATTAGCCGTAAAAAACTCCGGAGAAGACGACGACCGTAAGGATATACCTTACTCGGGCGGAAATAGCTTTCAGGAGAATTTACTTTCCCAATTAGGATTAAGAGTACTAGATGACAAAGATTTTTTAATTGCTGAAAACTTAATCGGCAATTTGGATGAAGATGGCTATTTGCGCAGAGAATTGTCATCGATTGTGGATGATTTAGCTTTTTCACAAAACATTATGACAAATGAGGCTGAACTTACAGAAGTGCTGCAAGTAATTCAAGAGTTTGATCCAGCTGGTTTAGGTGCCCGTTCTTTACAAGAATGCCTTTTACTGCAACTAAGACGTAAAAAGAGTGAAACAAAACACATGGCAAATTTGCTCACCTTAGAAGTTGCCATTCAGATAATTGAATCTAATTTTGAAGAGTTTTCGAAGAAACATTACGATAAGATTTCAAAGCATTTGGATATTAACGATGAGGTGCTTAAGGAAGCAATGACCGAAATTCTTCACTTGAATCCCAGACCCGGAAATTCAGCCACAGATGGACAAAAAAGCACCCAGCAGGTTATTCCTGATTTTATATTGGTTAACAATGAAGGTACACTTGAATTGAGTTTAAACTCTCGAAATGCGCCCGATTTAAGAGTGAGCAAGAGTTATAACGATATGCTGGAGCATTATTCAAAAGCCAAATTAAAAGACAAAGAAAAAAAAGAAGCTGTATCCTTTGTTAAGCAAAAATTGGATTCTGCAAAATGGTTTATAGATGCCATTCAACAAAGGCAACAAACCCTTATGATTACAATGGATGCTATACTCAATTACCAAAGGGAGTATTTTTTGGAAGGAGATGAAACAAAGCTTAGGCCAATGATTTTAAAAGATATTGCCGAAATTGTTGGGATGGACATCTCCACAGTATCGCGGGTTGCCAATAGTAAATACATTCAAACACCTTTTGGAACTAAATTATTGAAATCCTTTTTCTCGGAATCGCTTTCAACAGATTCGGGAGAGGAAGTATCGACGAAGGAAGTGAAAAAAATACTGGAAGAATGCATTGCAGCCGAAAAGAAAAACAAACCGCTTACCGACGACAAACTTACCCTCATCTTAAAAGAACACGGTTACAACATTGCTCGCCGAACCGTTGCTAAATACCGCGAACAATTAAATATTCCGGTGGCTCGATTGCGCAAAGAACTCTAATCCCAAGCACCTTAAACCTTGTTTATCCGTATTGCCAAATTTATTTCTTACTTGATGCATCCTTTGCTCATGCCAAGTTACTTGCTGTTTATTGTGTTCCATACAGATTCCTACATTCAATTAGCCACCCCACAAAAATTGCAAACGATTATACATGCATTGGTTTTTGTAACCACTTTTTTGATACCTGCATTTTGCGCTTATTTGTTCCTGCGTTTTGGATTTATAAAGAGTTTTAGCATGGAGACAAAAGAAGAGCGAAGGGCGCCATTCCTGATAACCAGTATTCTTTATTTTTTTACTTTTTATCTTTTGCGTCAGGTTCATATACCATCTTTGATTTACCTGCTTTTTTTAGGTGCAACATTGGCCTTACTCATTACCATGCTTATTAATTTAAACTGGAAAATTAGTGCGCACATGGTGGGTATTGGTGGTGTAATTGGCGCCTTAATTGGAATTTCCATGCGCTTATTTATCGACTACCGCTTACTGCTGTTGTGCTTACTTGTTTTAGCAGGAATTATAGGAACATCGCGCATGCTCATGAACGCACATGATCCTGCTCAAGTATACATTGGTTTTGGGGTTGGAATAGTGAGCCAACTCACCCTTTTCCTGCTCATTTAGCTAAGAACAAGAATTGCAAATGTCTCTTGTTAAAATACGGAAAGAGATAGCGAAAAGATAAAAATTGCGTACTTTTGCAGCTCAATTTCAAACTGAAATTTTCAAAATAAATCATTAACGCAACAAAATAAAATGTATCCCGAACAATTAGTAAAACCGATGAAGGCAGAATTAAATGCTGTTGGTTTCGAAGATTTAACAACACCACAAGCTGTAGATGCGGCTATCGAAAACAGCAAAGGAACTGTGCTCGTAGTGGTAAATTCAGTATGTGGATGTGCCGCTGGAGCTGCACGACCGGGTATTAGAATGGCGGTTGAGAACACCAAACGACCAGATAAATTAACTGCAGTTTTTGCAGGATTTGATACCGATGCTGTGGCTCAGGCGCGCAAACACATGGCTCCCTATCCTCCCTCCTCTCCTTCTATCGCTTTATATAAGGATGGAAAACTGGTGCATTTTATAGAGCGTCACCATATTGAAGGGCGTAGTGCACAAATGATAGCAGATAATTTAAAAATGGCCTTCGACGAATATTGTTAATGTTGAAAAGGAGTTAAAAAAAAGAGCGAATCCAAAATTTACGGTTCGCTCTTTTTTTTACATTTATCGCAAATCTAAATTCACCTTTTATGATTCATCCCGATACTGAACTCCGCTTTATCAGTAAAAAAATCGGATATGGTGTGGTAGCTACAAAGCTCATTCCCAAAGGCACTATCACCTGGGCCATGGATAAATTAGACCGCGTTTTTGATGAAAAAGATATTCAACGTTTCGGGGAAGACTATCAAAAAATTTTAGACACCTATTGTTACCGGGATAGCCAAGGAAAATTTATTTTGTGCTGGGACATTGCGCGTTTCGTGAACCATAGTTTCAATTCCAGCTGCATCACTACCGCCTATGATTTTGAGTTAGCAGTGCGCGACATACAACCCGGCGAACAATTAACGGATGATTATGGCTACCTCAACATTAGTGAGCCATTTGTTTGTGAAAAAGAAGAAGGAAGCTTGCGCACACGTGTTATGCCGGATGATTTATTGCATTTTCATACTGAATGGGATAGTAAACTAAAGGAAGCTTTTCAAAAATACAATCAAGTAGAGCAACCATTGATGAAATTTTTAAGTCCTGAACTAATAGCTAAAACGAACTTAATTGGTGCTGGAAAAATGGAAATGGATTCGATTTTAAATTGTTATTTCCACGGAAATGGGGTTGTGAAATAACGTTCCTATTCGCCTTATTTTTTCTCAACCACTTTAGGTACTTTAAAATAATCAGAATCCTTTTTGGGAGCATTTCGTAAGGCATCCTTTTGGGTTATATCCTGGTGCACCTCATCCGTACGAAGCACATTCACTTCCTTACTCATGTAGATTAAAGGTTCAACATTGTCGGTATTTAACTCATTGAGTTTATCCACAAAATCGAGCATACGATTCATGTCCTTTGCAATTTCAACCTTGGCTTCGTTTTCAAATTCAAGTCGTGCAAGGTGTGCGATTTTATCTATGGTTTCATTGTTGATTCGGCTCATTTTTGATTTCTATTTTTCAATTCAAAATTGGTTAAACTTTTCTCAATCACATTTTCCACTTGTGCTTTAAGCATAAGCAAATCATCTAAAGTCATTCCCTTTGTGGGGATGGGGCGATGTACTTCCACCAAAGCTAATCCCGGGCGACTGAGACCTTGTAAAAATGGGCGATCCTGAAGCAATTTCCAATTGTTTACAAAGGTAATAGGCACAATGGGCACTTGTTTCTCGATAGCGAGTTTAAACGCCCCATTTTTAAACGCCCTTAACTTAGGTGCCTCACGAGAAATTGTTCCTTCCGGAAAAAGCACAACACTGTGCCCTTCATCAATTTTTTTAGCTGCCTCTTCCAAAGAGCGATGTGATCCAATATTACTTTTACGGTCCACCAAAATATTCATCTCTTTAAAGAATATATTAAACAAGGGTGCCTTTCTCAACTCTTGCTTACCCATAAAAACAAAATAATAGGGTATGGCACAATAGCTCAAAACAATATCTAAATAGGAACTGTGATTGGAACAATAAACATAGGTTTTAGACGGGCTCAGTTTTGATTCGTATTTCACTTTAAAGCGTATTCCGGGAATATAAAGTAAGATACGTGCCCAAAACTGCATCATTTTAAAAGCCTTTGGAAACCATGCTTTACGCGAGAGTAGCACAAAAAATATAGGATACAGCAAAATCAAAGTTATGCCGAAATTCAGCACAAAGAATGTTTTCCATAACACCATTAAAAATTGCTTCACAAAACGCATGGCTTCAAAAATACATTAATTCCTATAATGATGAAAGCCCCCGAAACTCGAGGGCTTTCAACCTAAATTTCCTAATATTGATTATTTCAAGTCGAAGCTTGTTGACCCAATAGAAGCAGCATCTACATAAATTTCAACATTGTATTTACCCGGCTTAAACTCGGTTTTTTTGTCAAATATCATGCTGATTTCAACTCCCTTACCAGTGTAATCTACATTCTTTTTGCTGCTGAATAATTGCTTCTCGCCACCAATTGAGAACATATTTGAATCATCTGTACCATTTGATAAAACTTGACCATCCGGGCCGGTAATTTTCATGTACACTGTTTTTTCTTCGGCTTTCGCTAAGCGATTTTCAGCCAATGTAAATACAGCTCTTAATTTATCGGCTCTTGAAGCTTTTGTGGTTGACACTTCTTTGCTTCCAATTATTTTTCCGCGCATAGCATCTGCGAATAAATTTGCAGCAACAAGGCGTGAGCCTAAAGCAACCTTCTCATTAAGACCTTGCTTATCCGCTTCCAACTGTGCAGACTTTCCTTTTTCGGTAGTTAAATTTGCCTTAACTGTGGTGTTTTCTTCAGTTAATACTTGATTTGCCAATTGCAAAGAATCAATGTCCTTTAAGTAGCCTTTGATGAGGTTACGAATGGTTTCCAATTCTTTTTTCAAACGAGCTACAACAGAGCGATTACCTTTTTCCTTTTCGAGTTGAGCAGCAATATCTTCCAGCTCTTCTTTCTTAGCATCCAATTCGGATTGTAATTGCTTGTTATCGGTTTGTAACCCGTCGTAGGCTTTTTGCACTTCAGCCAATTCTGATTTAGTAGCTGCATATTCAGTATCCACTTTTTCTTTTTCGGCAGTTACCATTTCTGTTGCATTTTTTTGGTTATACAACTGGTATCCCAAAAATAATACAAGGAGAAATAAAACTCCGGATAAAATCATTAATAATTTATTACCGGATTTTTTTTCATTGTTTGTTTCCATTAGTTTATTTTTAAGTTTTTAAAAGAAAATGAGATTTTTGTTTCAAAAACAAATGTAATTGAATTTTATAAATAAAAACTACCTGTTTATATTTTTTGGTTGAGCGGGAAAAATACGATTATGAGCTGGCTATCTGATTTTATCACATTAATTTATCCTAGGGTTTGTATGGCCTGCGGGGAGAGTTTATTAAAACACGAAGAGTGTATTTGTAGTCAATGCATTTACTATTTGCCAAAAACAAATTTCCACAAAGAGAAAGAAAATGAGGTGAGTAAACTCTTTTGGGGAAGAGTTGAAATTCAATCGGCATGTGCCTTTTATTATTTCAAAAAGCAAAGTAAAGTGCAAAATTTGCTGCATCAATTAAAATACAAAGGGCAAAAACAGGTGGGTGTAAAATTGGGTAGTTTGTATGGAGTAGAACTCAAGCAGGACAAAAAATTTGAGGACATCAATCTGATTATTCCGGTACCGCTTCATCCCGATAAGGAAAAGAAAAGGGGATATAACCAAAGCGAAATGTTTGCTATTGGCCTCTCTCAAACCATGCAAGCACCTGCTGAATCCTCCTTACTCATTCGCAATTTTGCTTCTGAAACACAAACAAAAAAATCGAAATACAATCGCTGGGAAAATGTAAAATCTATATTTGAAGTAACGGATAGTGAAAAACTGAAAGGCAAGCATATTTTACTGGTGGATGATGTGATAACCACCGGTGCAACGATTGAGGCTTGTGCGCAGCATTTACTCTCTGTTCCGGGTACACGCGTGAGCATTGCTGCAATTGCTTGTAGTATTAATTGAATTTTATTCCCCATTCAAAAATTAGCATCTTTGCAGCAGTAAATCCGAATGGCCGAAACTATTATCATCCCCCAAACTGCATCTAAACAGGAAAAGTACGAACTACTTATTCCTCAGTTAAAAGCCTTATTGGAAGGAGAAACTGACCTCATCGCAAATTTGTCGAACACCGCAGCTGCATTAAAATATGGATTGCAGTTTTTTTGGGTGGGATTCTATCTTGTTAAACAAAATAAGGGGAAAGAAGAATTAGTCCTTGGGCCATTTCAAGGCCCTGTAGCCTGCACTCGTATTGCAAAAAGCCGAGGTGTGTGTGGAAAATGCTGGGAAACAAAAGAGGTTATACTTGTAGACGATGTAGCGAAATTCCCTGGACACATTGCTTGCAGCAGTGAATCAAAATCCGAAATCGTTTTGCCTGCATTAACTAAAAATGGGGAAGTTTTTTTGGTTTTGGATGTGGATAGCGATACACTTGCAACATTTGATAACACCGACAAAATTTACTTAACCCAAGTTATACGATTACTTGAAAACAGGCATCGGGAATGAGAAAAAGGATAGTTAATCGTAATACCCATTTCATACTTTTGTTGAGTATTAGTTTGCTCTTTTATGGCTGCGCACAAGTAGTTAGTCCTACTGGCGGCGAAAAAGATGAAACTCCTCCCAAAATTGTAAAAAGCAATCCTGCTAATGGCTCCATTCTTTTTAAGGATGAGAAAATCCAACTTAACTTTAGTGAATACATAAAAGTAAAGGATGCCAATAACCAATTAATTATTTCTCCTCCACTAAAAAAGACACCCGAACTTAAGGTTAAAAATAAAACCTTGACACTGGATATAGAAGACAGCTTAAAAGCCAATACTACATATACTTTTAGTTTTGGAAACTCGATTGTGGATTTTACTGAAGAGAACCCACTCGAAAATTTTCAATTTGTATTCTCCACCGGTAACTACTTGGATTCGATGAGTGTACTAGGGAAAGTGGAGAACGCCATGAACCACATTCCCGAAAAGGGAGTATTGGTAATGTTGTACGCACTCGAAAAAACTAGTTCTGATTCATTTCCATACCATGAAATACCTGATTATTTTGGAAAGTCGAATGAATTCGGAAATTATACGATTAACAACATTAGAGAAGGAAAATACAAGATGCTTGCTTTGAAAGATGGGAATACAAATTATTTGTTCGACAGTGAGGACGAGCAAATTGCTTTTTTAGATTCCGTTATCACCATAAACAAAAAACTCCAAATAGATGTCTCGCTTTTTCAAGAATTAAAATCAAAATTATATTTAAAAAAGCCGGTTAAGAATTACGATGGACAAGTAATTTGTGCCTTTAGCCGACCCGTAGAAAAACTAAGTTTTGAAAACTTAACTGCTTTTCAAAAATTTGATTGGAAGGCAACCGAAATTTCGTCGAATAAGGACACTGCTCGTTTCTGGTTTGCTGGTGCATCTTCAGATTCCATTCAATTAAAAGTATTGAGTGCCGGAAAGGTATTTGACACCGTTCAAGTAGCAGTGGTAAAGACTAAAGGAGAAGTTGCGGGAAGAGAGCGTAGAAAATTAAATATCAGCACCAATATTAATCCAAATGGAACGTTTGACTTAACTAAAAAGATACAACTCGTTTTACCGCAATTGGTAAATAAAGTAAACCGAGCAAGAATTTCAATAATCCATCAAAAAGATACCCTACCCTTCGTTTTTAACGCTGTGGATTCGCTAAAAAGAAAATTTGAAATAGGAGCCGCTTTTGCCGAAGACAGTGCTTATACATTGCTGATACCTTCCGGAACATTTGAAGGGTATGATGGTCTTCAAAACGACACCCTAAAAATTCAATTTCGCATGCTCACGCAACGGGACTACGGAACTTTAAAATTTGCAGTTAAATTAAAAGAAAACAGTGGGAATTTTATATTACAAATGCTGGATGAGGCAGAGCATGTGGTGAATGAACGCTTTTTAACTAAAAGCGAAATTTTGATTTATGAATATATAAAACCTCAAAACTATAAGTTCAAGCTCATTTTTGATTCCAATTCAAATCAAAAATGGAATACCGGAAATTTTTTACAGCATTTGCAACCCGAAAAGGTTATGTACTATCCACAAATATTAACCATTCGTGCGAATTGGGATTTGGAAGAAAAATGGGATCTAACTAAATAACATGAAGCGATTCGTACTTTTTGTTTTGATAATAATTGTGTGCTTCACTGCTTGTCGCAGCAGAGGCCCGCGCAATGCTGTGTGGGAAAGTAAGCATCATCCAAGCGACGACTTGCGCAAAGAGTATAAAAAGGCAAATGAAAAGGGAACAAAAGATTATAAAAATTCGAAGAAACGTTATAAACGCTTGCATCGGAATTAATGAATGCTAAAAGTATAGAGTAAACTGATCGGCATCTTGTTCCGCAGGAAAATTTTTTCGAAAATTCAGTAATTCCGGTTTGGATAAAGTTATTTGTAGGATGGTCTCTTCGCCTGGTTTTGCTGAAATTAGCGATTCCCCTAAAAAATTTAGTGCCATAGAATCTCCCGAATAATTAATATCATTTCCATCTAAGCCAACTCGATTAAGCCCAACAACATAACTTTGATTTTCGATAGCCCGTGCCGGCAGCAAGGATTTCCATGCATAGCTTCTGCGTTCAGGCCAATTGGCAACATATAGCAATAGGTCATAGTTTTCTTGCTTAGTTCTACGACTCCATACCGGGAAACGTAAATCATAACAAACTTGCAAGCAAATGTCCCATTCCTTGTAGTGCACTATTAGTTTGTGTTTCCCTTCACTATAGTGCTCATTTTCGCCTGCCATTCTAAATAAATGGCGCTTATCATACACGGAGCATTTTCCGCTCGGCGGCATCCATATAAAACGATTAAAGTACTTCCCATTTTCTTCAATAATTAAACTTCCGCAGATGATGCAGTTCTTGTTTGAAGCTTGAGTGCGCATCCAAGAAACACTCGCTCCATCCATTGTTTCGGCAAGTTTTTTTGAATTCATACTGAATCCTGTGCTGAACATTTCGGGCAAAACAATAATATCGACAGAGTTATGTATGGAATCAACCCATGTACCTATTATGCGCAAATTTTCAGCTTTGTTTTCCCACACAAGTGGTACTTGCAACAGCGCTATTATTAGTTCATCCATTTGATTTATATCAAGGAGTTAATTAGATCAATGCACCTATTTGAAGTATTTTAAACTCATACGGCACACAAAATTTTAGCCGCCTTTTCAAGTGTTTCATTTGATTTGGCAAAGCAAAAACGCAGTACTTTATTGTCTTGCGGTTTATGATAAAACACCGAAACAGGAATAGATGCAACGCCATGTTCCTTCGTGAGTCGAATGGCAAACTCCGTATCTTTTTCTTTGGTGATTGCATTGTATTTCAACAATTGAAAATAGGAGCCTGATACCGGGAGCGGAACAAATCGGGAGCCTTTAATTAATTCCAAAAAGTAATCGCGTTTTTGCTGGTAAAATTTTCCCAGATTTAAATAATCTTCCTTATTCGATAAATAATCAGCATAGGCATGTTGAATGGGTGTATTGGCTGAAAAAACTAAGTATTGATGCGCTTTACGAAACTCAGCCATTAAATTTTTAGGAGCCAAGCAATACCCCATTTTCCAGCCGGTTGTATGATAGGTTTTGCCAAAAGAAGAAACAATAAAACTGCGTTCTGCCAATTTGGGATATCGGGCAACACTTTGGTGCTCGAATCCATCAAATATAATGTGCTCATACACCTCATCGCTCAAAATTACGATATCGGTATTCTTGGTGAGTTTCTCCAACTTTTGCATATCGGCAGCAGTAAGAATATTGCTGGAAGGATTATTGGGCGTACAAATAATAATCATACGCGTTTTTTGTTTAATGAGTTTTTTTACCTCATCCCAATCAATACTATAGCTTGGAAATTTCAATTGCGCATATACCGCTTTTCCCCCATTTAACTCGATGGCAGGTGAGTAGCAATCATAGGCTGGTTCAAAAATAATTACCTCGTCGCCTTCCTTCACTAATGCTGCAATGGCAGTGTAAATGGCTTGGGTAGCTCCTGCCGTTACGGTAATTTCAGTTTCAGGATCATAATTGATGGAGTATAGTTCTTGTGTTTTTTTTGCAATGGCTTCCCGTAATTGCAGCAAACCAGCCATAGGAGCATATTGATTGTGCCCGCTTTTCATATATTGATTCACCATTTTTACCAATTCAGACGAACAATTAAAATCGGGAAATCCTTGAGACAGATTTATGGCATTGCAATCGCTGGCAAGCTTGCTCATGATTGTAAAAATGGAAGTCCCAACAGTTGGCAGTTTGGATGCAATAGCATTTGGATACAGTGGCATATCTAAATAAAAGTTTGATTGCTAAGTTAATTGATTTTTTTGGAGCAGCAGAAATGTGTCTCCATTTTATAAAAACAAAAAAGGTCTCGGTGAGCTACCGAAACCTTCTTGAATTCATTTTTCTCAATTTATTATTCCACAACTACCTTTTGAAGCTGCACTCCATCGGCATTTACAAGCTGAATAAAATAAATTCCTGATGGATAATTTGTTACATCTATTTGATAAAATAACTTATCATTAAAAGCAGTCAGCTTGCAATCGTAAATAATTTGTCCGCTATAATTGTATATTTTTAATTCACCATTGGCGGCTTTCTCTAATTGAATTGTTAGCTTGGCTGTAGCTGGATTCGGATACACAGCGAATCCCCCTTTAACATTGTCCAAGTGACTAACTGCAAGAGGGGCAAGTGAATCATATTTTGTTTGTGCATTTTGTGCTGATTGTTGCAAATCCAATAAACTATCCCCAGCCAACAATGCAAAAGCAACTGTAACACTATCGCCCGGTGCGATTGTAAAAGGACCACTACTCACCACATCAATAATATCAACACCACTACCGGTTGCACCAGCAATTGCACGGTTGGTTGATAAGATGCTGTACTTTTCACTTTCACTTGTGCCATCGGTTAAATCAACTCCACCCGCACCACCGGCAATATTATCAACAGCATAATGAAGCACAGGAGCTGTATTAGACACCAATTGAATTCCTGTGTAAAGACCATTTGTACCGGTGTAATAAGCATATCCCATTTTATTAACAACATCAAATTCGGCGCGATTACTTGCGAAAGAAGAATCATCAATATCCCAATCGGCAAATATGCCTGCATAAAGGTTAGAAATGCTGCTTGCAGTGGTATTACTTATTTTATATTCCACAATCACATATTTGGTATTTCCGGGCGTATTCCATGCATAAGCCTTGTGTTTTACACGCACACCTACTGGTGAAGCAGCAATAGCATCATTAAAAATTCCGACTAAATCAAAATCTGAATGAATTGAAGGAGTGTTTTCGAAACACGTTGAATACTTGAAAAATCATTATCGGTTGTCCCGGCATTGGCACCTCTAACCATATCCGAAACTTTATTACCGGAAGTACCAATCATGAGTCCGGCTTCATACAACAATTGTCTCCCGTTTTTATATTTGAAACCTAATCCATCAGCTTGCCCGTCGCTATTAAAGCCAATTCGACCTTTGCTGGTGATGCTGGTCGAAATATCATTTACTGTTACATTTATGTAGTCAACATTAATTACCTCTATAAAATAATAGTTAAAAGAGTAAGCCCCATCACTAAAATTAAGCTTAAAAGTTACCGCTACATTTGCCGGTGAAGTTGGACTTATTTTCACCCGAAAAGGAGTGGCACTATTTGAAACTTGTTGAAGTGTAGTCATGGCTCCCACAGGAAAAGTATTATTAAGTATGGTAACATAAGGTGAAGTGCTACTTAACGTAACATTCAAGTTTGTTAATGGTGCTAAGAAATTTACAAAATCACCGCTAATTTGTAGCGTGTCATTTCCAACAAATGCATTATCGTTCCCATCGGTTACGTTGCGATTCATCATCGTTACCGATTTTGCATTAACGTTTGTTGCACCTTGAAAAAGATTGATACGTCCTTTGCCAAGCTTTCCTGCATATACTCCGAGCGTGGCAGCATTAATTGGATCACAAGTAGCCTTTAACTGCTCGCCAATTTGCAAAGCAGTATATTGTGGGAACATTGCTTTAACAATCGCTGCAGCACCCGCAGCAACGGGAGAAGCCATGGATGTTCCGCTTATTTGTGTGTAAGAATTCCCGGGATAAGTAGCGTTAATGTTGCTTCCTGGCGCACAAACATCAATGGTGTATCCAAAATTTGAAAAGGAAGATTTATTGTCGTTTGTTGTAGTGGAGGCCACGCTAAAAGCATTGTTAAATGCTGAAGGATAATGTGGAGTACTTACATTGTCGTTTCCAGCAGCACACACTACTAGCGCATCCTTATTAATCGTTGCATAATCAACCGCATTTTGTCCAAACTGGCCTCCTCCTGAACTTCCCCAAGAGCAATTTATTATTCCACAACCATGATCTGCAGCATAAATAATTCCTTCATACGCCGAAATAAGCGCCCCGCCAGCATCGGCAATTTTTACCGGTAAAAATTTGCAATCAAATCCGGAACCTGCAACACCTGTAAGATTATCAGTACTTGCTGCAGCACATCCACTCACATGCACACCATGCGGATTACCCTCCCAACTGGGATCATTGTCATTCATTCCTACGTCCCATCCGGTATAGTTGTCAACATAACCATCCGAATCATTGTCAAGCCCATCAATTGGATCAGCATAGTTGTGTTTGATGTTGGCGAATAAATCTTGATGTGTGGGTTCGGTGCCTGTATCAGTAATTCCAATAACAATATTTGTATCGCCTTTGCTGATATCCCAAGCTGCATAAGCATTTATTTTATTCAAGTGATATTGCCCGCTAACTGTAGCTTGTGGGTCATTAGGTTGATAATCAAAATGAGGCAAATAATGAGGTTCGGCATAATCTAATATACCCGATTTCAATAAAAGATTTGCTGCCTTTTCGACCGATACTTTTGTAGTATAAGTGAATTCATAAATCAAGGATAAGTCAATTAGTTTTTGCCCCGATTTATTTTCCTTTTTTGCTGGTAGCTGATGATTTGGAAATTTTTTCACAAGTCCGGTCGCTCCTAAATAGTTCAGCGCTTGAGTCAAACTTGTATTTTCAATTGCATGCAGCGAACAATTGCTTCTATAATCCTCATTAACCTTAAAAATTATCGTATTGGCAAAATAATCCTTCTCATTCACACCCGGGCTCAATTTAAAATGGTGCGAAGTGGAGATGTAATCGGTAGCTGTAACCTGCGCAAATAGAGTGGTGGAAATGAGAGAAAACAGTAGGGTGATTTTTTTGAAAGTCATAAATTAATTTTTAAAAGAAAATAAAAATAGCATTATTTTCTGAGACAGTAAAAGAATATTATAGGGGTAATGACTCCCTATTTTTTTGGCGCAAAACGAGGAAATAAAACTGAAGTGTAAATAAACACAGCAGCCAAAGTCGACTGTATAAAAACGCTAGGCTTGTGTAAGGAAGTTTACTTAAAAGGGTCGGTAAAAACCCCAATAAAATCCAGAGCAACAAGATGCTACTATTTGGTTTTTGTGGGGTAAATTTCAAACAAAATATCAATGCAAAACCTGCAAATAACAGGTGGTAGGTTGCTGATCCTGCCTCCAGCAAAAGCAAAAGTAAAATTACTGCAGCAATTGATTTTTCGAGGAAGTCGGAATTTGATTTCTGCTTCCAAATAAAAAACCCCAATAGCGTCAACCAAAACAATTTCCAAACTGCTAAAAACACCTTCCAAATAATAGCCGTTTTAGGGGTTTCAGCATTTGCAGTTATTTTAGAATTTACCAATGCATCCATACTCTGATAGCGGTAACTCACAGGAGTTTCATTCGCAACTTTTGAGTAGAAATAATTTTCGGCAAATGCGAAATTAAATGCACGGTAGGTTTTGGGACCGCTAATAAAAAAGGTAATTAGGTGAAGGCACAAAAAACTTATAGTAAGAAAAATACTCATTTTGAATTCTCTCTTATAAATCAGCAAGGGCAAGAAAAACAAAGGAAGAAACTTGAGGGCAGCCAATATGCCCCAACTCATTCCGGCCAGTCGCTTATCGCCTTTTTTGTAGCTAGTCCATCCATACATAAGCAACCAAAGCAGGAAGATATAAACTTGACCTAACATTAAATCATTCACTAAATTAAATCCGGCAAGCAAAACAATAATCGCCGATTGCATAAGCGTTAATTTCGCACTAATGCGGATGAGATAAATGAGATGGATTAAAAACCCAAGCGAAACCAAGAGCCAAATCTTGCGTGCCAGTTCAATTTCAAAAGCACTCAAGGGCAGCATCACCAAAGCTGTGGGGGGTGGGTACATTACAAACATGCCACTTCCTGTTGGCACATATTCCTGAATGGAAGTGTTGAATTTTTTAATTGAATACGCATCCTGCAAATTATCTTGCAGGAGCATTTTTGAGCTCACATAATAATTTGGGAAGTCGGTTTCAATTTGATTCCATCCGGGCTTCACCCCAAACCAAAATACAAATACCAACAAACAGCAGAAGAGCGGAACTTGGTAAGTTTGTAACAGTGTGTACTTTTTAAATTGCATCAAATTTTTACAATTGTTCATTCTGCCATAAGGCTTTATTTTCCGAAAGTATTTAAATTTGAAAAAATCAGCGCGTATATTCGAAAGATTCTTTTAACAGAAAATCAATGTTTGTGAAAAAGCCCAAGCGAATAATTAATTGTGTAAAAATCGTTTTGATACAAATTGTAACTGCACTTTTGCTTTTAACAAGCTCTTGCGCCTACAACCATGTTCCCGAAAACAATGAGCACATCAATTTAATTTGGTACAATTCACCGGCAACACAAACGCCGGCTGAATTTAAAACAGGAGTGGCATGGCTGTTATCTTATCTCGGCGCTACATTACCCAAAAGCGAGTTCGAAAAAGGTGTAAGTATATCAGGACAGCAAGTTATCCTGCAAATGGAACATCTTGGCTTTTCGAAAAACGCAATGGAGGCGCTTACCAGTCTCATTAAGGTGATAAAAGAAAGTGATGACTATAAAAAAAGAGAAGCAATAGATGCCGGTAGATTCTTTGCATTGTGTTTTAACTCTACCTGGCATTACTACGCAATAACCGGTACCTACCGCAGCTTCTCAGATTTTAAAAACAGTTTTACCTATTCTGCCGCAAAGCAATTGGCACTCGATACCTCCTCTATTGCCAGTGAAGGAAGGTTAATTCGTTACCTTACCAACACAAATCAGCTAAGTCAAAACTTTTTTATTGCCGAAGAAGGACATGGTCGTTTCACTTCCGGAAATTTTTTGCCTTCGGGAACCATAGAGGCTTTTGACTATATGGAAAATGGTCAACCCCGCTTTGCCATTTATGGTAGTGATGGAAAGCTTCGCGTCAACCCTGAATCCATTTTTAGCAATGCCGGAAAACCTGCAAAATGCATGTGGTGCCATGAAAGTAAAATGCAACCTTTATTTAGCCCAACACCCGACATTACAGGTTATACCTCACTTGCAGAATTTGATACCGATCAAAAAAATTTCAATTCCTTTCTAACAAGCTTTCACAGTTCAAGCAATTCCTTTTTGCAATTTAAAAACGCGCAAGATCACACACAAGCAGAGTATATTTACCTAAGCTTTTTTGAGCCAAGTGCTGTACGCTTGGGCATGGAATGGGGATTAAACGAAGCAGAAGTAAAATTACTTTTAAGCGGAATTTCAACACACACCAATCCCGAATTTGCCTTTTTAACCGATGTTTATTATCGATACGAAGTAGATAAATTTGCTCCCTATTCAGTACTTCAGGCATGTGAGGAAGCAAGAGAAAGCAATCGTTTTGAACCCGACTACCTGCCTTGAAACAAGCTCGCAAAAAAATTATTAGCCGTTTAAATATTGTACTCCTGAGTGGCGGAAACATTGCATTAAAAGCTGCTTCCGGCATGCTTGTATCCTTAGTAGTCATCCAATCAAATTCACTCGAATTGTGGGGAGAATTCACCGAAGCTTTGGTGACAGTTAACTTTTTAAGTGTGCTCTTAGCTTTTGGTAACAAGGATTATTTGGTAAGAGCGTTTAGCAAACATCCTTCAACTTTAAAATCGCAATGGAATAAAATTTTTTGGAGCCGCATTCCCATCTTGATCTTTGCTGTAACTTGCCTCTATTTTCTAACCTACGATACCTCCCTCTTTCTGATTTGTGCCGTTTGGTTGACACTAAATTTTATTCAACAATCCTTCGATTCCCTTGTGCTCTTCTTTAAAAATTTCCGCCAAACACTGCTAATTGAACTTTTATGTAGCATTCTACTGCTTGGCTTTCTCATTTATTTCGGTAACAAAATCACGTTGCAGTTATTGTTATTGAGCTATGCAGGCGCACAAGTCATAAGAACGCTTTTGCTCCTTGGCATGTATTGGGCGCATTTAGATTTTCCAAGAAGTTCCTCTTTCTCGCTTGCGGAATTAAAATTACTTACACCCTTTTTTCTTCTTGGTTTGGGTGGATTCTTAGTAGACAAAGCCGATTTACTGTGCGTAAGTATTTTTTTGCCGCATTCCGAAAAAGCAAGCTATCAGATTATCTCAAACTTATGTAACATGGGCATTGTAGCGGCAAGTATGGTTTTGGTACCTTTTACAAAAAATATTTACCGCATTAATGCAGCAACATTTAATGTCTTGCATAGAAATTTTAATTTTTTTGGTGCCCTTTACTCCCTATCTTTTATGTTAGGCGTATACGTGCTTTGTAATTTGCTATTTAAGATTGAATTTACAGTTTGGGTTTACTTCGGATTTCTGATAAATATTTTTGCTTTCACCTTATTCCTGCCCTACATGTTTTTGTTTACAAAACACAATTGGCAAAGCCAAGCGGTGTATTTAATGCTTGCTTCCGGCGTATTTACATTCCTGCTTTCAGCCTTATTAGTCCCTAAATTTAATCAAGAAGGTGCCGCTACAGCTTGTGCCCTTGGACAAATAGCACTATTACTTTCCACGCGCTTCGTTGCGCAACATCTAAAAAACAAAAGCTGATTAATTGCGGCTGAATATTCTTGGCTTTTAACAATTTTAACTAAATTATATGTAAGTACTTATATAATTAATTTTACATTTGTTTATGGCAAAACCCGATGTGATAAAAGAATTAGAGGAATTGGCACTTGGTACACGCTTAAAACGCCTGAGCGATACGCTTATGGGCGATGTAGGTAAAATTTACAGGGAGCAACAGCTCGATTTTGAGCCACGTTGGTTTACCATGTTATATCTCCTGAATAAACAAAAAGCACTTTCAATTATTGATATTGCCGATCAACTTCGCCTCTCTCATCCGGCAGTGGTGCAGTTTGCCGACCAAATGCAGCATCAAAAATTAGTAATTGCCCGAAAAGATAAAAAAGACGCACGCAAACGAATACTTGAACTTAGTGCAAAAGGAAAATCAACTTTCGAAAAACTACAACCTTTGTTAATTCAAATTGAAAAATCAACACATGAATTGGTGCAATCAACCGGAATGGACCTCTTGTATGCGCTTGAAAAAATGGAAAAACAATTGGAATCCAAAAACATGTATGAGCGTGTAAAAGAAGGCCTTGCTAACAAACTGATTTCCGAAATATCCATCCTTCCTTTTCAACCAAAATACAAATCTGATTTTAAAAAGCTGAACGAAGAATGGCTGAAAGATTTCTTTTCTGTAGAAAAAGAAGATGCGCGGGTGCTCGGAAATCCTGAAAAAACAATTTTAGAAAACGACGGAATGATTTTCTTTGCAATAAGTGCAGGAAAAGCGGTTGGAACGGTTGCACTAACGCATCATGGCAAAAAAGTTTATGAGCTCAATAAAATGGCAGTTACCAAATCCATGCAGGGCAAATCCATTGGCAATTTATTACTAAAAAAAGCGCTTGACTTTGCAAAAAAGAAAAAAGCAAAAGTTCTTTATTTGGAAACAAATCGCTCTCTTTATCCCGCCATACATTTGTATGAAAAATTTGGCTTTAAAAAAGACAGTCCGGTTGTAAACTCAAAATACAAGCGAAGCAATTTAAAAATGAGCCTGCACTTTTAAGTTGCAGCTAAAACTGATGAACCTTATACATTAAACAATGAAAATAAAACACCTCTTTATTCTGGCAATAACCATTTTTGCCTGTACTTCTTCCGACAAAAAATTAAACTCAGAAGTAAGTGTTCAAAAATGTGACTCCCTTTTTGAAAATTACTACAACGAGCGTATGCAGTTGTTTCCGCTTGAGGCAACATTGAACGGTGACAATCAATACAATGATTTGCTGCCCTGCGATATCTGCGATAGTTACAGGACTTCACTTAAAACATTTTACGAAAAATACCAACATGCACTTTCCGCAATCGATAGAAATAGCCTCTCGGCAAACGATCAAATTAGCTACGACGTGTTGATGCGTGAAACCGAAATAGGACTTGAAGGATTAACTTTTCACGACAATTATCAGCCCATACAACAATTTTGGAGCACCCCCATAACAATGGGTCAATTGGGTTCGGGTAGCGGAAATCAACCCTTTAAAACGGTGAAGGATTATGACAATTTTCTTGCCCGCATCAGTGCTTTTTATGCCTGGAGCGATTCATCAATTGTATATATGCGCAAAGGCATTGCAAGTGGTGAAGTGTTTCCTAAAATTTTAATGGAAAGAGTGCTTCCGCAGATGCAAGACATGGTTGTAAAAGACCCAAAACAAAGTGTGTTTTATGGCCCTGTTAAAATTTTGCCGGCAGCATTTTCAGCTGAAGATAAAGCCCGTATTACTGCAGATTACGAAAAAGCCATTCTTGAAAAAATCAATCCTTCTTACCAAAAAATACACGATTTTATTCAAACAGAATATTTGCCTAAGTGCCGCGAAACTGCGGGTATATCGTCCACTCCAAATGGAAAGGAACGTTATCAATATTTAATAAAGCAGTGGACTACCACCGAAATGACACCTGATGAAGTATTTAATTTAGGTCAAAGTGAAGTCAAGCGCATCCGCACTGAAATGGAAAAGATTAAAGCGGAAACAGGTTTTACAGGAGATTTAAAATCCTTCTTTACCTTTATCAATACCGACCCTAAATTTTTTCCCTTCAAAACAGCTGAGGAAGTATTGAATGCTTATCGCGAGGTGGAAGCACGCATGCAACCTCAATTAAAAAAATTGTTTGGCATTACACCTAAATCAAAATTCGAAGTGCGTGAAACCGAAAAATTTCGTGAAGCCAGCGCCAGTGCCGAATACAACAATGCTGCTCCGGATGGATCCAGACCGGGTATTTTTTATGTTCCAATAGTAAATCCTGCGAAATGCAATAATTTTGGAATGGAATCGTTGTTTCTGCATGAAGCCATTCCGGGACATCATTATCAAACTTCTTTACAGTCTGAAAATACTTCGCTTCCAAAATTTAGAAGATTTATTTGGTATGGCGCTTATGGCGAAGGTTGGGCATTGTATACCGAATCGCTAGGGAAGGAATTGGGATTGTATACTGATCCCTATCAACGTTTCGGTAGCTTGAGCCAAGAAATGCATCGTGCTATTCGCTTAGTAACCGACGCTGGAATTCATTCAAAAGGTTGGACGCGCGAACAAGCCATACAATTTTCGTTAGAAAACGAACCGGGCGATGAAAAAGGAATTGCCACTGAAATTGAGCGCTACATGGCCATTCCGGGACAAGCCTTGAGTTATAAAGTTGGCCAATTAAAAATAATGGCGTTGCGCAAAGAAGCAGAAGAAGCCCTTGGTTCTAAATTTAAATTAAGTGCCTTTCACGACGAAATTTTAAGCGATGGCTGTTTGCCAATTAGCGTGCTGGAAACAAAAATGAGGAACTGGATAAAAGCGCAAAAAAACATTGCGGTGTTAAATGAATCGTACGGCATTCCTGCATTTTACAGAACGGTACAATAGTTCACCCCTTGCACCCCATGAAAAAAAACTGCCTTGTTTTAGTACTCCTTGTCTGTCACGCTGCATCCCTTTTTGCGCAAGACTCTTTAAAATCGTGCACCGCCTTGCGCATTTCCAAAGCGCCGCACATTGATGGCAAATTGGATGATGAAGCTTGGCAAAATGCAGTGGCTGTATCAGATTTTGTGCAAGGCAGACCCATCGAAAATTCGAAACCAACTTTTGTTACCGAAATAAAAGTGGCGTATGATAATACTGCCATTTACGTTGCAGCATTTATGCACGATCCGGCTCCGGATAGCATACTTCATGAGCTGGGAAATCGAGATGATCAGGATTTAAATGCGGATTTGTTTCAAGTAAAAATCGATCCCTATAATGTGCGTCAAGATGCTTTTATTTTTGGAGTGTGGGCCTCGGGTGTGCAAATCGACAACAAATGGACAGACAATACTTTTAACGCCGTTTGGCAAAGTGCTGTTGCCATGAATGCAGAGGGCTGGGTGGCTGAATTTAAAATTCCTTATTCTGCTATTCGATTTCCCAAAAAAGAGATTCAAAAGTGGGGCATACAATTTACACGCAACATTCGACGCAACCGTGAGTTCGACCAGTGGAGTTACACGCCCAGCGGTGCCGGTAATCCGCTAAATTATTGGGGAAATTTGATTGGCATTAGCAATATAAAAACACCTGTCCGACTTTCCATGACGCCTTATTTATCAGGTTATGCAGAGCGAACGCCTTACTTGGATCACGATGGTACAATTGATCAGTTAAGCACCTTTTCGTATAATGTGGGAGCAGATATTAAATATGGAATTGACGACCGTTTTACCTTAGACCTAACTCTTTTGCCTGATTTTGGGCAGGTACAGAGTGACAGCAAAATTAAGAATTTAGGTTTTCGCGAAGTAACCTACGATGAAAATCGTTCCTTTTTTAGAGAAGGGACAGAATTGTTTTCAAAAAATGGATTGTTTTATTCTCGAAGAATCGGGAAAACACCTTCGGGCTATTTTAATCTGTATGATCAGTTAAATGAGAGAGACAGTATTATTTCAAATCCCTCGCAAGTAAAATTAATAAATGCTGCAAAGGTTTCGGGCCGCACCAACAATGGATTGGGAATAGGAATATTTAATGCCGTTACCGCCGATATGTATGCAGTAGTGCAAGATTCATTAGGCGATAGGCGAAAAATCCTCACCGAACCTTTAACTAATTACAACATTGTGGTACTGGATCAACAGTTAAAAAACAATTCAAATATTTATTTTATCAATACAAATGTAATACGCGACAAAACCTTTAAAGACGCCAATGTAAGCGGAGCCGGTTTCACGTTTTATAACCGCAAAAGCACTTTTGCCATCGACGGGAATGGAAACCTCAGTCAGAAACTGAGCAAAGTGGAAGGAACACAAGAAAGTTATACCGACCAATTGGGCTACAATTATTTTATGGGTGCCCGCAAATGCAGTGGTAGAACACAGTTTGGCTTGAGCCGATTTGTGAGCAGCAGTGGCATTAGCACCAGCGATTTGGGCTTTCAAAGCATTCCGAATGTGGTGAGCAGCCGCGCATACGTTGAATATTACCAATTTAAACCCAATCGCATTATTCGTGAGGGAAATCAGAGCATGAGTGTGAATTATTCCACTCATTATATTACGAAGCAAAACACCAATTTAGAAATCAATTACAGCGGTTTTGCCTCCTTGTTGAGCTACAATGCTATATTTGGAGGAGCCGGATTAACTCCGATGGTAGTGCGCGATTACAACGAACCCCGTGTGGAAGGGCGCTTTGCAAATACCCTTCGGTATTACTATGCTTATTTAGGATTTAGTACAGATTACCGCAAAAAAATTGCAGTTGATTTAACCCAAAACATGAGTAATTTTTTAGACCATTTTAAAATGGAAGGTTTTAATACCGATATCTCCGTAAGGTATAGAGCCACAGATAAGCTTAACCTCCGATACAGTTTTTCATTTTACTACGACCCTTTTAATTTTGGTTTTGCAGCGATTGACGACAGTGGAGCGGTTATTTATGGCGGCAGAAAACTGCATACTTACATAAATCGTTTGGAACTAAAATACATCTTTAAAAAGGATATGACCCTTAGTTTAATTGGCCGCCATTACTGGAATACCGGAGAATACCGCAAGTATTTTTTAATTGAAGAGGATGGTAGTTTTACAGAGAACAGCACTTTCACAGGCAACAAGAGTTTTAATTACAATGCCTTTAATATTGATTTTGTGTATTCCTGGATTTTTGCACCCGGCAGCACTTTTTCTTTGGTATATAAAAACGCCATCGAGAATGAGCAAGCTTTCGCACAAACCAAATTTGGCGATAATTTTAGCAATACCTTAAATGCCCCGCAAACCAATAGCCTATCGCTGAAAGTGCTGTACTATTTGGATTATTTGTATTTTAAAAAGAAAGGTGGTCATGCTTAGTACTTCTTCTATCCTAACTGGCGCGCGATTATAGCGCGTCTTAGCTTAACTGGCGCGCGCTTGCAGCGCGTGCCACCCACTACCTTACTCCTTCCCTTTCTCCCCTCTAAACTGCTCTTCCGGATTTTTAAACAACACATTAAACGTGGTCAAACTGCCATATACTTTGGTAATGTATTGTTGCAGGTTTATTTTTTCTTCATCCTCCAATTTCGCATTGCTGTTGATGCGCTGTTCTAGTGTGCGCATGCGGTCGCGAATCATTACAATTTTATGAAAAAGTGTTTCAATCGGAATTTCTTTGCTCGATAAGGCGGTATCGCCAGGCTCTAAAATCATTTTTCCGCCGGTCCATTTTTTACCCAGCTCCACTGTTTCAGGGTATTCCACATAGTCCTTAATCACTTTAATGAGCGTGCGCTCTATGTCCCACAAACTCACCAAATCGGCATCGGGCTCCACCTTATCTAAAATAGTTAAGCCCTCATAGTCTTGAGGAATTTCTTTGGTACCGTGATTCATAAAGGTAATCAGTGTACTTTGCTTTTTCACATTAATCACTACACCATCACCATATCCGGGATGTTGTACGCGAGATCCTATTCCTAATTCGGTCATAAATTTTAATCTATTTTAAATAAATATCGTCGTATTATCCGGTATCACCGCTCCCTTTTTAAGGATTACAATTCCATCTTTAATACAATACTGCGGGGTTTCAATATCAGGCATGTTTTTGCTTCCGCGGATAATAACGTTGTCGCCGATGCGCACATCCTTATCAATAATACAGTTTTCGAAATGTCCGTTTTTACCAATGGCCATGAGTATTCCATCCTTTGCAGCGATGATTTCTTCGAGGGTTTCGTAATAATCGTTTCCAAAGGAGATGCAATTTTTCATTACGGTGCCTTCTCCAATGCGCGCACGATTCCCAATGATGCAACGCTCAATTTCGCGGGCATTTATGATACAACCTTCCGAGATTACTGAACCTTTAAGCAAGGTATTTCCCGAAAATTTTGTAGGCGGCAACATCCGCGGACGCGTATAAATCAAGCGATCGTGGTCAAATAAATTGAATTGCGGAATCAATTCCGCTAAATCCAAATTGGCATCAAAATAACTGCGAATGGTTCCGATATCGGTCCAATAACCGGTGTAGGAATAACCCTTTACCTTGGTTCCTTTATTGATGGCGGTGGGAATAATTTCTTTTCCAAAATCGGTAAAATTCGGATGTTCTTCAAACATGCGGGTAAGTGTTTCTTTATTAAACACATAAATTCCCATGGAAGCCATGTATTCTTTACCCTCGGCCTTTTGTCGATCTCCCACCGGTGATACCCAATTAACAAGGTCTTGTGGGGCAGGCTTCTCCACAAACTTATCGATAAACCCGGCATCGTTCACTTTCAAAATTCCAAATCCGGGGGCATCGTTTGCATCTACCGGCAAGGTGGCAATGCTAATTTCGGCGCCACTTTCCGCATGTTTATTTACAAACTCACGTAAATCCATTTGGTACAATTGGTCACCGCTTAAAATCAAAATATAATCAAAATCATGACCTGCTAAATGAGGCAATGTTTGCTTCACCGCATCGGAAGTTCCTTGAAACCATTTTTCACTTCCGGGCCTTTGCTCTGCAGCAATAATATCCACAAAAGCATAGCTAAAATTATCGAAGTGATAGGTGTTTTTGATGTGTGCGTTTAGGGAGCGAGAATTGTATTGCGTTAACACAAAAATGCGTCGAATGCCCGAATGCAAACAGTTTGAAATGGGAATATCAATTAAACGATACTTACCGGCAATAGGCACAGCCGGCTTGCTGCGCATGGAGGTGAGGGGATACAAGCGCGACCCGGCTCCTCCTCCTAAAATCAGGCAAACTACTTTAATCAACTTTTCCATAAGCTTAGTTTTTATAAATTTCGATGTATTTTTTGATTGCTTTGTCCCATGAAAAATCCAATCCTACACAGGTTTTTCGAAGTTTCGACAAGTGCTTTCCATCTGCAAATAAAGCCGCAGCGCGGTTCAAACTGTAAATAAGATCATCCACGTTGGCCTCGTTAAAGCGAATGCCGTAGCCGTTTTCATCGCCAAAATCCACCACTGTATCTTTCAAACCTCCCACACTGCGCACCATCGGAATAGTTGCATAACGCATGGCATACAATTGATTTAATCCACAGGGTTCAACCAGCGAAGGCATCACAATAAAATCGGCTGCAGCATACAGTTGATGCGCCAGTGTTTCGTTGTAGCCAATATAATTTGCAATGTTGTTGTGATAATTCGAAGAAAGGTGACGAATGTTGTCTTCAATAGAATTTGCTCCGGAACCCAAAATGTAAAAATTCATCTTTCGGTTGAGTGCAGCATAACGTCCAATAGCCTGTGTTAGTAGCTCTCCGCCCTTTTCCACATTTAATCTGCCAATAAAAATAACCAATGGATAATCGGGATTTAATTGCACCGAGGCACAAATTTCCTTCTTGTTTTCGCTTTTAAAATCAGTCCAATTGCCGGTAAACTTTGTTGCCAGCGTTTCATCCGTTTTGGGATCCCACACTTCATTATCAATTCCATTCACAATGCCTTTGCTTTTCCAATGGTATTCGTTGTAAAGCCATTGCAATGGATTGGAGGGCGCTTTCAGTTCTTCCAAATAACCTTCGCTCACAGTTGTCAATTTATCACAACATTTTATGGCAGCAGTCAGCGGATTTATCGTATTATCCCAATCTAAAAAACCCTTTCTTTCAGCATAAAAATGAGGTAAATATTTTACCAGTGACCAATCAAAAGCTCCTGTGTAAAGTCCATTGTGTATGGTAAAAATGGTTTTTATTCCCTTCAGCGAAAGGTAATGCGGACATTGCTGAATCATAAAAGGAATTAAGCCGGTGTGATAATCATGGCAATGAAAATTATCGGGTTTATGCTTCCAAGTGCTGATGTAATTTAGTGCTGCTTGCTGAAAAAAGATAAAGCGCAAGGGATCATCCTCGTAACCATACACTTGTTCGCGGTAAAGCAAATCCGGGATATCCACAAAATAAATGTCAAAGCCCAAACCCTCGTCGGGGAAGCTGCGTATGCTAAATTCCTTGTAGTAGCTGTCACTTTTCACCACCCCATCAAAAATCACTGTAGTAGTATTGTTCTTCGCCCATTTCTGGTGATAATAGGGCATAAAAATGCAGGTCTTTACTCCTGCTTTATTGAGGTATTTAGGCAGCGCTCCAGCTACATCGCCCAGTCCGCCCACCTTGGCAATGGGATAGCATTCGGCAGCAAAATGAACGGAACTGTATTTTTGGGAGGTATCTTTGGTTGCCATAAGCAGGATTTTATGCCTGCAATTTAAAAATTAAATGAATTGAATGCACCTTTTCGACTGCTTTGCGCCGATTTTTTGTGATTTTACATAAGGCCTTCACATCCAGTACCCTTTCATCCAAAAATCATTCATTTTTAAAGCCATCTTCCTTTCCTGTTTCCAATAAAAAACATACATTTGCGTCCCGTTTTAAAAATCATTGGTATAACCCACAATAGAAATGGATTCACCGGTAAAAATATTTTCAGGAACAAGTTCGCTCTACCTGGCCGAAAAAATAGCTGCAAGCTACGGACAGTCGTTAGGAACCATGATGTTTACACGTTTTAGTGATGGTGAGTTTCAAACCTCTTTCGAGGAAACGGTGCGGGGTTGCGATGTGTTTATTATTCAATCTACCTTTCAACCCAGCGATAATTTATTTGAATTGCTTTTGATGATTGATGCCGCTAAGCGTGCATCTGCTAAAAATATTACAGCGGTTATTCCTTACTTCGGATTTGCTCGACAAGACAGAAAAGACAAACCGAGAGTAGCCATTGGCGCCAAATTGGTTTCTAATTTATTGGTAACTGCGGGAATTACCCGCATCATAACCATGGATTTGCATGCTGATCAGATTCAGGGATTTTTTGACATGCCGGTAGATCATTTGTATGCATCTTCTATCTTCTTACCCTATTTACAAAGTTTAAATTTACCGCGTTTAACAATGGCTTCGCCGGATATGGGTGGAACAAAACGAGCCAATGCATATGCTAAGTTTTTGAATTGCGAAATGGTAATTTGCTATAAGCAACGCAAAAAAGCAAACGTAATAGAAAGCATGACTTTGATTGGAGATGTAGAAGGAAAAGATATCGTGTTGATTGACGACATTGTAGATACCGCAGGTACCTTAACAAAAGCGGCCGATTTGATGATGGAAAAAGGCGCTGCCAGTGTGCGTGCCATTTGCACCCATCCCATCCTTTCAGGAAAAGCTTACGAAACCATCGAAAAATCGAAAATTACCGAATTGATTGTTACCGATACCATTCCATTAAAATCTTCTTCCTCAAAATCCGTGTGATTTCGGTGGCCGATTTGTTTGCGGATGTATTGGGCAAGGTGCATAATTTTGAAAGCATCAGCGATCATTTTTGTGTTAACAGAAATTTAAAAAACTATTCCGCAACAATTATATAATCGGAAATGCGAAGCGGATAGCGCAGTTCCATAAAACAAAAAGAATAAAATGAAAACAGTATCTATTAGCGGCTCGCCTAGAGTGAGCGTAGGGAAAAAAGATGCAAAGGCTTTAAGAGCCGATGGAAAAGTGCCTTGTACCTTGTACGGAGGAACTGAACAAGTTAACTTTTTTGCGCCTTACAACGATTTTCGTCACATTGTGTACACTCCGGATGTGAACAAAGTAATGGTAAAAGTAGACGGAAAAGAGTATGAAACTTTATTGCAGGAAATTCAATTTCATCCTGTGAACGATAAAATCATGCACATTGATTTTCTTCAATTATTTCCTGACAAACCGGTAATTATTGACATTCCCGTGGTTATTACAGGAAGTTCTGCCGGTGTAAAAGCAGGTGGTAAAATGGCGATTATTACACGTAAATTAAAGATAAAAGCATTGCCTTCTCATTTGCCGGATTCTATTTCGGTAGACATTAGCAGTTTAGAAATTGGTCAATCTAGCCGTGTTGGCGATTTAAGCGTGCCGAATGTACAGTTTTTGGATACTCCCAATCGTGTGATTGTGGCGGTTCAAATGACACGTGCGGTTGTGGAAGAGCCTAAAGCTGCTGCTGCCGCTGCTGCTCCTGCTGCCGGTGCTGCTAAAGCTCCTGCCGCTGCTGCTGCCGGTGCCGCTAAAGCTCCTGCTGCTGCTGCAAAAGCGCCTGAAAAGAAAAAATAATTTCACCTGTTTGTTCATCCCGCTAAACGCGAAAACTTATGAGCAAATATTTAGTTGTAGGATTAGGGAACATTGGCCCCGAATACGCCAATACCCGCCACAACATTGGTTTTATAGTATTGGATGCCTTAGCAAAGGCGTCCAATACTTTTTTTAAGAGCGACCGTTTGGCAAGTGTTGCCGAGCTAAAATGGAAAGGTAAAACACTTATCCTGGTAAAGCCAAGCACTTTTATGAACTTAAGTGGCAAAGCGGTAAACTACTGGATGCAAGCTGAAAAAATACCTCGCGAAAATATTCTTGTGATTACCGATGACATTGCTTTGCCCTTAGGTACTTTGCGCCTAAAAGGAAAAGGAAGCGATGGTGGGCACAATGGATTAAAAAACATTCAAGAAGTATTGGCAAGCCAGGAATACGCACGCTTACGCTTTGGTGTAGGCAACGAATTTGCTAAAGGAAAGCAGGTAAACTATGTGTTGGGCGAATGGACAAAAGACGAATTAACAAGTCTTAACCCCCGAATTGAAACTGCCTGTGATATTATCCGTTCCTTTGCAAGCATTGGATTACAACTCACCATGACAAATTTTAATAATAAATAAAGCTTACCTTTGGTAAAAAGAACGATACTATGAAAAAAATCTACGCGCTACTCCTGACTGCTTTTATAAGCAGTGCTGCATTTTCCCAAGTGAATTTAATTACTCAAGATTTTAATAACTATGATGGCGACAGCGCCAACTTTATACCCGATTATTACATCAGTTGGAATTCACCAAGCGGTGGTGTACCTTCTGCTTCTTATTATTCTTCCACCGGTAACTATGGATTAGCTGCCAATTCCTATAAATTTGGTGTCGACAGTGCAACCATAATCACTCCTCCTTTTTCAGGTGCTGATTCATTAACTTTTTGGCACAAAGGAAACGGAACCGGAGCAGGAGCGAGTAAGTTTTATATTTACGTAAGCCCTGATAGCATTAACTGGACAGCGCTCGACAGCATTAGTTCCTTTCCAAGTGTGGGAACAACTTATGGACATGGGCTTGATTCTACGGATCATTACTTGAAATTTTTCTATGACAAAGCGGTTGGGAACATGGCTTTTGATGATTTGCGCGTGTTTAACAACATGGGTGTAGGAATAAAAAAACAAACCACAGCTAACTCATCAGAAGTTTATCCTAATCCATCAGCAAATGGAATTTTTACCTTGGATTTGGGAACTGCAAACAATTTGTTTTCTGATGTAAAAGTATTCAACATCCTTGGTAAACAAGTGTATTCAAAATCAATTGCTCCGAGCAACAATGGCAAGCATTCACTTGACTTAAGTGCTCTTCCATCGGGTTCTTATTTTGCAGCTGTGAAAACAGGGAATGACAAAAAAATGATTCGATTGGTGATTAATTAGGTTTAAAGATAAAATAGTTTAAAAGGGGAAGCAGCATAAATGTTTCCCCTTTTTTATTGCCCTAAGAGCCGTCAGTCTGAGCGAAGTCGAAGACGGTGTGCTGACTTTACCAAACACGATTAAGGTAAACTTGCATCATCAACCCACTAGGATATTTCTGTACTGAGACTCCTCCACGTTAATCCAATCAAAGCTAAAACAATGTATAAGCCTGTTTTGAAAAACTAAAGAAGTAGTTATGGAATTAGCTTTCATAACCTTATTCACCTTTTAGCGTAGAAGAGAGGATTAAGATAATTCATGCTAGAGTGGAATAACTAATTTAATTGTTCTATTTTTGGCTTAGACCCGATTTTAACCCATTTATGAAACACCAATTTTATTTACTTCTATTCGTAATATCCCTTATAATTACACCGTTTATTAATACCAAAGCCCAAACTCCCGATTGGCAATGGGCAAAAGGAATGGGTGGTAGTGGCTTTGATTTTGGGCGCAGCATTGCACACGATGCCAGCGGAAACGTGTATGTCCTCGGCGATTTTAAAGCCCTAGTCGATTTTGACCCGAATGCCGGAATTTACAATTTACTCAGTGGCGGAATTCAAGATGCTTTCGTCGCAAAATATGACCCCAGCGGAAATTTTATTTGGGCCAAACAAGTGGGTGGAAGTGACGGCAGTAGCAGTTTAAATGCAATGGCCATCACGCTTGACGGCTTGGGTAATCTTTATTTTTGTGGACGCTTTAACGGTACCATCGATTTTGATCCGGGTGCTGCAGTTTATAATTTAAGTGCCGTTGGGAACAGCGATATTTTTATTTGTAAATTGGATAATGGCGGCAATTTTATTTGGGCAAAAAGTATTGGAGGTGTAAGCGATGAGGGCGCCTATGCCCTTGCGCTCGATGCCTCGGATAACATTTGCCTTAACGGATTTTTTTCGGGTACTGTAGATTTTGATCCGGGATTGGGAATTGCGGCATTGGCATCTCAAGCCAATGATGTGTTTATTTGCAAACTCGATAATGCCGGAAATTATGTTTGGGCAAAATCGTTTAGCGGGCCCTTAGGCGACGAAGCAAATTCAATAGCTACCGATGCTAACGGGAATATTTACAGCACCGGATTTTTTACCGGCACTACCGATTTTGATCCAAGTGCTGCAAGCTTTACTTTGATTTCTGCCTCTGCCACTCAAAAGGATGTTTTCTTGTCAAAACTCGATGCACAAGGAAATTTTGTGTGGGCAAAAGCTTTTGGTGGCTTGGGAAATGATGTGGGCAGCGGCATTAAATTAAATACGAACGGAGATATTTATATTGCCGGTTCCTTTTTTGGCGTAGCTGATTTTGATCCCGATACCAGTGTATTTATACTTCCTTCCAAAGGCAGTAATGATGCATTTATTTCAAAGTTTAACAATGCCGGTGATTTTATGTGGGCCAATAAAATTGGAGGTACAAGCTACGATGCTTGTTTAACATTGGCTTTAGATGCAAGCGGCGCGCCTTATGTTGCAGGACAGTTTTTTCAGCAAGCGAATTATCACAATGCTGCTCAAGATGAACTTGTTTTAAACGCTGTGGGAGGCATCGATATTTTTGTTGCTAAGCTTGATGCTGCCGGAACAATAACCTGGGCAAAATCAATGGGTGGGGCCGATCATGATTTGGCAAATGCAATTGAACTTGATCCTTCGAGTACTTTATTTATAACCGGTAATTATAATGGAACAGCTATTCAATTCGACCTACTAACAGTGTCGAGTCCGCCGAATAATCAAGGAGACATCTTTTTTGCAAAAATGGGTTGTACTACGTCTTCTACCATTCATCCCATTGCTTGCAACCAATATACATCGCCTACTGGAAAAAACTTAACAACATCCGGAACTTATTTAGATACCCTTTTGAATGCTAACGGATGTGACAGCATCCTTATTATTGAACTCACGATACATAACTCGAGTTCGGCGCTTCTAAGTGTTAGTGCTTGTAAAAATTACACCTCTCCTAGCGGAAAGTATACTTGGGTTAGTTCAGGTATATATCCCGATACCCTTACAAATGTTATGGGTTGCGACAGCGTGCTTAGCATTCAATTAACTATTTTGCCTTCAAGCGTTTCGTTTCAAACTATAACTACATGCAATTCCTATAGCGCTCCCAGCGGAAAATACATTTGGACGCAATCCGGAACATATAACGACACTCTTACAAATGCTTTGGGTTGTGATAGTATTCTTAACATTCAGCTTACCATACGAACTAATTCTACTTCAACTCAAACCCTTACAGCTTGCATATCCTATCCATCGCCCAGCGGAAAATACAATTGGACCAGTTCCGGAACATATCTCGATACCATTCCTAACAGCTTGGGTTGCGACAGTATTCTTACTTTTATTTTAACCATTGATTTTCCCGCAAACAGCTCAGGAACTGTGTTTGCTTGCAATAGTTTTGAATCACCAAGCGGTAAATATGTTTGGACCAACTCGGGAATTTATACCGATACCATAGCCAACACAACGGGCTGTTACAGCATCATCACTCTTGATCTAACCATACTAAGTACCAGCTATTCAACCCAACAAATAAACAGCTGCAACAATTATGTTTCGCCTAGTGGACAATACATTTGGACAAGCTCAGGAACTTACCTGGATACCATATCCAATGCGGCTGGATGCGACAGTATTATTACTACACAGTTAACTATTGATGGAACAGCATCTTCTTTTCAAACCATAACCGCCTGCGAAAGTTATACATCTCCGAGTGGAAACTTTGTTTGGACTGCTTCCGGCACTTACGTGGATGTGATTCCACAAACAAGCGCTTGCGACAGTTCCATAACAGTTTTTTTAACCATTCATTACAACTCCTCATCACAGCAAACAATTAATGCCTGCAACAGTTATACCTCACCCAGCGGCAAATATACCTATACGAATAGCGGCACTTATTTAGATACGATTGCTAATAAAAATGGCTGTGACAGTATTCTTACACTTCAAGTAATTATAGGCAACAATAGTTCATCTTCACTGCAAAACATTGCAGCTTGCACTAGTTATTTATCGCCCAGTGGAAACTATCTTTGGACCACTTCGGGAACCTACAACGATACCATACCTAATACCGCCGGATGCGATAGCATTATTCAAATTAACTTAAGTGTGAATTACAACTCAACTTCCACTCAAACAGTAAGCGCTTGTAGCAACTTTATTTCGCCCAGCGGTAAATTTAACTGGACCAGCTCGGGCACCTATTTGGATACCATACCTACCGTTGGAGGATGTGACAGTATTGTAACATTTCAAGTCAGTATTTTGAATAACGATGCTATAGTAAACCTAAGCGCTTGCGACAGTGTAGTGGTGAATGGGCAAAGCTATTATTCAAGTGGTACCTATACACAAGTGCTCACAAACAGCGCGAGCTGCGACAGCACACTTACCCTGAATATAAACCTGAGTACCGGTAGTGTTTTTACCACCAGCCAGTTCGCATGCGATAGTTTTGATTGGAACAACCAAACCTACACCAGCAGTGGAATTTATTCGCAACACTATGTTGGCAGCAATGGCTGCGACAGCATTATTCAATTGGATCTTACGATAAAACAAAGTAGCAGCAGCTTTTTAACAGAAACTGCTTGTAGCAATTACGTGCTTAATGGGGTGAACTACACTTCAGACGGAATTTACCAACAAACTATAAATAATGCAGCCGGCTGCGACAGTGTAATAACACTTAACCTTAGCATCGAGAAGAGTGTAACACTTAATTTTACACAAACAGGCTGTGACAGTATTTCGTGGAACAATCAAACCTATTATGCGAGTGGTATTTATACCCAAAATTTAACCGGTGCGTTTGGTTGTGACAGTACACTTGTGCTGGATTTAACGATAAACCACAGCAGCGCTTCTTCACTTTCGCTAATTGTTTGCGACAGTTTAGTTTTGAATAACCTTACCTACACTGTGAGTGGAAATTATTCACAAAATCTTATTGGTGTGAACGGCTGCGACAGTATTGTAAATTTAAGCCTGCTTGTAAATTACAGCACTATTAAACACCTAACTGAAACAGCTTGTGATACTTTTTTACTAAACGGAATAAGCTATACGAGCAGCGGAACCTATCAACAAACTTTAACAACAGCAGCAGGTTGCGATAGCTTGCTCATTCTTGACTTAACAATTAAAAGCAGTGTTAGCGTTACTTTTTCACAAAATGCTTGCGACAGTATTGTTTGGAATAACCAAAGCTATACCAGCAGTGGAATTTACATACAAAATTATACTGCAGCAAACGGTTGCGACAGCAGTATTGTTTTAAATTTTACAATCAATCAAAGCAGCATAAACACACAAATTCAAAACGTATGCGATAGTTTAGTTTGGAACGGTATAACCTACACCAGCAGCGGTGTGTACACACAACACTTTTTTGCTGGCGGAATCTGTGACAGCATTGTTACGGTAAACCTCACTGTGTATCACAGCAGTGCTTCCACTATAAATGAAACGGCTTGCGATTCAGTTGAACTGAATGGAATTGTATATTTCGCTTCTGGAGTATATCAGCAAATATTGCCTAATGCTGAAGGTTGTGACAGTATACTTACGGTAAACCTTATTATCAATAATAGCACAATAAACACAATTGTCCAAAGTGGTTGTGACAGCATTTTGTATAACAATCAAAATTATACTTCAAGTGGTATTTATATTCAGCATTACAGCGGTGCCAATGGTTGTGACAGCAGCCTAGTGCTTGATCTTACAATTTATAAAAGCACTAGTACCACTCTTTCACAAAGCGTTTGCGACAGCTTGGTATGGAATAATCAAACTTTTACTTCGAGTGGTTTTTATTCACAACAACTTATGGGAATGGGTGGTTGCGATAGCATTGTAAATTTAAATCTTACGGTAAATCATAGTTCCACTTCTACCCTTTTAGAAAGCGCCTGCAACAATTATGTGCTTAATGGAATATCTTATTTTGCTTCGGGAATATATACACAAACGCTTGTTAATGCTGCCGGATGCGACAGCATCATAACTTTAGCCTTACACTCTTAACAACAACACTGCAAGTATTACACAAAGCGCTTGTGATAGTATACGCATAAACGGACAACTTTATACCTTCAGCGGAAGCTATGCACAAACACTTGTAAATGCAGCAGGTTGCGACAGTATACTTAGCTTATTCCTTACCATCAATACAGTTGATACAGCTGTAATACAAAATTTAAATGTGCTAAGTTCAGCAGCCACCGGAGCAAGCTTTCAATGGATTGATTGTGCGAATGGAAACTTGCCCATTGCAGGCGAAACCGCTGCTACATTTACCGCTACCGCAAATGGAAATTACGCACTTATCGTGACTCAAAATGGGTGCAGCGATACTTCAGCTTGTTTTACAGTTTTGAATATAGGAGCAGCTGATAACCTAGCATTTTTAACTAGTGTATCAATTTATCCTAACCCTTCTATTTCAGGTATTTTTACAGTAGAAATTAGCACATTAAATTCACTTTCGAGCGAATTAAGTATTGTAAATATGATGGGTGAATTAATTTACACCGGCACAATTCTACCCAACCTCAACAAAAAATATGTATTGGATTTAAGTAAGTATTCGGCAGGTGTATATTTTGCGACTGTTAAAACAAAAGATTCAAAAACCATGATTCGCTTGGTGAATCAATAAGAGAATTTGCATTTTGTTATTTCGAAAAACGGCAAAAATTATGCGCGTTGCAAAGTTGATTTTAAAAATTACTGCACTCCTCTTTCTAATACTTTTTTGTATTCGAATGTTTTATTCTATGGCGGTGAAAAATTCTTCTGGCTCGCTAAAAACAGCTCATTTTTTAATCGAATATAAAGGTGTTTTTAGAAACAATGCTCTTGCCATAGCCACAGGTTTAGAACAAAACTACAACCGCATTCGATTAGAACTTAAAGATCCTGAACACCCCACCATTCGAGTATTTGTGCATGGAAATCAAGCTGATTTTAACCTCAAAACAGGATTAAACAACAGTGCAAACGGAGTGAGTCGAGGTCCTTTTGAATTTCATGTGCTTTGGACGAATTGGTTTAACTCGATTTTTCCGGATAATCCTGTACAAACAGCAGTTCATGAGTTTACACATTGTGTTCAATTGAATATTTTGATTCAACAAGCTTTGGCAAAAAATACCGAACAAAGCGATTATGCGTTTTCAAAAACATTTGAAAAAAATTTCGCTGACAATTATCCGCAATGGTTTTGGGAAGCCATTTCAATTTATGAGGCAGGTGAAATTAATCGCATTGAGGTAAAGTACGCCATGCTTCATCATACCTCCTTATCAATGCTTTCTAATTCGAACCAAATTTACAGAATTGGCTATACAATAATCGAGTATATTGTAGCTACTTGGGGCAAAGAAAAATTACCTGAACTAATTCAAAGTTATTGCAACAGCGAAAAAGTACTAAAGGTAAGCCCTGCTGTTTTTGAAAAAGGCTGGAAAAATTATCTTGCAACGCACTACTAATTTTTTGTCCGCTTTTTCATACTGCCGATCAGCTCTTCATGCTTTATAGCATTGGCAAGCCGCTTTTTTACAAACCTGTATGATGCAACAAACCGCGAAGGACGCAGAGGAGGCGCAGAGGTCGCAGTTATTTCTTCGTTTTAAATCGCACTTTTTCGGATTTCTTTCGGCAACATAAGCTGCTTTAAAACCCATTTTAGGGAACGCAATTTTCACAACTTTGTATTACAGTAATGTTATCTAAATGTTAACTCATTTTGCCAAAAACAGTTTTCAGTTAACCCAAAATTAACGCTGCATTAAAAAAAGGTTGATACTGTGTTAGTTCCTTTGTATCGTTAAAATTCAGTACTAAAGGATAACAAAATGAAATCAAAATTACACCTACTTCTTCTATTTCTTTTCACGTTGATAACATTAAGCAGCATTGCCCAAAGCGGTAAAATTGCAGGGCAGTTAATTGACAAAAAAACCGGAGAAACGATTATTGGCGGGGTGGTACGTGTTGATGGAACTCAATTTGCGAGCGTTACTGATATAGAAGGACGATTCAGCATCAGTGGCATTCCTGCCGGAATTTACAGTGTAACGGTTAATTTTATTGGTTATAAAGGTCAGCAATTACTTAATGTTAAAGTAGCTGAAAATGCTACCACACAATTAGATTTTCCAATGAGCGAAGATTTGAAGGATTTGAAAGAAGTAGAAGTTGTTGCAAAAATAAGCCGTAGTTCTGTAAGTGGGATGTTGACTTTGCAAAAAAACAACATAGCTGTTAGCGATGTATTTTCGAGTGAGCAAATGAAAAAAAATCCGGATAAAAATTCGAGCGATGTATTAAAACGCATCAGTGGAATTTCTATTCAAGATAATAAATTTGTGGTGGTACGAGGACTCAATGATAGATACAACACTGCATACTTAAATGGTGCTCCCCTACCTAGTTCGGAGCCCGATCGTAAAGCCTTTTCATTTGATATGTTTCCTGCCAATTTGCTCGACAATATTGTGGTTATTAAATCGGCAACACCTGAAATGCCGGGTGATTTTGCAGGAGGAGTAATTCAAATCAATACACGAAATATTCCGGATAGTAATTTTAATTCGGTGTCCCTCTCTTCGGGGTATAACAGCTTAAGTACCGGTAAAGAATTTACTACTTATACTGGTGGGAAGACTGATTTTGCCGGTTGGGACGACGGTACACGGGCATTACCAAACTTGCCGAGCACAGAGGAGTTTCAAAAATTTACACCTGCCGAAAAAGGAGAAGCGGCTAAACTAATGAAAAACGATTGGGCGCTTAGCACCGAAAAAGCGAATGCGCCAATGAGCTTTCAGTATACCTTTGGTCGCATTTCTAAAGTAGCCAAAAACCGCCTTGGGACTATTGTTGCGCTTACTTATAACAACTCAAATAAAATTACTACTGTAGAGCGAAATAAATATGAAGAACAAATAAATGAAAAGCCGGTACTCCAAAAATCATACAGCGACAAAGAATATTCGAAACAAGTATTGGCGGGGGCTTTAGCGAATTTTGCATATTCTGTTGGCTCCAATTCCGAAATTACGTTTAAAAATATGTTTAACATCAACAGCGAGGATAAAGTGCTTTCGCGTGAAGGAATGCGCGACCTAGCAAATAATGCAGGTGAGCGTATCCTCGAAAAATCAAATGCTATGCAGTATATGCAAAACAGAATGTACACCGGTCAAATTGGAGGTGAACATTATTTAAAAACATCAGAGGTAAAGATTAAGTGGACACTCGGTTATAGCGATATTAAGCGCATTGTACCCGATTTGCGACGAATGATTTACGAGAAAAAAGACATTAGTCCGGATGCTTTGCCAAGCGACCCACTTCCTGAATATACTGCTGCCATTAATGTTACCGGTACTACACCCAGTTCGGGAGGCAGTATTTTTAGCTCAGTAAACAATGAAAAAATTTACAGCGCTAACTACGATATATCAAAACCCTTTAAGATCGGTGAAATTAAAAACAACCTAAAAATTGGGGGCTTTCATCAAATGCGCAACCGTGAATTTACATCACGAACCTTTGGATACACAAAGTATGACATTGTTGGGTTTTCAGCCAATGCGGTAAAGTTTGATAAGCAGCTTTTATTGCTCCCACAAGAATCAATCTTTGCAGGTGAAAACATGGGTTTAATTGGTCCTAAAAAAGGTGGATTTAAGTTAGAAGAGGCTACAAAACAAAACGACAAATACACGGCAAGTTCAATGTTAAATGCCGGTTACGTAATGCTCGACAATCAATTTTTAGAGAATTTACGTTTTATTTGGGGCGTGAGAGTGGAATCCTATAACCAAAAATTAAACACCAATAACGATGATGGTTCGCTTTCGGTAATTGATACCAGTTACCTGGATGTATTGCCTTCTGCCAATTTAATTTTTTCACCTTCCGAGAAATCCAATATTCGCTTATGCTACTCTAAAACAGTTGCGCGCCCTGAGTTTCGTGAGTTGGCTTCCTTTGGCTATTTCGATTTTTTAACCAATTATTCCCGTAAAGGAAATCCAAAATTGGAACGTGCACAAATTGATAATTTTGATTTAAAGTATGAGTATTTTCCGGGAAATGGCCAAGTTATTTCAGCAACAGCTTTTTACAAAAAATTTAAGAATGCAATTGAACAGGTAAACTCTTCCAACGAAGACAGGCTCTTAACTTTTGAAAATGCTCCTCTTGCCACCAACTATGGATTAGAATTAGAGTATCGTGTGAATTTAGCCTACTTGCTTGGAAACGAAAATGAAACTTTAAACGGTATCGCTATTTTTACAAATGCAGCTTTAATTAAATCGAAAGTAGATGTAAGTAAAATTGTTGGATCAAATGCAAAAAACAGAACCTTGCAGGGACAATCGCCCTATGTATTAAATTGTGGCTTGCAATACACCGCACCCAATAAGAAATTTACTTTTTCTACCTCACTTAATCGGGTAGGACGCAGAATCGAAACTGCAGGAAATGTTTATGAACGGGACGTATACGAAAGCGCCCGAACTTCTTTGGATTTTCAGGTTACCAAAACCTTTTTCAAACACCTCGAGCTAAAACTTAACTTGCGCGATGCTTTGGCTCAAAACAGTGTGTTTTATCAGGATGTTGATGAAAATAAGAAATACAATTCCGAAGCAGATAACACCATTCAAAAAAGCAATGCTGCACGTGTAGTTTCTTTCACTTTAGGGTATTCATTTTAATTGCAAGTGTAAACTTATTTCACGCTAATTATAAACATAGCATAACTACAACTTAATATTCGCGCAACATACATCCTGTTTCTTTGCAGCATAAAATTAAAGAAACATGAAAAAATTTTACACTTTACTTTCAACTGCACTTCTAAGCTTAAGTGCATTGGCACAAAATTTTACCGCAACTTCTTACCGTGGAGCATTTGCCCCAGCACCCGCTGCAGCATGGACCGACGGTTGGACAAACTGGGATCCGCAAAGTGTTAATTATCCTGCTACTACAACTACTGTAAATTCGGATATAACAAGTAATACTACTTGGACAACCGGAACAACTGTGTTTTTGCAAAACAAAGTGTACGTTACAAATAATGCAGTGCTTACCATTCAACCCGGAGTAATTATTCGCGGAGATAAAGCTACCGAAGGAACCTTAATTATTACAAGAGGTGCACAAATTCAAGCACAAGGAACCTCCTCTAGTCCTATTGTATTTACAAGTAATTTTGCTGCAGGTAGTCGTGCACCTGGAGATTGGGGAGGCGTAATTATTTTGGGAAATGCCAGCAATAACCAACCCGGCGGAACAGCTGTAATTGAAGGTGGTTTAGATAGCTTAAAAGCCAAATACGGGGGAAATAATGACATGGATAATTCCGGGGTGTTTTCCTATGTAAGAATTGAATTTGCAGGATTTCCTTTTCAACCTGATAAAGAAATTAATGGTTTAACTTTAGGTTCATTAGGATTAGGAACGGTTGTGAATCACGTTCAAGTGAGCTTTAGCAACGATGATTCCTTTGAATGGTTTGGTGGCACTGTGAATTGCTATAACCTAGTTGCTTATTGTGGTGTGGATGATAACTTTGATACGGATAATGGCTATCGTGGAAATTGTCAGTTTTTATTAGGTGTGCGCGAACCGGGTTTGGCCGATCAGTGCACCTGCAGCACCAGCGAAGGATTTGAATCCGATAACAATGCCGGAGGAACCACAGCAACTCCAATTACCGGAGCAATTTTCTCCAACATAACTGAAATTGGTCCTTACCGCGGAAGTACCTCCAATGTAATTGATGCAAAATTTAAAAGAGCTTTGCGCATCCGAAGAAATTCAAGTATTTCTATTTTCAATTCCGTTTTCACGGATTGGCCTACCGGATTGCACATTGATGGTTCCTCTTCAGAAGCCAACGCAATTGCCAATACTTTGGTTTTTAAAAACAATGTATTTGCGGGAATGGGAGCAACTACTCAAGTAAATGCCGGAAGCACATTCGACATCGCCAATTTTTTTACTGCTAACAGCAACAGTGCACTGCCTCAAGGTGCCGATATTCAGCTCACCAATCCTTATGATTTTAATGTGAATGATTTTCGACCGCAAACAACTTCACCGCTAACATCCGGTGCTGATTTTACACACCCTTTGTTGGCAGTTGGAATTACTGACTTAACTAATGTGCTTCATTTTTCATTACAACCCAATCCTACTAATGGTAACTTTAACCTGACTATTGGTATAAAAAAGGCGCAAGAATTAAGTGCTGAACTGTTTGATATTACAGGTAAAGCAGTTATGAACTTAATTCAAAATGAGAATCTTTCTCTTGGAAACCACAGCTTTACTTTTTCAAGCAAAGGATTAAACCCCGGGATTTATTTTTTATGCGTAGTGTCGGGCAATTCCGCAAGCACCCATAAATTAGTTGTTACCCAATAAAGTCAATTTTTAACTTATAAAAAGGCACGCAAAAATTAACTGCGTGCCTTTTTTGTTTTGAATGAAATCCTAAATTAATTGGGTTGACTAAAAGTTAGGCATGCTGCGTCCCTAAACAATTTTTATCATTTGCAATTTGCCAAAAATTTTGTTTATTTGAAGAATAATAATCTTTAAACCCAAGCAGAACAAATGAAAAAAATAATTTTTATTTTAAGTATAGCGCTTATTTCATTAGGCGCTTGTAAAAAGAAAGCCGATGAAAAAATTGCTGTACCAGGCTGTATGGATGAAAGTTCCTTAACCTTTAATGCCGATGCTACTGAAGATGATGGCTCTTGCGAATACATCGAAAAAGTGAATCGCGCAGCTTATATTCACTTTACCGAAGATTGGTGTGGGCCTTGTGGTGCATACGGTGGACCAACTTTTGACTCCTGCGTTAAAGTGTTGGAAGGCAGTAACATTTCATGCATGAAAGTGTACGAAAGTTCAAATGTTTCTGCTATGAATAACCCAACTGCAACGCTCATGGAAAATGCTTCTAATTATAACATTACAGCTATTCCAACCATGTATGTAAATGCAATTAAAAAAGGAGTTTCTGCAAATATTTCCAGTAATGTTAATTGGGTAAAATCGCAAGCAGTTTATTTCTCTAATCAGCCGGTTGTTGCCGGGGTTCATATATCTAAAGGTATAGATGGAGGCACAATGAACGTAACGGCAAATATTGAATTTTATTCTGCTATAGCGGTCGGAAAAGATTATCGTTTATCCATTTATGTATTGGAAGATAATATTGTTTCGAAGCAAACTGTTGACGGAGTTTCCTCACCGGTATTGACTTATGTACACCGCAATGTATGGCGCGCTTCTAACGGTCCTGATTACAAAGGAGTGAAAATAAATAACAGTGCGGCAATTACAGCCGGTCAGCGTTTTGATTTATCTGCATCAATAGTGCTAAAATCAACTTGGAATCAAGCTAACATGAAAGTGATGGCGGTTATTTGGGAAGTTCCTGCAACAGGAATGCCTAAAGTGGTGAATTCGAATATCAAAAAATAATTTTACTAAATCCCAAAAAAAAAAGAGGCTGTTCCCTAATAGGAGGCAGCCTCTTTTTTTATCCTTGTTTAGCGGCACCCATGCCATTCATTTCGGGAACTTTAATTTTATCGGCTTTCTTTACCCCATCCAACACCTCAATGTTAACCCCATCGGATAAACCTGTCTTTAAAAAGCGTTTTTCATAGGTATTTGGAGCTTTTTCTATTTCCACAAAGGTTTTGTCTTTCTCGAACTGTAACACCGTTTCAGGCACCGATAATACTTTGTCTTTTTTATCTAAAATAATATCCGCATTAGCGCTATAACCGGCACGCAAAAATGAGCCACCCACACTCTTATTAATGGCAGCCCGTATTAAAAATTGTATAGCGCCATTCTCCGTTACTCCTTTAGGGGCGATGTATTCGAGGTTTGCTTTAAAGCTTTCGGCATCAATGGCACCAATGGTTAGCACCAATTCCATTCCTAATTTTATTTTACCTACTTCGCTTTCATCCACCTTGCCTTCAAATATCATTTCACCCATGTTTGCAACAGAAGCAATAGTAGTACCTTCATTAAATGTATTGCTTTCAATCACACTGCTTCCTTCCTTAATGGGCACATCCAACACCATCCCGGTAATGGTACTGCGAATTAAAGTATTGGTTGCATTTCCGGCACTTTTGGTAACGCCTTCCTTTATTAATTGCAAATTATTTTCGGATGCATCCACCTCTTCTTGTGTTGATTTTAACCTTAGTTCAAAGGGCAAAATTTCGGCTTGCGCAATAACTTGTTGTTTAAGCAGAGATGCATTTCTATCGTATTCCACTTTGGCATTGTCATAACTTATTTTAGCTTGATTGAGCCTGTTCTCGGCATTGGCTAGACTCACCATGTTGGGAATAATTTTAACTTTTGCAATTACATCTCCGGCTTTTATTTCCTGTCCGGCCAGCACATACATCTTTTCTACAATGCCCGAAACTTGAGCTTTCATGTTCACTTCCCTTCGCGGGATAACGCTACCGGTGGCAACCGTTTTTTTCACTATTGCGGTATCAAAAGGGCTTATGGTTTGATACACCACAGGTGCTTGTTCGGATTTTTTGTACAAAAAATAAAAAGTCCAAACAAAAACGCCTAGTAAGGCTACTCCCAAAACAATTTTTACAATTTTTTTAATCATATTTTCTTTTTTTTCGCGATGTTTAAATGGGTCAAACTGTTCCTAATTTCAATGTTAATCAAATCGTTTTCTTTCTCCCTTAAAAGGGGATTAATTATTTATTTATTCTGCACGCAATGCTTCCACGGGATGCACCGATACGGCCCTTCTTGCCGGTATTAACCCCGCCAAAGCGCCACACACAATCAAAACCGAAAGCGAAACAATAGCAATGGATATATCAACCGTTGGATTATTAAACATGGGCACTTCGGGACCAATTGCAGCGTTCACTGCTTCCAGCAAAAATATTCCTATCACCAAACCAAAATATCCCGCAAAGGAGGTGAGAAAAACAGATTCCATAATAATTTGAGATGTTACCGAAAATGGGGTAGCTCCTAAGGCGCGTTTCACACCAATTTCTTTGGTACGTTCTTTCACAATAATGAGCATAATGTTACTGATTCCAATTACACCGGCAATGAGGGTTCCTATTCCCACAAACCACACCAACATGTTTATTCCGGTAAATAAACCGTTCATTTTATTGTATTGCATTTCCATGTTCCAACTTCCCACTGCCTGCATATCTTCGGGTGCAATTTTATGTCGTTCTTTTACCAATGCTTTCACCTTTTCCTCTGCTACCGAAGCCTCTATATTGGGTGCTGAAGAAATGGCAAACCAGCCCACAATATCTCCGTAATTAAACGCATTTTGAAAGGTAGTAAAAGGCAATTCAATTCGCTGAGCATCTTGGCGCGCTTCTCCGCCATTCGACAAGGGAACTGTTGTACCAATTACTTTAAAATAAACCCCGTTTATGCGAATGTATTCCCCAATTGGATTCTCTCCCGTTTTAAATAATTCTTCTACCACACGCGTTCCAATGATGCATACTTTGCGCTTTTCGCGGATATCATTTTCGTTTAAATAACGTCCACTTGTAATTTTAACTGCTTTTATTTTTGCTAAATTTGGATAGATACCATTCACTTCATAATTGCCTGTTTTTAAGCCGCGCATCACACTGTTTCCTCCCCGCCATCCTCCTAATTGATTTTGCGGAGATACCACCGAGAGCTCCTTTAATTGCGAAAGTGCTACCACATCTCCATTGTTAAAATTAAAATATCGCCCAGGTTTCATGCCCTTGTAGGGTTTAGTGGTTTTTTGCGTCCACATAAAAAAACTGTTGGTGGCAGTTCCCTTAAAATCATTCATTACCCCATTCTTTAATCCGTTTCCGGCGCCCAGCATAATAACCAACATAAAAATTCCCCAACCCACCCCTAAGGAAGTGAGTAAGGTGCGCAACTTATTTTTCTTTATAGTTGCGTAAATCTCTTGCCAATTATCTCTATCAAACATTATTTATTTGCTTTTAACTTTTCACTCGTAAGAAACGTTTTTGTTTTAGTTAGATTTATTCAGCTCTCAATGCTTCAACCGGTTCCACTCTCGATGCACGTAATGCAGGAAATAATCCCGCTAAAGCACCCGCAACAATTATCAATAAAGTAGCTGATATGGCCACGTTAAAATTTACTTCGGGGTTTTGAAAAAAATCACCCTTAATGTTATCACTCATCAATTGCAATACACCTACACCTAGCACTAATCCTACATATCCGGCTACAGCCGTAATAAAAACCGACTCTTGAACAATCAACATAACAATAGAAGTAGGAGTTGCTCCAAGTGCTTTTCGTACGCCAATTTCCTTTGTGCGTTCTTTTACAATTATCATCATAATGTTGCTTACTCCCACTACTCCGGCAATAAGCGTGAAAATGCCAATGATTAAAACAAAAATCTTAATGCCATCTAACATGGTCATGATGCGCTTGTACTCTTCACTCCAGTTGTCTACCCGTACAGCATTTAAATCGGCGGGGTCAAAATTGTGTTTTGCCGCCATTAAATTGCGGATTTGATTTACCATTCCGGCACCATTTTCAAAAGCTTCTTTATCAATGCTCGCCCATATATTGTCGATTTTATTTTCACCGTTATAGGCACGTTGTATGGTGGATAGCGGAACATAAATTCGGGGTAAATCTCCATTTCCGGGATCGGTAAAGACGCCAATTACTTTAAAGGGAGTGCCTTCTACATCAATAAATTTATTTATCGGATCTTCTGTTTTAAATAATTCATCGCGCACCGGTGTGCCTATAACGCATACTTTTCGGTATTCCTTTATGTCGTTATTGTTGATAAATCTACCTGTAAGAATGGAGGCATTTTCGAGGTAGTCGTGATCGGGTAAGCAGGAACGAAAGGTGTAGGAACCATGGCGGTTTTTATAACTCATCATTTTCGAGTTCCAACCATAAAACACGGCGCTGCTGTGTTCAATGTGCTTTACATTTTGACTGATGAGCGCATAATCTTCATTTGTTAATTGAATTCTTCGGCCGGGTTGAATTCCTTTATATGGCATAGTAGTGTTGCCTCCTTCAATGTTCACGCTATTTACAGCATCTCTTAAAAATTGCGATTCTGCTCCATTGCGCAAACCTTGACCCGCGCCTAGCAATACAATCAAAATAAAAATACCCCAAGCCACACTAAAAGCCGTGAGAAAGGTCCTCAGCTTATTTTTGCTGATGGTACCCAGTATTTCTTGCCATTTGTCGCGGTCGAACATGTGAGTTGCACTTACCCTTATGCTGTATAAAGGGAGATTTGTAAAATTTAATTATGCTTAATTTTCGTTCACTATTAACCCGTCCTTTAATCGAATAATGCGGTCGGTCATTTTGCTGATATCGTCTTCGTGTGTAACAATTACAATGGTAATTCCTTGCTTGTTTACTTCTTTAAAAATATTCATCACTTCCTGAGAAGTAGCACTGTCGAGTGCTCCAGTGGGTTCATCGGCAAAAATAACTTTCGGCTTTGCAATTAGTGCTCGTGCAATGGCTACGCGCTGCTTTTGTCCACCGCTTAACTCGCTCGGTAAATGGTCGGCCCAATCGCTTAAGCCTACACGCTCTAAATACTCCATCGCTATTTTATTGCGCTCTCTACGATTCACTTTTTGATAATACAAGGGAAGAGCAACATTTTCGCGGGCATTTTTAAATGCCAATAAGTTGAACGATTGAAACACAAAACCTAAAAATTTATTGCGCAATTGTGCCGCTTTCGCTTGAGATAAATCGCGCATCAAAATATTATTCAACTTGTATTCACCCGAATCATAATTATCGAGAAGACCTAAAATATTTAGCAAGGTTGATTTACCTGACCCGGAAGACCCCATGATGGAAACCAACTCACCCGGCTTAATGTGCAAATCGATTCCTTTAAGCACATGCATGCTGTTATTGCCTACCGTATATGATTTATTGATTTGCTTCAGGTGTATCACGCGGGGATTTTTTGGGAATTAAAAGTAAAGGATTTTTTGGGTTTAGTAATTCCCATCACCCGAATAAAAGTTAAATGATGTTATATAACCAACTTCTACGGTAAAATAAAACACGTAATTTCAATAAATTCCTATCGCTTTAAAGTGCTTTCGCCCTATTGCATTGTTACTCCTGCTTTACTATACGTTGAGTATGCTGTTCCGCTTCGCTTATAACTCTAACAAAATAAATTCCATTTGCTTGCTCCGATATATCAATTGGAGCGGACATATCTATTTCTAATTTATGATAAACCAGTTTACCAAACGCGTTATATATTTCGATAGCCGGATTTAAATTGGCACCACGCTGTTTGGCGATTACATGAAACAAACCCGAGCTTGGATTGGGCTGAATAAACCATTGACTTTTTTCATTTGTTACTTCACTAAGACCTACTAGATTATTAGTATATCTAAGTACAAAAAAATCGGCTTTCGCCCCGGTTTCTCTTGTACCGGCAACCACAATTTTCCCATCTGCTTGAAGCGCAACCGACCTGGCAATGTCGTTAGCACTTCCCACAGTTGTAATAACTTTTCCATCCGTATCAAAAGTCATATCGAGTGCACCGGTGGAAGTAAATCGAACCAAGGCAACATCGCTTCCACCATTGGTAGTTCCGGCCAACACTATTTTTCCGTCGCTTTGTAGAGCAATGGAACGCGCTTCTTCTAATCCCAAACCAAGATTTGTAGTTGCCACACCATTCGAGCCAAAACTTGGGTCCATAGTACCATTACTATTAAAACGAACCAATGCAAAATCACAGTTCGAAAAATTGGAGCATGCTGCTCCGGCCATTAAAATTTTTCCATCCGGCTGCAAAGCCGCTGCGAAAGCATTATCGGTGTAGCTTCCCATATTTAAATTGGGATCTATCAAATCGCCATAAACCACACCGCCGTTACCAAAGCTGGAATCAAACGATCCGGTGCTGTTCAAACGAATTACAATAAATCGATGCGCTCCGCCCGTTGGATTAAAATAATAATAACCCGCTACAAGAATTTTTCCATTCGCTTGCACCAACACTGAGTGTGCGAAACTCAGTGAATTTGTTTGCACATTAGAAGGACCCACTATATAGGTTTCCTGGCCAAAATTAATTCCAAAACTGTTGTCTAAAGTTCCATTGCTGTTTAATCGACTCAGGTGAAAATCGGGGCTGCCTGCACCATGACCTGCCAACAGTATTTTTCCATCTGCCTGCAGTGCAATCGATTCACAATACCCTTCTCCCACAAACGACGCTTTACCATTTACTCCAAAGCTATTGTCCAATGCACCGCTTGTGGTATATCTAACCACTCCAAAACTATAAGAGGTGGGATTAAACGCAAGGTCAACTAATGTCCCGGCTACCAAAATTTTTCCATCCGGTTGCACCATCATGGTGTTACCTAAATCGCCTAAACTGACATTGCTAAAACTTAAAAAATCGGTTGTTACTATTCCATCTGTATCAAAGGTATTATCGAGTGTGTCGTTGGTATTGTATCGCACTAGCGTATAATCAGCTTTTGTTCCGCTGCTGCCGCCCGTGGTATTGTATCCGGCCACCAAAATTTTGCCATCACTTTGCACGGCTATGGATTGTGCCCGGGAAGTAGACGTTGGTCCAAAATCGGTAATTACTTTTCCTCCTACACCAAATGAGTTGTCTAAAGCCCCGGCCTGTGCATAAATTGAACAATAAGAGGCGGCAATTAACCATACTGTGCACATTATTTTTTTCATAATTGTTTTTTGTTTTTTAAATCGAAATGCTTAGTATTTAATTGCATTGGATGTAAATAACCATAAAGAATAACGATATGCTATTACCATTCTCAGTAATAATTCAAATTGTTGTACAATGAAGTTTGCTTAAAATTTTTTAAGCTGATTTTCAATTACTTAAATAATTTTTTTAACTCAGTTCACTTATGCATAAATATCTTATGTATATTTGTCCTATGTATTCATCAGAACTAATCAAAGGAACTTTAAAAACAATCGTTTTAAAGTTATTGTCCGACAACAAAAAAATGTACGGATATGAAATCACCCAAAAAGTAAAAGAACTTACGGGCGATAAAATTCAAATTACCGAAGGTGCATTGTACCCTACGCTTCATGCTTTGGAAGACGAAGGCAGTGTTACTACCGAGGTAATGAACATTGGAAAAAGGGTGCGCAAATATTACACACTTACGAAAAAGGGAAAAACAACGAGTAAAGAAAAAGTGAGTGAATTTGCCGATTACCTAAACACGATGAAATTTTTACTCGACATTAAACCGCAGCTCGGATAATGTATACGCTAAGTGAACAACAAATTGATTTTATACTTCTCGACATTAAAAACCGGGGAGTGGAAATGGAGGACCTGCAACTAAACCTCCTGGATCATATTTGTTGCATTCTAGAAAGTGAGTGCAAACCGGAGGATAATTTTGAAACGATTTATCAGCAAACCATTTCCCGCTTTTTCAGGAAAGAGCTGAAAGAAATTGAAGAAGAAACCCTCTTATTATTAACCTTTAAAAACTATTACGCAATGAAAAAAACAATGTTGGTTAGTGGAACAACTGCTGTTATTTTTTTAATGGCCGGATCCTTATTTAAATTAATGCATTGGCCGGGTGCCGGTGCAATGTTGGTACTAGGGGTATTTTTATTAAGTCTTATTTTTTTACCTCTGCTTTTTCTCACCAAAAGCAAAGAAGCAGCTTCTTCGCAAAATAAAGTAGTAATAGGGCTGGGAGCTTTTGTTGGAATTCTTTATTGCTTATCCACCCTTTTTAAAGTAATGCATTGGCCGGGAGCAAGCATATTGTGGTTTTCAACGGTTGGACTTTCTGCATTTGCATTTATTCCCCTCTATTTCTTCACCGGCATTAAAAATCCGGATACTAAAACAACTACTATCGTAACATCAATTCTTTTGGTAGGTGCAACTAGTATTTTATTTATGCTGCTAAATGTTCGGCCACCCAAAAAAGAGCTCCAATTAAAAATGTACAACTACTTACAAAGTGAAGCCGTGCTCACACGCATGCATGCCAGTCATACTTCTGCCGCTACGAGCAACGAAAACACAAAAATGCTGGATGAAATAAATTTATTGTGCACCCAACTAAAAACGCTTATTGTAGAAAATGCAATCGGCGAGAAAACAATTCCAGTTGATTTTGAGGCAAAAAACATTTTGATAGAAGATGGTGGACTGGGCAACAATTTTTACAATGATGGAAAAGGAGCCAAATTAATGGCTCAGTTAAAAGAAGTAATTGTAAAATACAATGCTCAATCAAGCACTCCTCTTCCCCAAAAAAATTCGGCGCTGGACAGTGACTTTGGAAATATTGCCAACTACAATGTTTACACGGTATTAAATAGCCTTACACAATTGCAGTTATTTGTAGCGACAGTAAATTCATAATTAGAAACAAAAAAGCCCGGTAGAAATTCCGGGCTTTTATAAAATTCATGTTTATTACTTCACCAACTCCATATCCTTAATGCCTTCATAGGTGGGTTCAATAATCCATTTTCCTTGTTTGTCGATTATGCCCCATTTATCTCCTTTTTTAGCGGCGGCATATCCGTTTTTAAAATCACGGGAGCCATCAAATTGCGGTTCAATTACCCATTTACCGGTATTATCGTAAAAGCCTATCTTCTCATTTTTCTTTCCCTCAGCCAATCCTTCGCTAAAATCATTTAAAACTTCACCATCGTATAGTTTTTTAAAGCTTCCATCGCTTGATATAAATGCCCATTTATCTTCCACCTTCACACGAGCAATTCCGCTTTCCTTGTCAAAGTCCTTGCCGGCTGTAAATTGTGGCTTAATAACCCATTGACCTTTTGTATTAATGTACCCCAATAATCCACCACTCGCTTTAGCCCAAGCCAATCCATTGCTAAAATAGCCTACACTTTCGAAACGGGCGGGAATTGCAATTTTGCCATCCACACCAACAAATCCAAATTGCTTATCGGCAGCACGAAACGGAGCCAATCCTTCAGCAAATTCATTTATATCTATTACATTGCCCGGCAATAAAATTTCATCACCTGCTTTGTTTAGCACAAAGAACTTGTCGCCCCTTTTTGCGGTTGCAAATCCCTTGTTAAAATAAGATGCATCGTCGTATTGCGCTTTTATGGCAAGCTTTCCGGCTGCATTTAAATAACCCCATTTGTTTAGGTATTTCACCAAGGCCATGCCGTCAACAAAGCCTTCGGTATTAAAGTTAAGCCCAAATCCCTCCTTCATTCTATATCCTTCAATTTCGGTTTTTAATCTTTCGCCTTTTAAATTTATGAAGTAAAATTGCTTCTCTTTCACGTCGTAAATAAGCGCTAAACCTTCTTCCGAAAATTTCCAGCATTTCACATAATCAGCCTTTAGTATGATTTCGCCCTTCAAATTGGCGTATCCCCAAGTTTTGCTTCCGATTGGTTTTACTTGCGTGATATAATTTTGTGCATACAGGTGTAAAGCAGTAAATAGTAGGGCTACCAAGCTGCTAAAGAGTTGTTTTTTCATTGCGATTTATATTTTAAAAATTCATTGCAAAATTATTAAAAAAAAGAAATAGTTTGTCAGATTCGTTTACCTCCTCATTTTCTTAACATCAATGAATACAAGGCTTTCAAGCATCTATTTAAACAAGAATTTTTAGCACTAAAAAAAGCTGCAACTTAAAATCACCTCTTTTAAGTATTGCAAAGCGCTAGTTGCGCCCCCATTTTTGCATCGTAAAATTTATCAAAAACAAAACGAAAAAAAGCAAACATGAACTACTATTTTAAAATTCATTGCACCACGTTTCCGTTTCAAAAAAATTTGTTTCACGCTTATATCGAACAACAGCAAACGCGCTACGAAAATTATGAATGGATAGCAGCGCACTTGCGGTATATAAGTACAGTAAAATCCATTCAACAAAAAATAAATACAAACAATTAAAAACAAAAACATGAGCAATTTAAGAAACAGCGTAAGGCTGATTGGAAATCTAGGCGCAGCGCCGGATGTAAAAAGTTTAGACAAGGGCAAAAAAGTAGCCCGGGTGAATTTAGCCACCAACGAAAGCTATAAAAATGCAGCCGGTGAAAAGGTAACCGAAACCTGTTGGCACAACCTTGTTGCCTGGGGAAAAACAGCCGATATCGTGGAGAAATATCTTGACAAAGGAAGTGAAGTGGCCATTGAAGGTAAACTCACAAGCCGCAGTTACAACAACAAAGAAGGGGAGAAAAAGTACATCACTGAAATTGTGGTGAACGAGGTGTTGATGTTGGGTAAGAAAAGCGAAGCTTGAGTTTCATGAGGGATAGCAAGCTGTCAAAAAGTTATGAGGTTAATTCGCCGACAGCTTGCCCCCTCATTTTTAAAGCACACATTTTTGAAGTTCCCTTTTTTTTCAAAAGATTATCAATTTCAGTTTTATTAAGATACACACCTGCAGCTAATGCCGTAACATTAATGCAGTCCCTAAAAAATCCCTCTCCACTGGTCCGCTCGGATTCATTTTGTGGAGAGGGAAATAGGGCTTATTGCAAGTAAAAGCCTTTTCTGGGCTTATTTCAATCTATTCAAATGTCCTTGCAGATTTGATTTTATTATATGTTTGACAAACCAGGATTTCATTTTTAATCCGCTTGATTTGTAAGCCGTTTTTCACAAAATTATTCGCGCATTCCAGTTCGTAAATTCGCAACAATTCCTTATCCGTAACCCAATTCCATTTCTATCTTTGCAAAAATTATTTATAAAATGAGCACAGAATTAAGCGAACAGGAAGTGGTGAGACGAAATAGTCTCAACGAACTATTAAAACTGGGAATCAATCCCTATCCTGCGGATTTATTTGAGGTAAATTCAAATGCCAAAGATATTTCGGAGAATTACGAACGCGATAAAATTTCATATAAAAACATCAGCATCGCAGGCCGAATCATGACCCGCCGCATTATGGGCAATGCTGCCTTTGCCGAAATACAAGACTCTACCGGTCGAATTCAAATTTATGTGCGCCGTGATGATATTTGCGAAGGTGAAGATAAAACCATGTACAATACCGTGTTTAAAAAACTGCTCGACATCGGTGATATAATTGGCGTAAGTGGCTATGTGTTTACCACACAAACCGGAGAAACTACCCTTCATGTGACCAATTTAAAATTGCTCTGCAAATCGTTAAAACCCCTGCCAGTAGTTAAAACAGATGAAGAAGGGAATGTGTTTGACGCTTTTACTGATCCGGAACAACGCTACCGCATGCGTTACCTCGATTTAATTGTAAATCCACAAGTAAAAGATACTTTTCGCAAGCGCACTCAACTCACCAATAGCATGCGTGGCTTTTTAAACAATAAAGGTTATCTTGAAGTAGAAACACCGATTTTACAACCCATTCACGGAGGTGCTGCTGCACGCCCATTTCATACACATCACAACACGCTCGACATGAAATTGTATTTGCGTATTGCCAACGAATTGTATTTAAAAAAGCTAATCGTTGGCGGTTTTGATGGCGTGTATGAGTTTGCCAAAGATTTCCGCAATGAGGGAATGAGCCGTTTTCACAATCCGGAGTTTACGCAAATGGAGTTGTATGTGGCGTATAAAGATTATAACTGGATGATGGATTTAGTGGAAGAAATGGTAGAGAAAATTGCCATGGACATTCATGGAACCACCGAAGTACAAGTGGGCGAAAATTTAATTAATTTTCACCGTCCTTGGAAACGCTACACCATGTATGGCGCCATTAAAGAATTTACCGGAATCGATATCACCGAAATGAATGAAGAGCAAATGACTGCCGCTGCTGCAAGTATTGGTGTACACGTGGACAAAAGCATGGGGCGCGGAAAAATTATTGATGAGATTTTTGGAGAGAAATGCGAAGCACTCTTGATTCAACCTACTTTCATAACAGATTATCCGCAGGAAATGAGCCCGCTGGCAAAGAAACACCGCAGCATGCCCGGTTTGGTGGAGCGCTTTGAAGCCATTTGTAACGGCAAAGAAATTTGCAATGCATACAGTGAGTTAAACGACCCAATTGACCAACGCGCGCGTTTTGAAGAACAATTAGAGCTCGCCAAACGCGGCGATGAAGAAGCCATGCAATTGGATGAAGATTTTTTACGTGCCATCGATTATGGAATGCCTCCCACCTCCGGACTTGGAATTGGAATTGACCGACTGGCCATGATTATGACCAATTCGAATTCTATTCAAGATGTATTATTTTTTCCGCAAATGCGCCCTGAGGCTTAAGTAAGTTTGGAACGGTGGCGCATTCATGAGCATGCAAAAACAAAATAAACAAATAGATGTGAACAAAGCCCCCCGGGGCCAAAAAAAAAGGAAAAAGGGGCCCCCCCCCGGGCCCAAAAAAAAAAAAAAAAAAAAAAAAAACCCAACAAAACCCCCCCCCCCAACAACAAAAAAGGAAAAGCGGGCGCCCCCCCCACCACCCAAAAAAAAAAAAAAAAAAAAAAAAAACCCACCCCGCCCCCCCCCCCGGGGGAGGGGGGAGGGGAAAACACGCCCTCCCCCCCCCCCCCTTGCTCCCCCCCCCCCCCAAAAAAA